>JBOGOE010000221.1:0-11833 GCA_050747445.1 Candidatus Polarisedimenticolia bacterium | reverse complement strand
GTCCCGGGCGGCTGGACGTCGTCTTCCCGATCGTCCACGGGACGGGTGGAGAGGACGGAGCCCTCCAGGGTCTGCTCGAGCTGGCCGGATTGCCGTACGTGGGCGCCGGCGTCCTGGGCTCCGCGGTGGGCATGGACAAGGGGGTGATGAAGGCGCTGTTCCGGGAGGCCGGGCTGCCCATCGTCGATTACCGCCTGGCGCGGCGGCACGAGTTCGAACACGATGCCGCGCGCTTCATCAACTCGGTCGAGGGGGCCTTCGGCTATCCGTGCTTCGTCAAGCCCTGCAACGGCGGCAGCAGCGTCGGCGTCAGCAAGGCGCGCGATCGCGCGGGTCTCGCGGACGCGGTCCGGCTCGCAGGCCGCTACGACCGGAAGATCCTCGTGGAGCGGGCCGTCGATGGCCGCGAGATCGAATGCAGCGTCCTCGGGAACGACGAACCGGAGGTCTCCGTGCCCGGTGAGATCGTGCCGGCCAACGAGTTCTACGACTACCGGGCCAAGTACCTGGATCCGGGCTCGCGCCTGCTGATCCCCGCCCCGATCCCCGAGGAGCAGGCGCGCGCCGTTCGGGATCTGGCGGCGCGCGCCTTCAAGGTGCTCGACCTCGCGGGGATGGCGCGCGTGGATTTTTTCGTCGATCGCGCGACGCACGCCGTGTTCCTCAACGAAGTCAACACGATTCCGGGATTCACGCCGATCAGCATGTACCCGAAGCTCTGGGAGGCGACCGGTCTGCCGTTCGATCGCCTGGTGGACCGGCTGATCGGCCTGGCGCTCGAGCGCCACCAGGAAAAGCGACGCCTGGTGACCGACTACCAGCCCGGGGTCAACGGTCGCAGGCCTGCGTCCGGCCGCCGCCCGCGACCGGCGAAGCGGGCCGCCGGCCGGCGCCGCGCTTGACAGGGGCGCTGACGCGGTCTATTTTTCGGCGCCGGCCCATCGGGGCCTGAAGGCGCGGTCAGGCGCGGGAAGATGCTCGACACCAACGTCCTCGTTCTCAACAGGTTGTTCCAGGCGGTCCAGGTCACCACCGTCCGCAAGGCCTTCTGCCTGCTCTACAAGGGTCACGTCCGGGCGGTGGGGCCGGACTACGCGACCTACGACTGGGAGGACTGGGTCGACATCCCGGCGCAGTCCAATGAGGACGTCATCGTGACACCGACCATCCGGATCCGCATCCCGCGGGTCATCCTGCTCCTGGATTTCGATCGCCTGCCGCGGCACGAGGTCCGGTTCACGCGCAAGAACATCTTCTACCGCGACCGCAATCGATGCCAGTACTGCGGTCACAAGTTCCAGACCCGCGAAATCAACTTGGACCACGTGGTGCCGCTGTCGCGCGGGGGCAGGTCGACGTGGGAGAACGTCGTCTGCTGCTGCATCGCCTGCAACTCGCGCAAAGGCGGGCATCTGCCCGAGGAGGCCGGGATGCGGCTGATCCGCCCGCCGGTCAAGCCGCGCTGGCACCCGCTGGTCAAGATCACCTTCACCTCGGGCCAGTACGAGGCCTGGAAGAACTTCCTCGACGTGGCCTACTGGAACGCCGAGCTGCGCGAGGAGTGATCCGGAGCGACGCCGGAGATCGATGCCGGCGCGGCACGGAGCGCGCTGTCGCGGAGGGTTCGTCCCGATGCCCTACACCCGGTCCCACTACGATCCGCAGAGCGGCCTCGGCGGCCGGATCACGCCGGGTGTCAAGGGACTGATCATCGCCAACGTCGCGGTCTTCGCCCTCCAGGTCCTGACCGACCAGGGGCCGGAGCGGGGCGCGATGCACCTTCAGTTCGGTTTGATGCCTGCCGAGGCGTTCGGGTCGCTGCGGTTGTGGCAGCTGGTGACGTACATGTTCCTGCACGCCACCAACTGGCTGACCCACCTGCTGCTCAACATGCTGATGCTCTGGATGTTCGGGACCGAGGTCGAACGCCGCATCGGGACCCGCCGCTTTCTCTTCTACTATTTCCTGTGCGGCATCGGGGCCGGGCTGGTCACCTGTCTGGTGTTCCAGCACAGCAGGACGATCGGAGCGTCAGGCGCGGTCTTCGGGGTGATGCTCGCCTACGGGATGCTGTTCCCCAACCGGCAGATCCTCTTCTGGTTCATCTTCCCGATGCGCGCCATCAGCTTCGTTCTGCTCTGCGCGGGGATCGAGCTGTTCTCGCTGCTCGGTCTGAACGATGGAGTGGCGCACACGGCCCACCTGGGCGGCATGCTGTTCGGCTACCTTTACCTGAGGCGGGCGTGGAGGGTGCGGGAGATCTGGAACGACCTCCGCTGGAAGCTGCGGCGGCGCCGCTTCCGCGTGATGCGGGACGACGACGAGAAATACCGCTTCCACTGAACGCCGCGGATGAAGGGGTCGTCCCTCCCGGCTCGGGCCGGCTCCTAGTCGCAGAGCGACGGCAGGTAGGTCAGCGCCGCGTGATCCCCGTAGCCGGCGGGCACGGGGGACGGCAGGGCGGTCCGGTCCACAAGCGCGGTCAGCCCGCCGCTGAAGCGGACCACCGATGCCGTCCGGCCATCCCGCGCCGGCAGCACCAGCACGATGCTGCCGCAGGAGGAGTCGCTCCCCACGCCCCAGGCGGACACCTGATTCGCCTTTGGGCCCCCGCCTCCGTTGTTGTGGCTCTGGCTCGGAGGGATCGGCGCATCCGTCGCCTGCGTGGTGGCGTCGCCCGGTGCGGACGGGAGGGAAGCTCCGGACGCGCAGGCGTCCCCCTTGCACATCTTGGTCGGGGGGATCGGCGCATCCGCCGCATCCAGCGTGAGATCGCCTGGAGCGCGCGGCGCGGACGCCGGCACGGGCGCCGCCAGCGGGTCGGGAAGGGAGCGCGGGACGGCGTGCAGACGGCCGCGTGAAAGATCGATGGGAGCGTAGAGGTGGCGCCCGCCATCCGTCACCCAGAAGAGCCAGGCGCCGGACCGGTCGAATCCGATCCGGGGCTCACGATCGTTCTGCGGGCCGAACGTCAGGTCGTGAAAATCGACCCAGTGGCCCTCTTCGAGCCTGGCATAGGTGAGGGTGAAGCGGAGGCCATCGTGGCGGCTCCAGACGGCTGCCAGCGTCCCCGAGACGGGGTCGATGGCGAAGAGGGGCGCGGACGCCGTGCCGGCTGCAGGTCCCGGCTCCACCGCGGGCAGCAGCCCCGACGCGAGGGGCAGGCAGGCCAGGACCGCCCCACCCACCCATTTCAGCAACGCCGCCGACCGAGCCACCTTCACCGCTCCTAGAAAGGGTTCTTCAAATTGATGATGTTGCTGACATCGAAGGTCTTGAGAAAGTCCTTCAACACCGCCAGGTGCGGGTAGAGAGCCTGCAGGCGATCCAGGTAGAGATCGCTCTTGGCCTCGTCACCCATCAACAGATAGATTTCGCCCAGCAGGTAGTAGCAGTTCTTGAGGATATCGAGATAGCCGCGTTCCTCGGCGACCTTCAGCGCCTTGAGCCCGTACTCCTCCGCCCTGGGGAGTTCCTTCAGCTGCATGTACGCGAACGACAGGTCCTGATAGCACTCGACCAGACAGCGGACGTTCCCGTTGGCGTCGGCGATGCTCTGCGCCTCCAGGATGAGCGCGATCCCCTGGCGGTACCGCCGCTTCAGGAGGGTGCAGTATCCCAGGCATTCCTTGATGTAGTCGACGGGATAGGAGGTCCCGAGGCCGCCCTTCTGGCTGATCGACAGGGCGGTGCGGTACTCCGACGTGGCGTCGTCGAGGTAGCTCATGCTGAGGTAGATGTTGCCCAGCAGGTTGTGGCAGGTGGCCTTCCAGAGCGCGTTGTCGAGAGGTTCACAGGCCCGCAGTGCGCGGCGGGCGTAGAACAGGGCCTTCTGGGGTTTCCCCTGGCGGCGCAACGCGCTCGCGAGGTTCGAGGAGGCGATGAAGATGCTCTGTGAATCCCTGCTGTTGAGCAGGATCGCCCTGAGCCCCTTCTCGGCCTCCTGGACCTGACCCAGCGCCAGGAGGGCAGTGCTGATATTGCAGTGGGCGCGCGATACGAGAACCCGGTCCTCGATCGATTCGGCAAGCCGCAGCGTTTCCCGGAAGGTTTCGACAGCCTCTTTGAACTCGCCCTTGCGGAGCTGGAGGCTGCCGGAGTGCGTCAGCTCGTTGCAGCGTGCGACGGGATCCTCGAGCATGGGCGCTCAGTTTCCCCTTTTCATGCGGTCACGGTCTTCGCTCTGCAGCTTGAACTGCACGAAGTCCTGAACCTCCTCCTGAGCGCGCGGCGACAGCCGTTGGAACTGCTTCATCACCTCGTAATCCCGGTCCTTCCCGACCGCCGCCATCTCGTCCTGGAAGAAATCGGCGATGCTCATTTCGAAGACCGAGAGGATCTTGAAGAGACTCTCCAGGCTGACTTTGTACTCTCCGTTCTCCATCCGGCACAGATCCGACTGCTGGATTCCGATGCGGCTGGCCAAGTCGGCCTGGGTCAGGGCGTGGTCTTTTCGGAGTGCGCGAATCCTGGACCCGACGAGCATCGACTGCTTTTTAAATTTTGACGTCTGCACGCGGTATTCCCCGGGTCAATTCGCTAAAATGCCTGTAAAATCAAGCGCTTGTGGCCGATGTCTGCAAAGCAAAAATCTCTTGACACGCTTGTTGGCGGACCATATACTTGCGTCGTCAGCTCACACAGCCAGTCGATTCGCCGCGTCAAAATCTTGATGGCGTCATCGAGAGTGAACGCGCAGCCGAGGGTCGAGAGCCCTTCCTTCCTTATGGCGGTGGGTCGTTCCATGCTTCGCCCGACCTTGTGGGGACTCGTGTCTCTGCCGACGACTCGAGCCGGAGCTTGCGCCTAAATGTATGGCCTTACAAAAACGTTGTCAAGGAGAAAGACGCCGCCGGGCCCTTGTTGGCCCCGGGCGTAAGGAGAGGGACGGCTGCTGATGGCGAATCGTCCGTTCGAGCGTAGTACCTGCGTTGCCAAGTACCTCCAGGAAATCAGCGAGTTCCCCCTTCTCACCAAAGAAGAAGAACAGGCGATCGCCGCGAAGATGCAGCAGGGCGATCCGAACGACACGTATCACGACCTGGTCCAGTCCAACCTCAGCTTCGTGGTGAAGATCGCCAGCGAATACAAGAACATGGGCCTCCCCTTCGAGGATCTCCTGAACGAAGGGAACATCGGCCTCATCGAGGCGGCGCACCATTTCGACCCGACGCGCGGTACCAAGTTCATCACCTACGCCATCTGGTGGATCCGGAAGTCGATCCTGAAGGCCCTGTCGCAGCACTCCGCCATGGTCCGCATCCCCAACTACCAGCTCAAGAAGGTGCGCAACGTGCGCAACACGGAACGGCAGCTGGCCCGCGAGCTGGGCCGGGAGGCCGACCGCGAGGAGATCTCCCGCGAGCTGCGGGTGACCATCGCGAAGATCGACGAAATCCTGCAGATGAAGATGCGGGAGCTGTCGCTGGACGACAAGGTCGGCAAGGACAAGGACACCCCGATCTCCGACTACCTGGTGGACGGCCGTTCGGTCAACCCCGAGGACGAGCTGATCAAGACCGAGAGCCAGGTCGTCATCCGGCTGGCCCTCCGGAGCCTCAGCGAGCAGGAGCAGACGGTCATCATCAACCGTTTCGGGCTCGAAGGCGGCCGCGTGTTCACGCTCAAGGAGATCGGCGAGAAGCTGGGCGTGTCCCGCGAGCGCGTCCGTCAGATCGAAAACCAGGCCAAGAAGCGCCTCCGCAAGCTCATGGCCCGGCACACCCGGGCGGCCAACACCACCGCCGGGCACGGTGTGCCACCGGCCGCGCGGGTCCGACCCGGCACCTCCACGTCGCACTGAGGCCTCCGGCCCCACCGCGCACCGGCCGGCGGTGCGTTTCACGGCATGCCCCCGGCCGGTTGGCAACCCCGGAAGCGCTGTGCTATTCTCCGACCGCTTCCCCTATGCGGATGTCGCGATGCGCCTGACGCGCGAGCAGGTCGACAAGCTTTCCGAGCGGATTGTCCGCGGTCTCATCGCCGACGGGGTGATCGTGGCCGAGCGGCCGGAGGCCTTGACCGACGCCGTGTCGAAGGCCATCCTTGGCGACCTCGAAGCCGAGGATCGCCTCAATGACGAGGTCCACGAGCTCCTGAAGAACTACGCGGACCAGATCGCGCGCGGTGACGTCAACTACCAGGAGCTGTTCCGCAAGGCCAAGGCGAAGCTCGCGAGAGACCGCAAGGTGGTGATCTGACCTCATGAGATTGAGTCACGAGCGCTGCGTGCACCTGTCCCACGTCGTGGTCAACCTGCTGGAAGACGACGAGAGCGTCGATTTCCTGCGCGACGTCAACGACGTCCGGCTCGGGGTCCTGCAGATCCTCGAGGGGGAGATGGTCCGCGAGGCGGAGCTGGAAGAGATGATCCGCCGCCGGATTGCCTCCCAGAAGCGGGACATTCCGGAGGGCAGCGCCGAGTGGGAGGTGCTGTTCCGCAAGTATTACGAGGAAGAGATGAAGAAGGTCCGACGGGTCCGCCAGTAGGTCCCCCGTTCGCGGAAATCTCCCCTCTTCCGGCCGCCCATGAACCCGCCCCGCCGTCAGATCGTCGTTGGCACCGCCGGCCACATCGACCACGGGAAGAGCTCGCTGGTCCGCGCCCTCACCGGGATCGACCCCGACCGCCTGAAGGAGGAGAAGGAGCGGGGCATCACCATCGATCTCGGGTTCGCCCATCTCGATCTCCCGGACGGCACGCGCCTCGGGTTCGTGGACGTTCCGGGGCACGAACGCTTCGTCAAGAACATGCTCGCGGGCGTCGGCGGCATCGACATGGTGTTGCTGATCGTCGCGGCGGACGAATCGATCAAACCCCAGACCCGGGAACACTTCGACATCTGCCGTCTCCTCCGCATCCGCCACGGGCTGATCGTTCTGACGAAAACGGACCTCGTGGAGCCGGACATCCTCGACCTCGTCCGGCTGGAGGTCCGCGACTACGTAGCGGGTTCGTTCCTCGAATCCGCACCGGTGATCGCCGCGAGCAGCCGCTCGGGGGAGGGGCTGGACGAGCTCCGGTCGGCGATGCAGGAGTCCGCCTCCCGGATCGAGCCGCGACCTGCGGGGGGCCTGCTGCGCCTCCCGGTCGATCGCTCGTTCGGCATGAAGGGATTTGGCAGCGTCGTTACGGGCACCCTGATCGCCGGAACCATCCGCGAGGGGGAGGAGGTCGAGATCCAGCCGCGAGGCTTCCGGGCCAAGGTCCGGGGACTGCAGGTCTTCGGCACACCGACGCCCGTGGCGTCGCCGGGACAGCGCACCGCGGTCAACCTGCAGGGGATCGACGTCGGGGAGATCCGTCGCGGCGACCTGCTCACCGCGCCGGGGATCCTGGAGCCGTCCCACGTCCTGGACGCCGTCATCGAAATTCTCCCCGGCGCCGGGCGACCCCTGAAGGATCTGTCGCGGGTCCGGTTCCATCACGGCACCCTCGAGGCGATGGCGCGTGTCCGACTGGTCGAGTCCCGCGAGATCCCGCCGGGCGGACGGGGCTTCGCGCAGCTCCGGCTGGAGACGCCGGTCACGGCCCTGCCGGGTGACCGCTTCATCGTGCGCCACTATTCGCCGGCGATCACCATCGGCGGCGGCACCCTCCTGGACAACCGCCCGCCGAAGCTGCGGAAAGGTGCCCGCGGCCTGAAGGACCGGTTCGAACGGCTCGCATCGCCCGATCGGGCCACCCGCCTCGTGGTCCTGGTGGAGGAAGCCGGGGCCGAAGGGATCGACACGGCCGGGATCCGATCGCGGACCGGTCTGGACGCGACGGAGATCGGGCCGGTGCTCGAAGGGGCCGCGCGCGCCGGTGGCGTCGTCGCGCTGGACGCCGTGCCGCGCCGCTATCTTTCGGCGCGGGTCGCCTCGTCCCTGACGGAAGCGGTGACCTCGGTCCTCGCGGAATACCATCGCCGGGAGCCGCTGCAGGAGGGGCTGCCGCGCGAGGAGGTGCGCACGCGCGTCTTCGCGCGGAGTCACCCCGACGTGTTCCGCTGCCTCCTCCAGGACCTTGCGACGCGCGGGATCCTCCGGTTCAACCGGGACCGCGCGGCCCTGGCGTCGCATCGCATCGAGCTTTCGGCCCGGGAGTCGGAGCTTCTGGAGGCGATGGACGCCCGATTCCTGCAGGCGGGCACCAACCCGCCGGACGCCATCGAGATGGCCGCCGCGCTCCGATCGGACGCCGGTCAGGTCGCCCGACTCCTGCACCTGCTGCTGGCGCGTGGCCGGGTCGTGAAGATCCAGGACGGCAAGGTGTTCCATGCGGAGGCCCTGGACGACCTGAAGCGACGGTTGTGGGAGCGCCGCGCCGCGAATCCGGTCATCGACATTTCCGACTTCAAGGACCTGAGCGGCACGAGCCGCAAGAACGCCATCCCGCTTCTCGAGCATTTCGACCAGACCCACGTGACCCGGCGGGAGGGAAACCGGAGGGTGATTCTGCCTCCGCCGCGATCGTCGCCGGCCCCGGAGGCGGATGGATCGGCGGACGGGCGGCGGCCGGCGTCGCATTGACTTGCCGCTGACCCGAAACTAAGATTCGCCGAGGGGGTGGATGTCCATGGGACCGTTCGGTATTCCCGAGCTGATACTGATCTTCATCATCCTCCTGCTGATCTTCGGAGGAAAGAGGATCCCCGAGCTGGCACGCGGTCTCGGCGCCGGCATCCGGAACTTCAAGGACGCGCTGCACGGCGAGCAGCCGCCGGAGCCGAAGGACAGGAAGTAGGACGCGCGCGCGTCCCGCGCAGCCATCCGGCCGCCGGCGCGCGCGGCGTCCGGGCGGGAGCGATGTCCCGTCATGCCCACCCCGTCGACGGCCCCCCCCTCCGCGCCCCTGCGGGAGGGCATCGAGCTGCAGAAGGCGGCCGTCGCCCGCCTCAAACGGGACATCCTCGGCGTCGATCGCAACAGCCGCAGGCGCTACATCCGCGAGTTCCACGAGGAGTTCGCCGGCTTCGAGCAGGTCTCCACGCTTGACGATCTGATCATCGCCTGTTACAAGGCCGATCTCGTCTACATCGGCGACTATCACGTCCTGCCGGCCGCCCAGGAATTCGCCTCCCGCCTGCTGCGGGAAATCGCGGTCCGTTCCCGGCAGGTCGTGCTCTGCCTGGAGCTGGTGTTCGCCCGCAGCCAGAGGACGCTCGATCGATTCATGCGCGGCGAGTCGACGGAACAGGAGTTCCTCAAGGGCATCCGGTACGATCTCGACTGGGGCTACGACTGGGCGTCCTTCCGCCGGTTGTTCGACGCGGCGCGCGAGCACGGGCTGCCGGTCTACGGCGTCGACTCCGAGCCACGCAGCGGCTTCCGGTTCATCCGCCGGCGTGACGCCCATGCCGCCGCGCACATCGCCCAGATCGCCGAGCGCCACCCGGGCGCCAAGATCGTCGTCGTCATCGGCGAGTCGCACCTCGCCCGCAACCACCTGCCCCGCAGGGTCCAGGATCAGATCAAGCGCCGCGGCCTGGAGAAGCGGGGGATCGTCGTGCTGCAGAACCTCGAGACGGTGTACTGGCAGCTCGCCGAGAGCGGTCTGGAGCACGTGGACGTGGTCACGCTCGGGCCCGATCGCTACTGTCATTTCAACACGTCCCCCCTCGCCAAGTACGAGGCCTACCGGCAGGCCATCGAGGTCTGGCGCGGCGAGGCGGAAGACGACGGCGGCGTCGACCTGACGCCGACCATCTACAACGTCATCGACACGATCCTCCACTTCCTGCGCATCGACAAATACGCCGAGCCGGTGCACGCCTCCGGCGGCGGGCCGGCGTTCCTGGTGGACGTCTACCCCGAGGTCTACTCGGGCATGGAGGAGCCGGACATCCGGCGGCTGCTGCGGGCCCATGACTTCACCGCCGCAGAGACCGACGAACTCCTCGTGCACCTGCAGGAGAGCGGCTCCTGCTACGTCCCCCGGATCAACGCCATCCTGATCGGGCAATTCAACGTCGTGCACGCGGGGGAGGAGGCGGCCCACTTCGTCAACCTGGCCCTGAAGAACGAGATCTACGAGGACGCGCCGCGCGCCATGCCGCAGCACGACCTGTTCTATACGGGCGTGATCGAGGAAGCCCTGGGCTTCTTCGGATCGAAGCTCATCGACCGCAGCCGCAACCACTTCTTCGAGACCGAGTTCTACCAGTACTACCGCAAGGACCGGGAGACGATCGAACGCGAGACGCCCTACGGCTTCGAGGAGTTCAACGCCATCATCAACTTCATCCTGCTCCACAAGAAGTTCGAGCAGGCGTACGAGCGGTACGACGACGTGCCGCCCGAGATCCTGGAAGGGATCCGCGCCGAGCCGAAACGCGCCAACATCCTGATCCACGAGCTGGGGTATTTCCTGGGGCAGGAGCTGTTCGACGCCTACCACTCGGGGCGGATCGACCGGCGCGGCATCACGCGCCTGTTCCGCCGCTCCTTCCGCGAGGAGGGCTCGGCCCTAAAGGAGTACCTCGACCTTACGGAACGCCTGCGGCCGGAGGCGGCGTCCTCCGGTACAGAAGTCCCGTCGCGGAGCTGAAGGTGAACGGGGACGGGACCGCCTGCACGTAGCCGCAGCGCTTCAGATCCTCGAGTGCTCCGAGGGCCTCCCGGAGCTCCGTGCCCAGGATCCGCGCCGCGTCCTCGGGCGCCATGTCGGTCCCCGCCTGCCGGGCGAACGCACACAGCAGATCGCGGCACCTTCCGTGCTCGCCGAGGCGGTCGGAGCCGCTCGCCAGGTCGCGCACCACCGCGGTTCCGAGTATGGCGGCGGTCCTCGCCACGGCGGGGTCGTGGCATTCAAGGAAGATGTCGAAGCGATCGAGACGGCCGCGCCAGGCGCAGGTGACGCCGCTGCAACGGCGCGCGGTCGCGGTGGCGGCGATGTCGATCGCCACGTGCTCGATCAGGTGGGCCAGCGCCAGACCGTCCTCGTCCTCCGAACCGACCGCCGGCGCGCCAGTGAACGGGTCCCCCTGCCCGCACTCGTGCTCGCCGAGACAGGGGCAGACGGCGAGCAGGCGCCGGCGTGCCTCCTCCGGCAGGGCCGTCCCCGGGCGTCGCAGAGCGGCCCCCACGTCGATGGTCATCAGGATCCGCGGCACCCCCGGAACGAAGCGCGGGTGGAGCCCCTCGGCCTGGGGAAACGGCCCGCACTCCAATCCCCGGATGACGACGGCATCGTCCGGCACGCCCGCCGGCGCCGTCATCTCGCCCGCCGGCGCGGTGTCCGCGTCGCCGGCCGGCCGCGTCCCGGGACGCCGCCGGATCTTGTCGCGAAAACGAAGCCGTCCTTCGTCGGACACGGAATCTCCCGCCGCGCGCGCGGCGTTCAGCGATCGAGCGTTGGATCCTCGAGGTCGAGCGTGCCCTGAAGGACCACCCGGTATTCGCCCGTCTCCCGGTCGACCGACTCGACCTGGGCGGCGGCGTTGACCGAGTGGACCAGCAGCGCGCCGAGCTTGTCGCGGAGCGTTGCCGGCGAGGTCGGAGAGACCTCGAGGGTGTTCAGATCCTGAAGCCGGAAGCCTCTCATGCGTCGCCCTCCCTGAAGGACGATGGGTTCCTCACGGGCGCTCGAATGGCGGACGCTCGACGTCGAGCGTCCCATGAAGGACGATCCGGTACTCGCCGGTCTGGGGATTGACCGACTCGATCCGGACGCGCGCCGAAGTCGAACTGATCAGCATCTCCCCGAGCTTGTTGCGCAGACCGGCCGCGGAGGTCGGGGCGTTTTCGAGCAGCGGGAAGTCCTCGAGACGGAAACGTGACATCGGGTCACCTCCGCGGGGGCTCCGGCTCGCCGCCTCCGGGACGTCCGAACCCCGCCCCGCCGGCGGCG
>JBOGOE010000220.1:0-10240 GCA_050747445.1 Candidatus Polarisedimenticolia bacterium | reverse complement strand
GGTGTTGTCGTCGTCCATCGCCCCGACCGTCAGGGCGGACGGCTCGTTCCCCGGGCTGCTGATGGTCCCGAACCCGGTGCCGGCGCCGCCGTCGTTGCCGGCGGCCACCACGACCAGGATGCCGGCGTCGGAGGCCGCCCGCACCGCCCGGCAGAGCGGGTCGGTGGCGTACGACTCGTACACCGGGTGGCCGAGCGACAGGTTGAGGACGCGGACGTTGTAGGTGCTGCGGAAGCGGATCGCCCAGTCGATGGCGGCGATGATGTCCGAGGTGTACCCCGATCCATCCGGCGCCAGGGCCCGGAGGGAGAGGATCTGCACCGCCGGCGCCACACCGGTGAAGGTCCGGTAGGAGTACCGATCGCTGGACGAGGCCCCGGTGCCGCCGATGATGCCGGCGACGTGGGTGCCGTGGCCGAAGTAATCCGCCAGGCCCGTCTCCCGCCCCACGATCTCGACCTCGACGACCTGGGGCGATCCCCTCGAACGATACAGATCGGGATGGACCGCGACGCCGGTGTCCACGACCGCCACGCCGACGCCGCGGCCGTCGAGACCCGGGGTCTCGACACGCGCCACGTCGGCCCGCACCGCTTTCGCGGCGATGTCGAGGTGCGCCCGGACCGGCGTGTCGAAGGAGACCCGCGCGACTTCCGGATCCTGGGCGAGGGCCTCGATCTGCGCGGCCGGCAGCGACGCGCTGTAGCCGGCGATCGAGACATGGCGCGCCTTGAGCGCGCCGCCGCGTCCGTGCAGCCGGGTGAAGTGCGCGGCGCTCGGCTCGGCGCGCGTCTGGACGATGACCGGGAGCAGGTCATCGGTCCCGGCGGCGCGGATTCGATCCTCGACCTCGGACGACAGCTTGCCGCCGCCGTTCCCGCCGGGGGCAGCCGCCACCTGCATCGGGACGATCAAAAAAGCGATGAGTGCCGGAACGATCAGGACCCTGCTGCTCGACTTCCTTCCCTCGCCAGGCGCCATCCGGGCTCCCTTTTTGTAATCGCGGCCGTCACACCGACCGTGACTGAGCCCTTAAGAGCAAGGCCGCTGCCATCAGGGAGTAGCGCCGGCCATGGCGGTGAAACCCCAGTGGCTCAGGGGGTTTACCGGAGGCCTGGAGGTTCAGCACGGCGGGCAGGGAGGAGGCACGCCGTGTGGAGCCCTCGCACACGGGGACCGTCGCCGGGATGGACGGCCGGCGCTAATGCCTGTCAGCTAACGGGTTGGGAGACTGGTCCTGACCCTGTACAGGGGTGTCCAGGAGTCGCGCACTGCAGGGATCGCGGTCCGGCAGACCATCGGCGGTCCGCGGGATGCGCTCGCAGGCGGGGCGATTCAGGGATGCCGGACCTTGCCGTTGACGATCCCCTTGCAGATGTCCAAGGCGCTGACGATCCCCACGAGGAGTGCTCCCCTGACGATGGGGATCCGGTGGACCCGCTTCTCCCACATCAGCCGGCAGAGCTCCTCGATCGAGGCATCTTCCGGAGCGCTCAGGACTTCGCGGGTCATGATGTCGGCGACGGTGGCCCCGGCGGCGCCGGCCGGGGAGGTGAAGCCGACGAAACCGGAGGTGAAAAGCCCCTTGATGTCGGACTCCTGACGCGGCCCCCCGGCGGCCTCCCGGCCGCGGAAGATCACGTCGTCCTTGGAGACGATCCCCACCAGCCGCCCCTGATCATCGACGACCGGAGCGCCGGTGATGCGACGCTTCTGGAACAGGTCGCAGAGCGCCTCGACCCCCGTCTCCGGGGTGACGGTGGCGACGTCACTGGTCATCAGTTCCGCAGCGCGCATCCTCATTCTTCCCTCCCGCGGGCGAAACTTGTCACGCCGGGGCGCGCCGCGTCAAGTGCCGGCCCGGCCCCGACCGCCGCCCGCGGTCACCCGGCCGCGCCCCGCGGGGCCCGCGCCCGCCTTGAATCACCCGGCGCGAAACATATATTGCATCGGGTCAGGGTGTTGCACGACGCGCCGGCTCCGGGGAGCGGATGGATTTCAGCGGCTTCAAGGACATCGTCAAGGACCTGACCCAGAGCGCCGACCAGCGGGCGGTCTCGAGGGCGCTCAAGTTCTATTCCAAAGGGGAGCTCGACAGGGCGGTCGCTACTCTCGAGGAGGCGAAGGAGAAGTCCCCCGAAAGCACCGCCATCCATTTCGACCTCGCCCGTTACCTCATCCTGGCGCACCGGGGGCACGATGCCGCCGAAGCGCTCCGGATCGTCCTGCGCCGGGAGCCGAGGTCCTACCCGCGCGTCAACGAGATGATCGAGGAGCTGCGCGCCTCGCGCGCCCACGTGGGGCCGCTCTACGACGCCATCGCCGAGCACTTCATCCGGCAGGAGCAGCTGCCGCAGGCGCTCGAAGCGCTCGAGCGGATGTCCCCCGAGGAGCTCCGGACCTTCCTCCCCCGCCACAAGGCCAAGTGGGAGAGCGTCCGCCGCTCGGCCCCCGACGCCAAGATGGCGAAGCCCTCCCTGCAGTCCGCCTACTACCTGGCGCTCGCCTGCGAGGTCCTGCGCGATTACGAGCAGGCGGGCGGCATGTACCGGACCGTGGCCGCGAACAATGCCGAGGAGCTCCCCCGGGTCCTCAAGCGTCTGGAGGCCCTGCTGGCGAAGGACTACCACAACGCCGCCCTGCGGGTGGCGGTCGGCGAGCTGTTCCTCGCCGCCGGCCGCGTCGACGACGGGGTGCAGCAGCTGTCGCTGGCGATCGAGACCGAGCCGCGCGCGGTGTCGCGGGTGCGGGGGCGGATCGAGGCCTTCCTGCAGGAGAAGGGGGAACACCCCGCCGTCCGCTGGCTCCTGGTGACCGCCCTCGTGGCGGCGCGCGAGACCGAGCCGGCGCTCGCGGCGATCCGCCCGCTGGTGGAGGCGGGCGAGCGGCTCGACGATTGCGTGCCCCTCCTGGAACGGCTGGCGGCCGCGGATCAGAGCGGCCGGGCGCGCGCCCTCCTGGCCACCGCGTCGCTGCGCCGCGGTCACGCGCAGGCGGCCCTGGAGACCCTCCTGCACGTCGCCGAGGAGAAAGGCCTCCCGGCGATCCGCGGGGAGCTCGAGGCGATCGCCGCCGCCGCACCCGGCTTCGCCCGCCCCTGGCACCTGCTCACCGACGTGCACATGGCCGAGGGGAGCGCCGCGGCCGCGGTGGAATGCATGCGCAAGGCGATGACCCTGGCGCCGGGTGAGGAGAGCCTTCTCGCGCCAAAGCTGGGGAAGCTCCTGGAGGCGGATCCGCGCTCCCCCGATGCCCACCTGCTCCTCGCCGATCTGCAGGCGCGCGCCGGCGGGAAGGAGCGGGCGATCGTCCTGCTGCGCCACCTGATCCGGGTCGCCCCGCCGTCGGCCGCGCCGGCGCTGGAGCGCTTCGCCCCCCTCCTCAAAGACGAACCGGCCGCGTTCCGCGCCCGGGTGGGGGCCGCCGAAGCCTGTCTGGAGCTGCGCCGGCACCTGGAGGCCCTGCAACATCTGACCGCCGCCGCCGAGGCCTCCCCGGAGGGGACCGCGGAGTTCCTGCACGCCTTCGGCGTGCTGGCGGAGGCCGCCCCCGATCTGCACGCCCGGATCGTGGAGGCGCTGCGCGCCCTGCTGCCGAAGACCCCCCTGCCCCAGGCCGTCCAGTTCGCCATCGGCGAGGCGGCGTTCGCCGGCGGAGACTTGGTCGCCGCCGCGGCCGCCTTCCGCGAAGCGCTCCAGGGGGCCCCGGATCGGGCCGAGGAGGTCCGCCAGGCGCTGGAGCGGTTCGACCGGGACAACCCCGCCGCCGCCGAGGCCCGCTACCTCCTGGCGAGCCTCTATCTGGAGCGCCGCGACCACACCGCGGCCCTGCGCGAGCTGCGGCGGACCGGTTCGACCAACGCGGGTCTCCTGAAGCAGCTGCTCGCCCGCTACGAGGAGATGGTCGCCGGCGCCCCCGACGACCTCGAAGCGCGCGTGGCGTTCGTCGAGGTCCTGATGCTGGCGGGACAGGCCGACCGGGTCCTGGAGCTCGGCCCCGGGCTCCTGAAGGTCCGCGACGACGCCACCACCGCGCGGGTGTCGCTGGCCCTCGGCGACGCCCTGGCGCACCGGCAGGACGCCGACGCCGCCGTCAAGCGTTACTTCGCCGCCTACGGGCGGGACCGCGCGCTGTCCCAGGAGGTCGTCAAGCGTCTCAAGGACCTGGTGACCGCCGAGGGGACCCACGCGCTGGCCTCGCTGGCGCTCGGCAAGGTGCTGGCCGGCGAGGGGCGGATCGGCGAGGCCACCGAGTCGCTGCGCGCCGCCTGCGGCGCCGACCCGAAGCTTCAGGAAACGGTCACCACCGAGCTGCAGAAGCTGATGGCCGCCGCTCCGGCCGACCCGCAGCCCGGGCTGGCGATGCTGTCGCTCCTGCTCGCGGCGCACGACGTCAAGCGGGCGATCCAGACGATCGCCCGCCTCCTCGACGCCCACACCGACCTGGCCTCGGTCCTGGCGCCGCACCTGGAGCAGATCCTCAAGGCGTCCCCAAAGGAGCCGTTCGCCACCTACGAGCTGGGACGCGCCCTGCAGCATCTGAAGCTGCTGCCCCGCGCCGCCGCGCTCTATCTCGCGGCGTTCCGGCTCGACGAGGGGCTGGCCCCCCTGATCCTGAGGCGGCTTCAGGAATGCAACGACGCGGCGCCGGCGATCGTCGATCCCTACCTGGCCGCCTGCGCCATCCACGCCGCGCGCGGCAAGTTCCAGGCGGCCGCCGAGAAGATCCAGCAGGCGCTCCTGAAGGCGCCCGGGGAATCGGAACGGCTCCTGCCGCGGCTCGAGGAGATCTGCCGGCAACACCCCGGCAACCCCCAGATGCAGATGGTCCTGGCGCAGTCGTCGCTGCGCGCCGGCCGCTACGACCGGGCCCTGCCGGCGTTCGCCGAGGCGGCGCGGCGCGACCCGACCCTGCTGGACGCGGCCTTCGAGGGGTACGAGGTGATCGTCAAGGCCGCCCCGGGAAACTCCCGCGCCTACCTGGAGCGGGCCCGCGTGCACGCGCAGCGGATGCGCGCCGAGCTCGCCCTGTCGGACCTGGATCGCGCCTGCCGGCTGGATCCCTCCCTGGTCCCCGAAGTCCTCGAAGAGGTGCAGGCGATCCGCGAACGGTTCCCCGAAGGGGTGGCCGGGGTGGTCCTCCTGGCCGATCTGCTCGCGGCGACGGGGCGGGACGCGGACGCCGTCCGCCTGCTGCGCGAGGAGAAGGAGCGGGGCTGGGCGGGCGTCGATCGGCTGGCGATCCTGGTGCGCCTGTGGCGCTTCGCCTCGGCGCGCCAGGAGGACGAGGAGGCGCGCGCCTGCCTGGAGGAGGCCTCCCGGCTGGCCCCCGATCCGAACCAGTTCCTGCAGCGGGTGCACGAATCGCTCCTGACCTCGTTGCGCGGGACCGCGGCCCGCGTCCCGGGCGACGGGGACGGAACGGCCCGCCGGAGCGATCTCGAGCTGGTGCTGCGGGCCCTCATCGATCTCGGGGAGCTCGGCCGCGCCGCGTCGCTCCTCGAAAAACACGGCGACCTCCTCGACCGTTCCCAGGCGGCCCGCCTGCGGGGGGAGACGTTCCTGCGCCGCGGCGAGTACCCGCGCGCCCTCGAGCACCTCAAGGAGCTGGGCGCCAGCCGCGCTCTCGCCTTCGGCGCGGCCCGCGCCGGCGATCACGCGCTCGCCGCCAGGACCCTGGAAACGCTCCTGCAGGCCGAGGGGGACCGTCCGGACCTGCGCCGCGCCCTGGAACGGGCGTACCGCGAACTCGTCGTCGCCGATCTCGAAGGGTCGAGGGTGCGGCTGATGGGCGAGACCCGGCTCGACTTCACCGAAGGGACCGCGGCATGAACCCGGCGGGGGCGGGGCGATGATCTGTCCGATGCTCTCGGCGCTCAAGCCGGCCGACGATTACGGCCACCCGGTCAACCGGGAGTGCATCTACGAGGAGTGCCGCTTCTTCAGCCTGGAGAAGCGCGACTGCAATCTGATGATGGCCAGCCAGGCGATGCTGCGGATGGCGGAGGCGGGACCGCCCCGCGACGCGGCGTCCGGAGGGGACGGGGCGGAGGCGATCCGCGGCCGCGTGGAGGAGCTCGACCGGCGCCTCACCGAGGTCCGGCGCGATCTTCTGCAATCGTCCCTCGAGCTGCAGGGGGTGGTGCGCGAATCGGGACAGGGAGTCCTCGATACGGTCACGGTCGGCGAGACCCGGGTCGCCGAGGCGATCGAGACTCTTGCCGCGCGTCTGGGGGAGCTCAAGGACCAGGTGTCGGCCGCGGCGTCGCGCCTGGACGCGGCGTCCCTCGCGGCCGCGGCCCCCCGACCCGACGCGCCGTCCCCCCGCGACGCGGCATCCCCCCACGACTTGGCATCCCCCCACGACTCGGCGCCGCGGGAGACCGACCTCTCCCCCGCCGCCGCCGACGCCCTCGCCGGCCGGATCGGCGTCGAGCTGCGCGGTCTTCTCGAGGCGGGGCGCCAGGACACCCGGCAGTCCCTCGGTCAGGCGCTGCAGCAGATCGAAATGATTCTCGGCCAGGTCCTGCAGGCGATCGAAGCGACCATCAACCGGAAGTTGCAGCCGGTCGATCCGGCCGCCGCGCCGCGGAGCCCGGGGACGGAGAACCTCGCGCCGCGCCTGCACGCCCTCGAGCGGGCCGTCGGCGAGACCAGCGTCGCCCTGAGGCGGCAGATGGAGGAGGGGCTGCTGACCCTGGCGACCCGTCTGGAGAACCAGGGCGGGGGCGGCACCGGCTCCGAGGCCCTGGTGGCGCAGATCCTCGCGCAGATGGGCGGCGTGGCGCAGACCCAGCAGAAGATGGCCGGACGCCTCCTGGAGGAGATGTCGCGGGTGCAGGCGACCGCCGCCAAGCTCGAGCGGGTCATGGGACCCCTGGAGAAGAAGCTGGAGAAATCGACCGAGGAGAGCCTGCAGGTCCAGCAACTTCTGACCCTGATCAAGGGTCAGACCGAGAAGACCTTCGCCTCGCTGCGCAGCGTGAACGAAGGGAACCGCACGGTCCTCCAGGCGCTGGAGACGCAGCTGCAGCGCGACCAGGAGGCGTTGAAGCTGCGCCGCCACGAGGAAGCGGTCGAATGCAACAGCCGCGGCGTCGTCCTCTACTTCCGGGGCGCGCTCGATGGGGCGGTCGAGGCCTTCCGCCGGGCGGTCGAGCTGCAACCGGAATACGGCGAAGCCCAGAACAACCTCGGTCTGGCCCTGTCGCGTCTGGGCCGGCAGGAGGAGGCGGAGACCGCCTTCCAGGAGGCGCTGCGGCTGGACCCCGGGATGGGGGAGGTGTTCAACAATCTCGGTTTCCTGTACCACGCCACCGCCAAGTATCCGCAGGCGATCGAGATGTTCCGCAAGGCGATCGACACCGCCGCCGACTCGTCGGTGGCCTACACCAACCTGGGGAACTCCTTTTACAAGCTGAAGCAGCACGACAAGGCGGTCGCCGCCTGGAAGCGCGCCCTGGAGCTCGACCCGATGAACGAGAACGCCCGCCGCGGCCTGCGGATGTTCCACCAGGACGCGGGCAGCAACTGAGATGACCGGAAGCAAGGATCTCTACGAACAGTTCGAGCTGGAGGTGCGAACGCCGAAGAAGCGCCTGCTGCTCGACGCCTTCCTGCCCGACCCGGCCGCCCTCCCTTCGGCGGTCACCCCCCCGGCGCCACCGCCCCCCGTCATGAGCCCGGAGGAGGCGCAGTTCTTCGCGCGCCGCGAGGAGCGGGACGAGGAGCCCCCGCCCGAGCCGAAACCGCGGCGCAAGGCGAAGGCCGCCCCGCCGAAGAGGAAGGAGGCCCCCAAGACCCTCCAGGAGGAGATCGCGGAGTTCATGAACCGGGACGGATCGTCCCTCGCCCCAGACGAAGAAATCGAATCACCCCCGAAGACCAGCCTCGATCCCAAGACGGACCGGGACGGCGAGAAGTAGCCGGCCGCGATCCGCGAGCCGCGCTAGAATCCCCCCCATAGTGGCGCTCAGAGTGTGGAAAATCGCTCCGAACTGATTCTCCGGGCGCCACTTACATGTTTTCCGCTGGGTCGCAGGCCGCCGGGGGACGTAAGCCCCCTCTTTTCAGTTTGATGACGTGTCTTCGGAGGCGCGGATCCACACTCTCGGCGCCACTATGAGCAGGTACCGCGTCGAAGGGCATCACGATTTCGCCGTCCTCGAGGGGCGGCTCGCGGCGCTCGTCCGGGACACCCGCGCGACCGACCCCGCCGGTCCGCTCGCCCCGATCGCCGTTGTCGCCCCCACCCGGCGACTCCTGGCGCATCTTCAGACGCTGCTGGCGGAAACCTTTCCCGGACTGCTCAACGTCCACTTCCTGCATCACGACGGGTTGGCCAGGGAGGCGGCGGCCGCCGCCGGAGCCGCCCTCCCCGGGGTCCTGCCGGATCGGGTGCTGGACGCGCTGGTCGCGCGTCTGATCGACGCGGCGGGGGGGGAGCTCGCGGCCTATGCCGCGCGCCGCCCTGGGTGCGCGGCCGCCCTGCGCGGGACGTTCGCGGACCTGCGCGAAGCCGGGGTCGATCCGGCATCCGCCTGGTCGATCGATGGACTCGGCCGGGAGGGGCGCGACACGCTCCGGCTCTACGCGGATTACGCCGGGGCCCTGGCACGGCCGGGGACCGGGGGGCCGTCGGACCGGGCGGGAGTGCTGCACGCCGCCCTGCCGCACGTGGAGTCGTGGGCCCGGCGGTTCCGGTTGATCGTCCACTACGGCGCCTACGAGCTGATCGGCGTCAACCTGATGCTTCTCGAGGCCGCGGCGCGGGCCGGCGCCCCGGTCGTCTTCCTGGTGCCGTGGCATCCCTCCGCTCCCGCCTACGCCCACGCACGCCGGTTCTGGACCGGACGCGGGGGGGATCCCGTCCAGGTCCCGGTTCCGGCCCCCGCGACGTCCGGCGGGGCCGGGGCGCGACCGCCCGGAGAACGGCTGCTCGGAGAACGGCTCCCTTTCCTGTACGACGAGATCGCCTCCCTGCCTCCCCTGCCGGCCGGGTCGGTGGAGGCGTTCCACGCGCAGGGGGCGGCGGCCGAGCTGCGCGAGGTGGCGCTGCGGATCCTGGCGCTCAACTCCGGTCACCGCGTGCCGCTCCACCGGATCGGAGTGATCGCCCGATCGCTCGAACCGTACGCCCATCTCCTGCAGCCGGTGTTCGGGGAGCACGGTCTCCCGTTCGTCGGCTCCGGGACGCTGCCCGCGGTGCGCGCGGCCCCGGTGCAGGCGGCGCTGCGGCTGGCCCGGGTGGCGCTGTCCGGTTTCGAGCGGCAACCGCTCATGGACCTGCTCCGCTCGGGCATGACGCGCATCGACGGCGCCGATCCCGGAAGCGCGGCCCACGACTGGGACCGACTGAGCCGGGAGTTCGGGGTGAGCGGCGGGACCGGACGCTGGACGCGGGACCTGCCGGCCTGGGTCGACGCCTGGCGGCCGCACGTCCAGGAGGAGGCGACCGACGAGGAGCGAGCCCGACTCGCGGCATTCAAGGAGGCCCGGGGGCGGCAGGCGCGCGCCCTGGCAGCCGCCGTCCGCGCCATCGAGCGCGCCACGCGGCCGGTCAGCCGGGCCGACCGCTGGGCCGCCTGGGCGGACGGTCTGGAATCCGCCTGCCGATCCCTCCTCGAAGGGTTCGCCGGGCCGGCGGAGAACGACCCGGGCACGGCCGCGGTCCTGGCGCTGCTCGACGAGATGCGGCGGCTCGACGCCCTCGATGTGCCCTTCGGTCGCCGCGAGGCCCTGGCGTTCTTCGAGCAGGGGGCGCAGGGGGCCGCGTTGCCGATCGGGGCGGTCGGCGGCGAGGCGGGCCCCGACAACGGCGGGGTGCGGATCCTCGATGCGATGCAGGCGCGCGGTCTGTCGTTCGAGGCGCTGTTCCTGATCGGCTTCAACACCGGCCAGTTCCCGCGCCGCTCCCGCGAGGACCCGTTCCTGGGAGACGCCGACCGCCGCCGGATCCGCGATCGGCTCGGCGCGCCGCTGCCGATCGCCCGGCAGGGGATCGAAGAGGAGCAGCTGCTCCTGGCGCACCTCGCCGGCGCCGCCGGGAGCCGTCTGACGCTGTCATGGCAGCGGGCCGATGAGACCGGCAAGGCCCGCGCCCCGAGCCTGGCGCTCCGGGAGCTGGCCCGCCTCACCCATGGGCGCGCCGACCTGCGGCTCCTGGAGGCCGCGGCACGCCGCGTCCCCGGCGAACCGGCCCGCGCCGCCCTCGAGGATCGCGACCGGCACCGCCTCCTGCC
>JBOGOE010000219.1:0-4973 GCA_050747445.1 Candidatus Polarisedimenticolia bacterium | reverse complement strand
GCGGCACGCTCCGCGGGCCGCGGCGTCTCCACGCCCGCCTCGCGCAGCCAGCCGCGCAGCGCCCCGGCGCGCGCCAGCACTTCGGCGGCCCGCTCCGGTCCGTGGTCCGCCCAGAAGGCGACCGATTCGCGCAGCAGCACCGCCAGGGCCGGGAGCACCGCGGTGCTGAACACGAACGGCCGCGCGAAGTTGACCAGGTACTCCTTGAGCCGGCGGTCGCCGGCGACCCAGGCGCCGGCCGCTCCCAGCGCCTTGCCGCCGGTATGCACCGAGGCGAACACCCGGTCGGCGATCCCGGCCTCCCGCGCCAGCCCCGCCCCGCCGCCGTAGAGACCGGTGGCGTGCGCCTCGTCCACGATCAGGTGCGCCCCGTGCCGCTCCGCCACCGCCGCCAGATCGGCGAGCGGCGCCCGGTCGCCGTCCATGCTGAACAGGCTCTCGGTGACCACGAACCGCGAGCTCCCCGGCGGCGGCGTGTGACGCGCCAGCAGGGCCTCGAGCCCCGCCGCGTCGGCGTGCGGGTAGATCATCTTGGTGCCGCGCCCCAGGCGGATGCCGTCGATGATCGAGGCATGATTGAGGGCGTCGGAGAAGATCCGGTCCCCGGGACGCAGGAGCGACGACAGGAGCGCCAGGTTCGCCTGATAGCCGGAGGGGAACAGGACCGCCGCCTCGCGCCCCGCGAAGCGCGCCAGCGCCGCCTCGCACTCGTGATGCAGCTCCAGATCGCCGCGCAGAAGACGGGAGGCGCCGGCGCCGCCCGGCACGCCCCGCAGGGCGTCGCGCGCGCGCGACGCCAGGTCCGGATCGGCGGCGAAGCCCAGATAGTCGTTGGAGGAGAGATCGAACCCCGAAGGCCGCCGCAGCGCGCGGTGCAGACCGGCGGCGTGCAGCGCCTCGAGGCGCGCGGCCAGCGGCCCGGGGAATCGATCCACGTCAGGAACCGGGAGGGGCGCCCTGGAGCGCCTGCAGCAGGGCGTGGTCTTCGCCGGGTTCCGGGTTGGGGGTGGTCAGCAGGCGCTCCCCCAGGAAGATCGAGTTGGCGCCGGCGTAGAAGGCGAGGATCTGCGCCTCGCGGCCCAGCGACAGCCGGCCGGCCGACAGCCGGACGCGCGACCGCGGCATCAGGATGCGGGCCACCGCGATGGTGCGGATCAGATCGAGCGGGTCGATCGGCGCCGCGCCGCCGAGCGGCGTTCCCGGCACCGCGACCAGCATGTTGATCGGCACCGACTCGGGCTGCGGTTCGAGGGAGGCCAGCTCCGCCAGCAGGGCGCAGCGGTCGTCCACCGTCTCCCCCATCCCGAGGATCCCGCCGCTGCAGACGGTGAGACCGGCGGCGCGGACCGCCCGCAGGGTGTCGAGCCGATCGTCGTAGGTGCGGGTGGTGATGATCGTGCCGTAGTGCGCGCGGCTGGTGTCGAGGTTGTGGTTGTAGGCGTGCAGCCCCGCCTCCTTCAGCCGGCCGGCCTGCGCGGGGGTCAGCATCCCGAGGGTGGCGCAGACCTCCAGCCCCTCCGCCGCCACCGCCCGGACCATGTCGAGGACCCGTTCGAACTCTTCGCCGTCCTTGACTTCGCGCCAGGCCGCTCCCATGCAGAACCGTTGCGCGCCGTCGGCGCGCGCGGCGCGCGCCGCCCGCCGCACCGCGTCCACCCCGAGGAGCGGGTCGCGCCCGACACCGGTCTCGTAGTGCGCCGACTGCGGGCAGTAGGCGCAGTCCTCGGGGCAGCCGCCGGTCTTGATCGACAGCAGGGCGCAGCGCTGGATGTCGGCCGGATCGTGGTGCGCGCGGTGCACCGCGTGCGACCGTTCGATCAGGTCGAACAGCGGCAGGCGGTAGAGGGTCTGGGCGGTGTCGCGGAGCGTCGGGCTCACCACGGGCCTCCACGGAAGGACGACCAGGTGATTGTATGATGAGACATGCCGCTTGGCGCCTTCCACCCCGCCGTCGCCGCCTGGTTCGCCGCCCGCTTCGACGGACCGACCCCGGCGCAGCGTCTCGCCTGGCCGGCGATCCGCGCGGGGGAGCACGTCCTGGTGGCGGCCCCGACCGGCTCGGGGAAGACGCTGGCGGCGTTTCTCGCGGCCCTCGACGATCTGACCCGCGAGGCAATCGCCGCCCCCCTTCCCGACGCCACGCGGGTGGTCTATGTCTCCCCCCTCAAGGCGTTGTCGAACGACATCCGGAAAAACCTGGAGGAGCCGCTCGCCGGGATCCGCCGGGAGCTGGCGGCGCGCGGTCTGCCGGACGCGCCGATCCGGGTGATGGTGCGCACCGGGGACACTCCGGCGGCGGAGCGGGCGGCGATGGCGAAGCGACCGCCGCACCTCCTGGTCACCACCCCGGAATCGCTCTACATCCTCCTGACCTCGGAGCGGGGCCGCGCCCTGCTGCGGACGGCGCGCACCCTGATCCTCGACGAAATCCATGCGGTCGCCGGCGACAAGCGGGGCTCGCACCTGGCGCTGTCGATCGAGCGGCTGCAGGCCCTCGCGGAGGCTCCCCTGGTCCGGATCGGTCTGTCGGCGACGCAGCGCCCGATCGAGGAGGTGGCCCGCTATCTCGTCGGGACGGCGGCGGTGGGGCCGGACGGCGTCCCGCGCTGTCGCATCGCCGACACCGGGCACGCGCGCGACCTCGACCTCCGGATCGAAATCCCCGCCTCCCCGCTCGAGGCGGTGATGTCGGGTGAGGTCTGGACGGAGACCTACGCCCGGCTGGCGGCGCTGATCCTGGCGCACCGGACCACCCTGGTGTTCTGCAACACGCGGCGGATGGCCGAGCGGGTGGCCCGCCATCTCAGCGAGCGACTGGGAGAGACGCTGGTGGCGGCGCACCACGGCAGCCTGTCGCGGGCGCAGCGGCTGGACGCCGAGGAGCGGCTGAAGACGGGGGCGCTCCGGGCGCTGGTCGCCACCTCGTCGCTCGAGCTCGGGATCGACATCGGGGTGGTCGATCTGGTCTGCCAGCTGGGCAGCACCCGTTCGATCGCCGCCTGCCTGCAGCGCGTCGGCCGGTCGGGTCACGCGGTGACCGGGCTTCCGAAGGGGCGTCTGTTCCCCCTGAGCCGCGACGAGCTGATCGAGAGCGCGGCGCTGCTCCGGTCGGTCCGGGACGGACGTCTCGATCGGCTCTCGATCCCGCGCGCCCCCCTCGACATCCTGGCGCAGCAGATGGTGGCCGAAGTGGCCTGCCGCGAATGGACGGAGGACGCCCTGTTCGCCCTGGCGCGCGGCGCCTGGCCGTATCGCGATCTGCCGCGCGCCGCGTTCGACGCCGTGGTCCGCATGCTCGCCGACGGGTTCACCACGCGCCGCGGGCGGCGCGCCGCCCACCTGCATCACGATGCGGTGAACCGCCGGTTGCGCGGGCGCCGCGGCGCGCGTCTCGTGGCGATCACCGGCGGCGGCGCGATCCCCGACACCGCCGACTACCAGGTGGTGCTGGAGCCGGCCGGCACGGTGGTCGGGAGCGTCCACGAGGACTTCGCGGTGGAGAGCATCGCCGGGGACATCTTCCAGCTGGGCAACGTCTCGTGGCGCATCCTCCGGGTCGAGCCCGGGAAGGTGCGGGTCGAGGACGCCCGCGGCCAGCCCCCCCAGATTCCCTTCTGGCTGGGGGAGGCGCCGTCCCGGACCGACGAGCTGTCGCGGGCGGTGTCGGACCTGCGCGAGGAGGCGGCGCGCCGCATCGAAGCGGGTGGGAGCGGGGCGGCCGCCCGCTGGCTTGAGGAAGCGGTCGGGCTGCCGGCGGCCGCGGCGATCCAGGCGGCCGAGCACCTGGCCGCGGCCCTCGCGGCCCTCGGCGCCATGCCGACCCGGACGACCCTGGTGGTGGAGCGCTTCTTCGACGAGGCGGGCGGCCAGCACGTCGTGGTGCACGCGCCGTGGGGCGGCCGGATCAACCGGGCGTGGGGGCTGGCGCTCCGCAAGCGTTTCTGCCGGCAGTTCAACTTCGAGCTGCAGGCGGCGGCGACCGAGGACGCCATCGTCCTGTCGCTCGGCCCCACCCATTCGTTCCCGCTCGACGATCTGTTCCGCTTCCTGCGCTCCGCCACGGCGCGCGACGTGCTGGTGCAGGCGCTGCTCGACGCCCCGATGTTCCCGATCCGCTGGCGCTGGAACGCCACCCGCTCCCTCGCGGTGCCGCGCTTCCGCGGCGGCCGCCGGGTGGCGGCGCCCATCCAGAGGATGCTCGCCGAGGATCTCCTGGCGCTGGTCTTTCCCGATCAGCTCGCCTGCGCCGAGAACCTCACCGGGGCCCGCTCCATCCCCGACCACCCGCTGGTGGAGCAGACCCTCCGCGACTGTCTGGAGGAGGCGATGGACGTCGAGGGGCTCCTGGCGATCCTGCGCGACATCGAGCGGGGGGCGGTGCGTCTGGTGGCGCGCGATCTCGGCACCCCGTCCCCGCTCGCCGCCGAGATCCTCGGGGCGCGGCCCTTTGCCTATCTCGACGACGCCCCGCTGGAGGAACGGCGCACCCGGGCGGTCCACGCCCGCCGCTGGCTCGACCCGGCGGCCGCCGGCGATCTGGGGCGGCTGGATGGGGCGGCCATCGAACGGGTGCGGGCGGAGGCCTGGCCGCAGGCCGGGAGCGCCGACGAGCTGCACGACGCCCTGATGGTCACCGGGTTCCTGACCGGGGCGGAGGGGCTCCGGGGCGACGGCGCGACCTCCTGGGAGCCGCTGTTCCGGGAGCTGATGGCCGCCGGCCGGGCCGCGGTGCTGAGGACCGGCGGCCCGCCCCTCTGGGTGGCGGCGGAGCGGCTGCATCATCTGCGCGCCGCCTTTCCCGGGTGCCGGCCCGAGCCGGCGATCGAGCCGCCCCCCGGCACCGCCGGCGAGGGGTGCGCCCGCGAGACGGGGCTGGTGGAGATCCTGCGGGGCCGGTTGGAAGCGCTCGGCCCGGTCACCGCCGCCGCGCTGGCGGCGTCCGCCGGCCTGCCGGCCGCCGCGGCGGCGGAGAC
>JBOGOE010000218.1:0-4078 GCA_050747445.1 Candidatus Polarisedimenticolia bacterium | reverse complement strand
GCGCTGCCGGGTGCTGGATCTCGGGACGCCGCGCGGCGCCGCCGCCGGCACGGCGCCCGGCGCAACGGACGGCGCGGCCCCCCGCGGCCGGGCGATGCGCATCCTGGAAGAGATTGCCGCGACCGGGACGCCCGACGTCGAAGTGGGGTTCCCGGGCGGGCGGCGCGTGGTGTTCAGGCCGCGGCGCGCCGAGATCGAGGCCGATCTGGCGCCGCAGACCGCGCCCGACGGTTCGTGGGTCTTCCTGATCACGGGTGGCGCGCGCGGCATCACGGCGGAAGCGGCGCTGGGGATCGCGGAGCGCTTCAAGCCCACGCTCGTCCTGGTCGGGCGCTCGCCGCTGCCCCCGGAACGGGAGGCGGCCGTGACCGCCGGGCTCGCCGGGATGCCGGAGATCCGCGCCGTCCTGCTTGAAGAGATGCGCCGCGGCGGGGCCGCGCCGACCCCCGCGGCGGTCGAAGCAGCCGCCAAGCGGCTCCTCCAGGAAAGAGAGATGCGCGGCTGCCTCGGCGCCCTGCGGGCGACGGGCGCCCGGGTGACGTACGTCCGGGCCGACGTGCGCGACGCGGCGGCGCTCGGCGCGGTGGTGGCCGGCGTGTATCGCGATCACGGCCGGCTCGATGCGGTCATCCACGGAGCCGGGATCATCGAAGACAAGAAATTCGAGGACAAGACGGCCGAGTCGTTCGACCGGGTGTTCGGGACCAAGGTGGACGGTGCCCTGGCGCTGGCGCGTGCGGTGCGGCCGGAGGGGCTGCGGCTTCTCGCCTTCTTCTCCTCGGTCGCGGGGCGCTACGGCAACCGGGGGCAGTGCGATTACGCCGCCGCCAACGACGCGGTCAACAAGCTGGCCGCCGATCTCGACCGGCGCTGGCCGGCCCGGGTCGTGTCGCTCAACTGGGGCCCTTGGATGAAGACCGGCATGGCCTCTCCCGAGGTGCAGCGGCAGTTCCGGGAACGGGGGATCGCCCTGGTGCCGCCGGACGGCGGACGCCGGGCGTTTGTGCAGGAGATCGAGCGGGGCGCGAAGGGGGACGTCGAGGTGGTTCTCGGGGACGGGCCGTGGCGCCCGTTCGCCGAGGCGGCGGAAGCGGCGGTGGCCGCGGCGCCCCGGACGGCGGAAGCCGCCGTGCCCCGGCCGGCAATCGCCGCCCTCCACGAAGAGCTCCCCCTCCTGAACGGCGCCCGGCTGCAGGCGACGGCCGGGGGCGTCGTGGAGCTGACCCGGCTGTTCGATCCGGCGCACGACCTCTATCTCCTCGATCACCGGCTCGATGGGCGGCCGGTCCTGCCGCTGGCGGTGGCCATGGAGCTGGCCGCCGAAGTCGTGCGGCGCGGCTGGCCCGACATGGAGATCGCGGCGCTCCTCGACTTCCGCCTGTTGCACGGGGTCGTCCTGGAGAACGGGCCGCGCGCCGTGAGGGTGCAGGCGCGCCCGGCGCAGCAACCGGACCAGGAGAGCCTCGGGCTGGCGGTGGACGTGACCATCCTCGATCCGGAGCGCGGACGCCCCTTCTACCAGGGGACGGTCCTGCTCGCCGACCGGCTCCCCGAACCGCCGGCGCGTCACCTGGCGCCGCTCCGGGACGCCCGTCCGTTCCCGATGAGCCTGCCGGACGCCTACGCCGAGTGGCTGTTCCACGGTCCCCTGTTCCGGGGGATCACGAGCGTCGAGGGGATCGACGACGATGGCATCTCCGGCACCGTCGAGCCGTCCCAGCCGGGCCGCTGCGTGCGCGACGCGGGGGGCACCGAGTGGATCATCGACCCGGTGGTGGTGGACAGCGCATTCCAGCTCGGGATCCTCCACTCGCGGGCGCGGTTCGACATGACGCCGCTGCCGGCGCGGCTGCGCTCGTTCCGGCGCTTCGCGCCGCTCGCCGGCGGACCGATCCGCTGCGAGTACCGCTCGGTGCCGCGCGCCGGCGGGCACGTCCTCGACATCCAGATCGCGTTCCACGACGCCGGCGGCCGGCTGCTCGGCCTCCTGGAGGACATGGAGCTGTCGTGCAGCCGCGAGCTCAACCGGCTGGCGGTCAAGACGCGGGGGGAGGCCTGATGGACGCGCGCCGCTCCGACGTCGCCATCATCGGCATGGCCTGCGCCTTCCCCGGGGCCGGCAACCTGAAAGCCTACTGGGAGAACATCCTGGCGGGGGTCGATGCGATTACCGACGCCCCCGCGGGCTCGGCCACGGCGCGGGTCTTCGACCCGGACACGACCGGCAACGACCGCCTTTATACCCAGAAGGGGGGCTACCTCGGCGACCTGCTCCGTTTCGATCCCCTGGCGTTCGGGGTGATGCCCCGCTCGGTCGACGGCGGCGAGCCGGAGCACTTCCTGGCGCTGAAGCTGGCGCACGACGCCCTCGCCGACGCCGGGTATCTCGAACGCCCCTTCAACCGCAAGGCGTGCGGCGTCATCCTGGGGCGCGGGACCTACGTCAACCGCGGCGTCATCTCCTGCTTCCAGCACACCATCGTGGTGGACGAGGTGGTCTCGGTCCTGAAGCGGCTCCACCCGGAGCACTCGGATGAGTCGATCGCCGCCATCCGCCGCTCCCTCAAGGACTCCCTGCCGCCGTTCAATCCGGAGACCGCCCCGGGACTGGCGCACAGCGTCATGGTCGGGCGGATCGCCAACCGGCTCGACCTGATGGGACCGGCCTACACCGTGGACGCCGCCTGCGCGTCGTCGCTGATCGCGCTCGACTGCGCCATGCGCGATCTGCGGAGCGGCGCGTGCGACATGGTCCTGGCGGGGGGCGTGCAGATCTCCAGCACCTACCCGGTCGCACTGCTGTTCACCCAGCTCGGCGCCCTGGCGCGCAGCGGCCGGATCCGGCCGTTCCACCCGGACGCCGACGGGACGCTGCTGGGCGAGGGGGCGGGCGTGGTGCTCCTGAAGCGGCGCGAAGACGCGGAGCGGGACGGCGACCGGATCTACGCCGTGGTGAAGGGGGTCGGCATCGCCAGCGACGGCAAGGCGATGGGGATCCTGGCGCCGCGGGTCGAAGGCGAGGAGCTGGCGATGCGGCGCGCCTACGAGACCACCGGCGTCGATCCGGCGAGCGTCGGTCTCGTCGAGGCGCACGGCACCGGCACCCCCGTCGGCGACGCCACCGAGATCGAGGCCCTGCGCCGCGTCTTCGGCGACGGCGACGGGACGCCGCGCGTGCCGATCGGCTCGGTCAAGTCGATGATCGGCCACTGCATCCCGGCGGCTGCGGTCGCCGGTCTGATCAAGGCGGCGCTAGCCGTGCACCACCGGATTGCGCCGCCGACGCTGCACGCCGCAACGGATCACCCGAAGCTCGCCGGGAGCCGCTTCTATCCCAATCCGGCGGCGCGTCCCTGGATCCACGCCGGCCCCGAGCCGCGGCGGGCCGCGGTCAGCGCCTTCGGTTTCGGCGGCATCAACGGTCACGCCATCCTGGAGGAGCCGGGGCCGTCCGTGCACGCCACGCATCGCGGGCGTCCGGTCGCCGCCGTCGCGGCCGGTGCCGCCGTCGCGGAGACGCCGGGCGCCGCGGCCGCCGAGGCGCCCTACGCCGCCATCGCCCCGGGCGCCTCCGACCCGGAGACCAACCTGCACGCCCGTCGCGACACCGAGATCTACCTGGTGCGCGCCGCCGATCGCGCCGCGCTCCTGCGCCGCCTCGCGGCGGTGCGCGCCTTCATCGCGGCCAATCCGCAGACCCGGCCGCAGGACGTCGCCTACACCCTCAACTGTCCGTCGGGCGGCGACGTCGCGGCCGGGGCCGCCGCGGCCGGCGGGGACGCACCCGGGGCGTCCTGTCTCGCGACGGTCGCCGACTCCCTCGCGGAGCTCGACCGGAAACTGGCGCACGCCGGGAAGCGGCTGGCGGATCCCGCCTGCCACAGGATCAAGGAGAAGAGCGGCATCTACTGGTTCGAGGAGCGGCTGCGCGAGCAGGGGGGGCTCGCGTTCCTGTTCCCCGGCGAAGGGGCGCAGTACCCCGGGATGCTCGGCGACCTCTGCCTGCACTTCCCCGAGGCGCGCGCCTGGTTCGACCTGATGGACGGGGCGTTCCGCGATCACCGGCGCGGCTTCGTCC
>JBOGOE010000217.1:0-30251 GCA_050747445.1 Candidatus Polarisedimenticolia bacterium | reverse complement strand
CGTCCGGTGGTCGCCGCGGCGCCCGCCCCGGTCTCGATCAACGCCACCACGGTGTTGATCGGCACCGTCTCCCCCTCCTGCACCTTGATCTCCGCCAGGACCCCCGCCGCCGGCGCCGGGATCTCGGCGTCCACCTTGTCGGTCGAGATCTCGAAGATCGGCTCGTCCCGCGCCACCTTGTCGCCGGTCTTCTTGAGCCACTTGGTCAGCGTCCCCTCGGCGATGCTCTCCCCCATCTGCGGCATGATCACGTCAACGCGCATCGTCGTCTCCTGAGAACCGCCCGCGCTCCCACCGTCCCGGGAGCCCCGGCTGCCGAAATCGACCACCGATCGTTGTCCTGCCGCGCGATAGCATATGCTCCCGACGCTCCCCCCGCACCCGCGGCTCGTCGCCACGGCGCCCTTCGCCGGAATCAGCGGCGCGCCCCGCGCGCCCGCTGCATTCCGGCGACGTAGCGCCGCGGTCGGGGCGGGACGGCCGCTACGCGTCAATAGGCGAGCAGACGCTTCGCCGCCTCGAGAATCTTCCCCTTGTTCGGCAGGAAGAACTCCTCCAGCGGCGGACTGTACGGCACCGGCGTGTCCGGGGCCGTCACCCGGAGCACCGGCCCGTCCAGGTACTCGAACACCTCCTCGTTGAGGATCGCCGCGATCTCCCCGGCGATCCCCCCCGTGCGCGTGTCCTCGTGGACCACCAGCACCTTGCCGGTCTTCTTCGCCGACGCCAGGATGGCGTCCTTGTCGAGCGGCAGGAGGGTGCGGAGATCCACGACCTCGGTCTCGGCGCCGCGCTCCCGCGACAGCTCCTCCGCGGCCTCCAGCGACGGGTAGAGCATCGCGGCGTAGGTCAGGATGGTGAGATCCCGCCCCTCGCGGCGCATCGCCGCCCGGCCGATCGGCACGACGAAGTCCTCCTTCGGCAGCTCTTCCTTGATCCGGCGGTAGAGGTACTTGTGCTCCAGATAGATGACCGGGTCGTCGTCCCGGATCGACGCCTTGATCAACCCCTTGGCGTCGTATGCGGTCGCCGGCGCGACCACCTTGAGCCCGGGGGTGTGGACGAAGTACATCTCCGGGTTCTGGGAATGAAAGGGGCCGCCGTGGACCCCGCCCCCCGCGGGGCCGCGGATGACGATCGGCACGCCGGCCCCCCAGCGGTAGCGGTTCTTGGCGGCGAAGTTGGTGATCTGGTCGAAGGCGCAGGAGATGAAGTCGATGAACTGCATCTCGGCGATCGGCCGCATCCCCATGAGCGCGGCCCCGATGGCGGCGCCGACGATCGCCGACTCCGAGATCGGCGTGTCGATCACCCTCAGGTCGCCGAACTTTTCCAGCATCCCCTCGGTGACCTTGAAGGCGCCGCCGTAGATGCCGACGTCCTCCCCCAGGATGAACACCCGCTCGTCGGCGGTCATCTCCTCCCAGATTCCCTGCCGGATCGCTTCGACGTAGGTTGTCAGCGCCACGATGTCATCCTCTCCGCTCAGGGCTCGGCGTACACGCCCCGCAGGCACTCCTCCGGGGCGGGATACGGCTGTCCCCCGGCCCACTCCACCGCCCGATCGATCTCGACCTCGATGCGCCCCTCCATCTCCCGCAGCGCTTCGCCGTCCACCAGCGCGCGCCCCGCGAGATGCCGCTCCAGGCGGACGATCGGGTCCTTCGCCCGCCACCTCTCGAACAGCTCCTTCGGCACGTAGCCGGCGTCGTCGTGCGCCGAGTGCCCGGTCATCCGGAAGGTCTCGAACTCCAGGAGGCTCGGCCCGCCCCCGCCGCGGGCCCGTTCGACCGCCGCCCCGACCGCGGCGTAGACCGCGAGGACGTCGTTGCCGTCGGCCGTGAGCCCCGGAATGCCGTAGCCGCGGGCCCGGTCCGACACCCGGGCGACCGCCATCTGCCGCGTCACCGGTGTGGAATAGGCGTACTGGTTGTTGTTGCAGATGTAGATGACGGGAAGCCTCAGGACCGACGCCAGGTTGAGACCGGCGTGCCAGTCGCCCCGGCTGGTCGCCCCCTCGCCGAAGAACGAGAAGCAGACCTGGTCGGTGCCGCGCATCCGGAAGGTGAGGGCGCAGCCGGCCGCCACCGGGATGGTGTCCCCCAGGTGGGAGATGAAGGAGACGACGCGCTGCCGCAGGTCCCCCATGTGCATGTTGCCGTCGCGGCCCCGCGTCGGACCGGCGCGCCGCCCCATGTACTGCGCCAGGATCCGCTCGGCGCCGATGCCCTGCATCAGGAAGACCGCCATGTCGCGGTGCGAAGGGGACACGATGTCGTCGCCGTCGTCGTGACCGGTCCGCCGGACGTGCATGGCGGCACCCACCGAGATCGCCTCCTGACCGCGCCCGACGTAGACGCCGCCGACGATCCGGCCCTGGCGGTACAGGACCCGCTCGATGCGGTGCTCCAGGGCCCGCGTCAGCTTCATGGAGTAGAGCATCTTCAGGAGATCGGCCCCGTCGGGGACGAAACGCCGCGTCCCGGGTGTCTCCGGGGACGCCGGGCGCGGGGCCTCCGCCCGCCGGGGGGCGCTCATGACGCCGGCCACCAGGGCGCCTCGTATCCCGGCTCGCGGTACACCCCCTTGAGCGCCTCCTCCGGGGGGGGCCAGGCCGCGCCGATCGCCTGCTGCGCCGCCTCCTCCAGCACCGGTGCGTAGTCCCGCGCCACGCGCTCCAGCTCCCCGGAGGTCGCGTGTCCCTCGTCCGCCAGGAAGGCCTCGAACCGGGCGATCGGGTCGCGCGTTTCCCACGCCGCGATCAGCGACTTTGGGACGTACCACATGTCGTCGTGCTCGGCGTGGCCCCGTCTCCTCAAGGCGCGGCACTCGAGAAGGGTGGGTCCGTCGCCGCGACGCGCCCGCGCGACCGCGCGGCGGGTGGCGTCGACCACCGCCAGCACGTCGGTCCCGTCGATGGTCTCGCCGGCCGCGCCATACGCGGGCCCGCGGTCGGCCAGGGTCTCGCAGGCGTACTGGCGCGGGGTCGGGGTCGAATAGGCGTAGCCGTTGTTCTCGACCACCAGGATGAGGGGCAGACGCAGCACCGCGGCCAGATTGAAACCCTCGTGGAAATCCCCCGTCGAGGTGCCCCCGTCGCCGATGTAGGTCAGGGCCACCCGATCCTCGCCCCGCTGCCGCGCCGCCAGCGCGGCCCCCGCCATGACCGGGATCAGGGTCCCCAGGTGGCTGATCGGGCTGATGAGGGCGCGCTTCTCCAGGTTGCCGAAGTGCAGGGTTCCGTCCTTGCCGTGCGTCGGCCCGTCGTATCGCGCCATGAACTGCAGGAAGAGATCGCGCGGGGTCACGCCGCGGACGAGGAGCGCGCCGAGGTTGCGGATCATCGGCGCCAGGAGATCGTCCGGTCGCAACGCCGCCGCCGTGCCGACCGAAATCGCCTCCTGACCAAGGCTGCTGTAGAGGCCCCCGACGATCTTCCCCTGCCGGTAAAGGGCCGACAGCTTCTCCTCCACCGCCCGGTTGTGGACCATGCCGCGGTGCAGGGCGAGCAGGTCGCCGCGCGACAGACCGGGATTGCGCATCGGCCGCAGCGGGCCGGGGAGGAGGGCGGCCGGTGCCGCGGACGGGACGCCCCGTCTCGAAGGGGCGGGGCCCTTGGCTTCCCTGCGCCGGCCGGACATCCGGGTCAGAAGTGCAGGCCGCGCGCGTGCAGGTTGAGCGCCGCCTCGGCCATCGCCTCGGAGAGCGTGGGGTGGGCGTGGATGGCGTGGAACAGGTCCTCCACGGTCGCCTCCAGCCGCAACGCGGTCGACCCCTCGGCGATCAGCTCGGTCGCCCTCGGACCCAGGATGTGAATCCCGAGGAGCTCGTCGTAGCGCTCATCCCCGACGATCTTCACCAGCCCTTCCTGCGTCCCGAGGATTCCGGATTTCCCCAGGACCGGCATCGGGAAGCGCCCCACCCGCACCTTGTGCCCGCGGGCGCGCGCCGCCTGTTCGGTGAGACCGATGCTGGCGACCTCCGGCTCGGAGTAGGTGCAGTTGGGCACCCGATCGTAGGCGATCGGCTCGGGGTCGAGCCCGGCGATCGCCTCCGCCGCGACGATGCCTTCGTGCGACGCGACGTGCGCCAGCGCCGGGGTGTTCAAGAGGTCGCCGATGGCATAGACCCAGGGCTCGCCGGTGCGCATCCTGGCGTCCGCCTTGACGAAGCCGCGCTCCAGCTCGACGCGAGTCCCCTCGAGACCGAGCCCTTCGGTCAGCGGCGCCCGCCCCACCGCCACGAGCAGCACCTCCGCCTTGAGGACCTCCCGGCCGCCCTTTTCCGATTGGACCTGGACCTCGACTCCCCTGGCGCCCGTCTTGACCTCCTCCACCCGGGTCGCGAGGCGCATCTCGATGCCGCGCCGCCGGAACGCCTTGTGCAGCTCGGTCGCGATCTCCTCGTCCTCGATCGGCAGCAGCCGCGGCAGCATCTCCACGAGCGTCACGGTGCTCCCGAAACGCGCGTAAATCGAGGCGAACTCCACCCCCACGGCCCCCGCCCCGAGGATCATCAGGGTCTTGGGGATGTACTCGAGGGCCAGCGCCTCGGTGCTGGTGAGCACCCGCGTGGCGTCGGTCTTGAGCCCCGGCAGCATCTTCGGCACCGACCCGGTCGCGAGGATGACGTGCTTCGTGGCGACGACCTGGGCGGTCCCGCCGGCCGGCGCCACCTCCACCTTCCCCGGTCCCTTGAGCCGGCCGTGGCCCCGGATCACCGTGACGCCGTTTTTCTTCATCAGGTGCTCGATGCCGCGCGCCAGACGCCGCACCACGTCGGTCTTGTGCTTGTGGACGCCGGGCAGATCGAGACGGACGTCGCTCGTCTTGACGCCGAAGCGGCCGGCGTCCCGCGCCGTCTCCAGGACGTCGGCGCTGTGCAGGAGCGCCTTGGTCGGAATGCAGCCGATGTGGAGGCAGGTGCCGCCGAGCGCCGGCGTCTTCTCGACGAGGGCCGTCTTCAGACCCAGCTGGGCGGCCCGGATGGCGGCGACGTAGCCGCCGGGGCCGCTGCCGATGATGGTGAGGTCGTACGACGGCTGGGCGTCCGGCATCTGGATGCTCCCTTCGGGGCACCTTCCCCGCGGAGGTCCGACCCGCGACCCGGCCCGGCGCGCCCCGCGCGCGGCGGTTCGTCCGGGGGATGTCCGGGAAGTGCGGCGGATTATAGCAACCGCCTTTCGGGGGGTCAATCGAGCGGCTCGCGCGCCGCCTCGAGGAGGCGCTCGATGTCGCCGGGACCGTTGTACACGTTCGGGGAGACGCGGATCAGGTTCTCGCGCAGGCTCACCACCACGCCCCGCTCGCGCAGCCGCTGGTAGGTCCGGCGGGTGGCGTCGAGGTTGCGTCCCTCCAGCGCCAGGATCGGCGATCGACGCGCCGGATCCGGATCGGACGCCACCCGCAGCGAGGTCGTGGCGATCCCCTGCAGGAGGAGGTCGAGGAGCCGCCGCGCGTGCGACTCGACCGTCGTCACCCGCACGCGCTGCAGGAACTCGATGGAGGCGGTGAGCGCGCTCAGGTGGATGAAGGCGGCGGTCTCAGTGACGTCGAAGCGACGCGCCCCGTCGCGAAACTGCAGGCGGTAGTCGCCCAGCCGGTTGAAGCGGTTCGACCCCTCGATCCCGAGCCAGTTCGCCTCCGGCACCTTCATCCGATCGAGGATCCGGGGATTGACGTACGTGAAGCCCGTGCCGTACGGGCCGAGCAGCCACTTGTAGCCGCTGACCGCCAGGAGGTCGATCGGATGATCGGCGACGCGGAAATCGACGGCCCCGATCCCCTGGGCGCCGTCCACCACCAGGTACACGCCGCGCTCGCGGCAGGCGTCCCCGATCGTCTTGAGGTCGATCCGGTAGCCGGTGGCATAGGACACCAGGCTGAGGGCGATGCACCGGGTCGCCGGACCGATCGCCGCGAGCAGGGTGGCGGCGTCCACCGTCCGTCCCGCCGCCGGCTCGACGAACCGGACCGCGAGACCGTCGGATTCGCGGTTGAGCCAGGGATAGACGACGGCGGGGAACTCGCCGCGCAGCAGCAGCACCTCGTCACCCGCCACGAGCGGCAGGGCGCGGGCCGCCAGGTTGAGACCGTGCGCCGCCCCGGTGCCGAGCGCGATGCTCTGGGGGCTGCAGCCGATGAGACGCGCCACCGCCTCCCGGGCCCGCTGCGGCAGCTCCTCGTACAGCGCGTCGGGCATCTCCTCGGGATGCTCCTTGTAGCGCAGCGCCCGCAGCGCCGCGGCGGCGGTCTCCTTCGGGAACGGTCCCTGCGCGGCGCAGTCGAGATAGGCCCGGCCGCCGAAATCGGAGAACTGCTGCGCGTACAGCGATCGTTCCACGTGCCCTCCGCCGCCGGCCGGCCGCGTCCCCGCGCTCCCCGGCGACACGCGGGGATGATACATCGGCCCGCCCGGACCCCCGGGCCGCCGGTTCCCCCGGTCCGCGGCCGGCGGGGCGGACGGGACCTCCCGTATAATCGCCGCATGACCACCGTCGTCACCGGCCGGCGCGAGGAGCGCTTCCTCTCCCCGCCACCCGAGGTCGCCATCACCCACGCTTTCAGCCGGCCCTTCGACAACGCCGTGGCCACGGCGCGCACCTGCTACTCGGGGAGCGGGATCGTCAGCGACGACCAGGTGATCGGGGCGCCGGAGGCCGCCGAGGCGGATCGCGCGGAGAGGCGCCTTCGGCGCGACGCCCTGGCGCGCGATCTCTACCAGGCCGGGCATCACACCACGCTGCAGCACGCCCACTTCCAGTTCGCGCTGAGCAACGTCAGCCGGCAGTTCCTCTGGTCGTTCCTGCACAGCCACCCGTTCTACAACTCCGAGCAGGTGAGCCAGCGCTACGTCACGGTCCGGCCGGGGAACTACGCCGTGCCGCCGCTCGACGGCAACGCCCTGACGCTGTACCGCGACACCGTGGCGGCGCAGCAGGCGGCCTACGAAGACCTGACGCGACTGCTGTACGAGCCCGCGGCGGCGGCCTTCCACGACCGCTTCCCGGCCCGCCGCCACTACCCCGCCAGGTACGATCGGGAGATCCGCAAGAAGGCCCAGGAGGTGGCGCGTTACGCGCTGCCGATCGCGACCTTCGCCTATCTCTATCACACGGTGAGCGGGCTGACGCTCCTCCGCTATCACCGGATCTGCGAGGTCGCCGACGCGCCGCTGGAGCAGCGCACCGTGGTGCGGCGGATGGTCGAGGAACTGCTGCGCCTGGAGCCGGCCTACAAGGCCATCCTCGAGGAGCCGATCGCGGAGGCGGAGACGCTCGAGGCCCGCGCCCTGCGGAGCGCGGGGCCCCCGGGGGAGGAGGGCCGCCGGGAGTTCCGGACGGAGTTCGACGCGGCGCTCGGGGGACGCACTTCGCGGCTGGTCGATTTTCCGGCGCGCAACGAGGAGACGCTGGCGCAGGCGGTGCGGGAGGTGCTGGGGACCTCCCGGGCGCGACTCCCCGACGACGACGCGATCGCCCTGGTCATGGACCCGCGTCAGAACACCTACCTCGGGGAGAACCTCAATCTGACGACCCTGAGCAAGCTGTCGCGGACCCTCGCCCACGCCCACTACGTCTTCCGCAAGAAGATGAGCCACGCCGGCGACTCGCAGAACCAGAGGCACCGGATGACGCCGGCGTCACGGCCGATCCTGGAGGCCCATCTGAGCGGCGGGCCCGACTACGTCCTTCCCCGGCTGGTGCGCCACGCGCCGGCGGCGGAGCGCCGCTATCGCGAGGCGATGGACCGGACCTGGGAGGCGATCGCGGCCCTGCGGCGGCTGGGGACGAAGGAGGAATACGCGCTGTACCTGCTGCCGAACGCGGCCGCCGTCCGGTTCACCGAGTCGGCCGGTCTCCTCGACCTGCGCCACAAACACGCCATGCGTCTCTGCTACAACGCGCAGGAAGAGATCTGGCAGGCCTCGCTCGACGAGGCGCTCCAGATCCGCGAGGTGAATCCGCGCATCGGCCGCTGGCTCCTGCCGCCGTGCGGCCTGCGCGAGCGGACCGCCGCGCGCCCGATCTGTCCGGAAGGGCGGCGCTATTGCGGCGAGCGCGTCTGGACCTACGACCTGCGCGAGTACCGGCGTGTCATCTGAGACACCGGCCGCCGCCATCGTCCCGCCCGCGGCCATCGAAGTCCCGCCCGGCTCGCTCGACGGCCGTCTTTCCTTCCCCCGGTTGTTCGGCGATCCGCGACCCATCGAGATGGAGATCGGCACCGGCAAGGGGAGGTTCCTGCTGGCGGAGGCCGCCGCCCGTCCCGGGATCGGGTTCTTTGGCGTCGAATGGTCTTTGAAGTACCTGCGCCTGGCGCGCGAACGCGCCGAGCGCCTCGGTCTGCGCAACGTGCGCCTGCTGCGCGCCGACGCGCGGCACGTGGTCGCCGATCTCCTGCCGGACGCGTCGGTGGAGCGCATCCACGTCTACTGCCCCGATCCCTGGCCGAAAAAGCGCCATCACAAGCGCCGCTTTTTCGCGGCTCCGGTGGTCCCGCACCTCGAGCGCGTGCTGGCGCCGGGCGGCACGTTGCACGTGTCGACCGACGTCCCGGGTTACTTCCAGGAGATCCGGACGGTCCTCGCCGCCCACACCGGGCTGGTCGAGATCGCCGAACCGCAACCGGCGGCGGCGGAAGGCAGGACGAGCTACGAGGCGAAGTACGTGCAGGCGGGACGGGTCATCCACCGGGCCTGCTGGCGGCGGCCGGACGGCGGCGACCGCGCGGCTATTCGATCTCGAGGATGATCTCCCCGGCCTCGACCTTTACGGGATAGCGCCGCACCTTCATGTCGGGATCGATCGGCGACACCCCGGTCCGCACGTCGAAGGTCCAGCCGTGCCACGGGCAGGAGACCACCCCGTCCCCCTCGAGATACCCCTCCCCCAGCGGCCCTCCCTGGTGCGGGCAGGCGTTCTCGATGGCGTGCAGCGTCCCGTCGAGGTTGAAGATGGCGACGACGTGCTCCCTGACCTGCACCACCTTGGTGCCACCGGGCGGGATTTCATCCGCCCGGCCGCAGCGGGCTCGCAGGAGCATGGGGGTCTCCTCTCAGCGGTCGAGATAGCTCTCGATGTTGGTGCGGGCGACCCGGCAGCCGGCGACGCCCGCCACGCGGGAGGCGATCAGGGCGAGGGCCCTCCGGACACCCGGGGTTTTCTCCGGATCGGTCAGCGGTTCCAGCCGCACCGTCAGCTCGGTGTCCTTGGGGGCCAGCTGCACGAAAAACTTTTGGGTGTGGCCGCGATGCGAGACGATGGTCTCGAGGAGCGCGCCGCGGCCGTCCCGCTCCCGATAGAGCCGCTCGACCTTCACGATGAGGTCCTCCTCGCGCACCGCGAACGGCTCGAACACGGCGGCGTAGGCGTCGAGCGCGGCGGCGCCGGGACGGCCGGCCAGGACGACGTGCGGCATGGGGGCTCCGTCAGGCGAAGGCGGTCCTGACGAACCCGAGCACTTCGGCGGCGTGCTCCTTGACCTTGACCCGGGGCCAGACCTGCCGGATCACCCCCCGCCGATCGATCACGAAGGTGATCCGATGGATGCCGAGAAACTCGCGCCCCATGAAGCTCTTCGTGCCGAAGGCTCCGTAGGCCCGGGCGACGTCGGCCTCTGGATCGCTCAACAGCAGAAACGGCAGGCGGCACTTGCCGGAGAATTTCTGATGGCGCTCCAGGCTGTCGCGGCTGATCCCGAGGACCACGGTGCCGAGCGCCTCGAAATCGCCGTAGGCGTCGCGGAATCCGATCGCCTCCACGGTGCAGCCGGGTGTGTCGTCCTTCGGGTAGAAATACAGCACCAGGTTCTTCCTGCCGATGAAGTCCTTGAGCCGCACCGTCCGGCCGCCGGTGGCCGTCAGGGTGAATTCGGGGGCCTTGGTGCCGACCCCGGGTGTCGCCTCCGTCTCCATCTCCGTCCCTCCTAAGCTCGCCGCAGGCAGCGCCAGAGCGCCGCCAGACTGATCGCCGTCCAGACCCCCTCCAGGACCATGAAGCCGATCTGGAACGCGTCCACCGCCACGACGCCGAGCACCAGCCCCCCCGCGACGTTGAGCAGATGATACGCGGCGGAGTCCCGGCTCATGTACCCGGCCTGGTGGGCGCCGTACGCCACCAGGATGAGCAGCGCCCCCAGAAATGATGCCACCTGCATCGTCCCTCCCCCGTCGCGCGCCGCGCGGGGCCCTCAGGGACGCGGTACCGGCCCGGCCCCGGCCGGCTCCAGCCGCTCGATGCGCGCCCCGGCGCGCAACCCTTCGACATAGGCCCGGACCTTCGCGTCGCGCGCCCGCGCCTTGAGCCGGGCGCGGACCGCCTCCCTGGCCTCCTCGAACGGAATCGGACCTTCCGGCTGCCGCTCCAGGACGCGGACCAGATGGAACCCGAGACGGGTCTCGACGACATCGCTGGTCTGGCCCGGCTGCAGGGCGAACAGGGCGCTCTCGAGCGCCGGGATGCCGGCGCCCCGGACCAGGAATCCCGCCTCCCCGCCGCGCTCCTTCTCGGGGCCGTCGGAGTGGCGGCGCGCCAGATCCGCAAACTCCCGCCCGGAACGGAGCTCCTTGAGGATCGCCTCGATCTTCTGGCGGGCCGCGGCCCGCGCGCCCGGCCCGCCGGCCGGGGCCCGTACGAAGATCTGGCTGAAACGCACGCGCTCCGGGCGCAGCATGTCGCGCGGATTCTGGTCGTAGTACTGCCGCATCTCCGACTCCGGCACCTCGCTCTGCCCGACGACCTCGCGCTCGACGAAGCCATCGACCACCAGCGAACGACGCACCTGCTCGCGGAAATCGGCCTCGGGCACGCCGTTGTCACGGAGCGTCGCGGCGAACTCCTCCTGCGACCCGAATCCGTCCCGGAGCCGCTTCATCTCGGCCGCCACCTCGGCCACGGCCGGCTCCCGGCCGTTCCGCGCCGCCTTCTGGTACAGCAGCTCGCCGTCGATCAGGGCCTCGAGGATCTGGTCGCGGGCGGCGCGCAGCTCTCCCAGACCGACCCGCGAGGCGCGGCCGCGGAACTGGATCTGCACCGCCAGATCGAAATCACGCCGCAGGATCGGCCGGCCGTTGACCCGCGCCACCACCGCCGGGTCCTTCGGAGGCGCCGCCGGGACCGCCACCGGGACCGCCGGACCGAGGACCAGGCCGCACAGGATCGCGGCGGCAGGCCGGGAGGGGCGGGCGCGGGGCCGGGAACCGGATTGCGGGGTGTTCACGATTGGGCCGCCATCTCCTGTTCGTACTTTTTGAAGGTGTGCACGCTGATCGTCGCCGCCAGCTTCTCCGCGATGTCCTTGAACACCAGGGCCGGGCCCGACTTCGGATCGAACACCACGGTGGGTCGTCCCTCGTCCCCCCCCTGGCGCACCCGGATGTCGAGCGGGATCTCGCCCAGGAACGGCACCGCGAACGCCTCGGCGGCCTTGCGCCCGCCCCCGTGGCTGAAGATCTCGAGTCGCTCGCCGCAGTGCGGGCAGTTGAGATAGGACATGTTCTCGACGATTCCCAGGATCGGCACGTTGACCTTGCGGAACATCGCCGCGGCCCGCCGGACGTCCTGCAGGGCCACGTCCTGAGGCGTGGTCACCAGGACGGCGCCGGTGAGGGGGATGACCTGGGAGAGCGTCAGCTGGACGTCGCCGGTCCCGGGGGGAAGGTCGATGAACAGGTAGTCCAGCCTGCCCCACGCCACGTCCCCCAGGAACTGCTTCATCGCCCCGTGCAGCATCGGTCCGCGCCAGACGACCGGTTCCTCTTCCTTGAGGAAGAACGCCATCGACATCAGCTTCACGCCGTGCGCGGTCACCGGCACGATCCGGCGGTCCTGGATCTCCGGTTTCGTCCGGACGCCGAGCATGTGCGGATCGTTCGGACCGTAGATATCGGCGTCCATCAACCCCACGGCTGCGCCCGCGCGCGCGAACGACAGTGCGAGATTGACGCTGACGGTCGACTTCCCGACCCCGCCCTTCCCCGACCCGACGGCGATCACGTTGGCCACCTCGGGGATCAGGTCCCCGGTGGCCTCGATGCTGCGACGCACTTTCGCGGCCATCTTCACGTTCAGCGACTGGACTCCGGGCAGCCTCTGGATCGCCTCCTTGACCTCCTTCTCCACCTGGGCCTTGAGCGGGCATCCGGGGGTCGTCAGGTTCACGGTCAGGGACACGGCCCCGCCGTCCACCTTGAGGTCGTCGATCATTCCCAGGGTCACCAGGTCCACGTGCAGCTCGGGATCGAGCACCGTCCGGAGGGCCTGCAGCACCTTGTCCCGATCGATCGGTTCGGTCATCTCACTCCTCCCGGCCGGCCGGGGCGGCGGGGAGACCGGGTCGCGCGGCGGCCGCCTCCCGCGCGTCCGCCCACGGTTCCCGGAGCCCGAGCAGGTCGCGGGGCGCGTCCGCCGTCCCGGCGATCAGGACCGTGAACTTCTCGCCCATCCGGTCGGGGAGGATCAGCTCCTTGAGCGCCTCGCGCTCCCGGATCCGATCGAGCGTGGCCTCCGGAGCGGCGCCGACGGCGGCGCCGGTCGCGGCCGGCGCCAGGAACCGCATCGCCCCGAGCGCCAGGAGGAAGCGGGACTGCGACAGCGTTCCCAGGACCCGGGCCCCGGCGGCCTCGGCCGCGCGCCGGAGCGCGGTGAAGTCGAGGTGCGCCGTCAGGTCCTGCTCCCCGGGGCGGGCGAGAAACTCCTCGTTGGTGCGGTGGCGGTGGTACGCCAGAAGCGTGCCGCGGCGGCGCTCCGGACGGTACAGCTCCCGCGCCTCATGGCCGTAATCCACGATGATGATATAGCCCCGGCGGGGCAGACGCACCGCCCAGGAGAGCCAGCAGGGGGCCGCCAGGTTGAGATCGGCTTCCTGGCCGTCCTCGAGCACGACACCCGATTCGTCGAGAAAGCGGCGCACCCCCTCGCCGGAGAGCGGCAGGACCCGCTCCAGCAGGCGCCCGCCGTCCGCGCCGACGAAGATCTCCCGCGGTCCCTCGGCGGTGCCCACGATCCGGTGCACCGGGAAGGCATCGAGCACCTCGTTGGCGAACACCACGCCGCTGAACCCCGAGCGGCGCTCGAGCTCCGCCTCGGTGAGCCAGGCGACCGGCACCGCGGTCCGTCCCGCGAGACGCGCCCGCTGGCGCGCCGCCAGCGCCGGGCTCGACTCGACCAGGAGGTAACGCAGACAGCGCGCGAACCCCGGACGACGCGCCGCCTCGGACAGGAGATCGGCCGCGAAACAACCCTCGCCGGGGCCGAACTCCACGAACAGGAACGGATCCGGCTTGCCGAGCCGCGCCCACATTTCCTCGACCTGACGGGCGATCAGGACCCCGTAGGCGCGGTGCAGTCCGCTGCTCGTGAGGTAATCGCGGCCGCCCCCTCCCCCGAGTCCCCGCGTGTAGTAACCGAGATGCGGGTGGTAGAGACACACCTCCATGTAACGCGCGAAGGAGAGGGGGCCGTCGCGACGGATCTCCTCGAGGAGGATCCCCACGAGCGTGCTGTCCTTGTCGGTCATGGCGCCTCAGCGGGTCGCGCCCGCCGGCGCGGCGGAGGGCCGGACCGCGGGCGCGCCGCGTCCTTCCCGGGCACGGGCCACGACGAGCTGCTGGACCTTCATGATCCCCTCGATGAGCGCCTCGGGGCGGGGGGGGCAGCCGGGGATGTAGACGTCGACCGGGATGATCTCGTCGACCCCCTGGGTCACGGCATAGGAGCGGAACATGCCGCCGGATGAGGCGCAGGCGCCCATGGCGATCACCCACTTGGGTTCCGGCATCTGGTCGTAGATCCTCTTGACCGCGGGCGCCATCTTCTTGACCACCGTGCCGGCGACGATCATCAGGTCGGCCTGCCGCGGCGAGAACCGCAGGGCCTCCGCGCCGAAGCGCGACACGTCGTAGCGGGAGGCCACCATCGCCATCAGCTCGATGGCGCAGCAGGCCAGCCCCATGGGCATCGGCCAGAGGGAGTTCTTCCGCCCCCACGCCACGTAGTCGGCGATCCGGGTGGTCATGACCCAGTTGTCCATGGCGTGCCGATCCTCCATCGCCGCCGGCCCGCTCATCGCACCCCATCCCCCGCGGCCGCCCCCGCGGGCGGGGTTCCGGACGCTCCTCCGGCGGCCTGCGTCAGGCGGGACCACTTCTGGATCGGATCGGGACGGACGCCTCCCATCGTCAGGAGGCGATCCTTGTGGAAGATCATCTCCTCGCGGCTCAGACCGACGGTGCGGTACTCCCCGGTGAGGAAGATCGCCTGCTCCGGGCAGACCTCCTCGCAGTAGCCGCACATGATGCAGCGCAGCATGTTGATGTCGAACACCCGCGGCCCCTTCTCGACCCCGGTCTCGATCTCCTGGGCCTCGATGTGGATCGCCTTGGGGGGGCAGACGTACTCGCACAGGAAGCAGGCGACGCACTTGACGCGCTGCGCCTCGTCCCGCACCAGCGCCGGCAGCCCCCGATAGTTGCCGGGGAGCTTCCAGGTCTCTTCCGGGTACTGCATGGTCACCTTGCGCCGGAACAGGTGGCGCAGCGTGATCCACATCCCCTTCAGGATCGAGGGGAGGTAGGTCCGCGCCAGGAGCCCCGTGTCGCGCGGCCGGTTGACCGGCGTTCCGGTCATGGTCATCCGTTGGTCCCTTCCACCTTAGCGGCGGCCTCCCGCCAGCGCCGCAAGGCCTCGTGGATCGCCTGCTCGGCCAGCACGGAGCAGCCGAGCTTCGAGTCCGGGAGACCGCCCAGGGCCTCGACCACGTCGCGGTTGGTCAGGCGCGCCACCTCCTCGATCGTCCTTCCCGTCACCAGGGTCGTCACCATGCTGCCCGACGCGATGGCGGCGGTGCAGCCGAAGCTCCGGAACCGGGCCTCGGCGACCCGGCCGCTCTCGATCCGCAGGCTGAGTCGCAGGACGTCGCCGCTTCCGGGGTCGCCGACCTGCGCCACCGCCGGGGTCCCTTCGATCTCCCCGACGTTGCGGGGGTTGCGATAGTGATCGAGGACGACGCTATTGTACCTGCCCGGGGCGTCCATGCGCTCAATGCGTCTCCGCCGGGATCGCTTCGAGGGCCAGGCCGGCGGCGGCGCGGACCTCCGGCGAGACGGCGCCCCCGGCGACCCGCTCGAGGATCGGCCGGGAGCGGGGATCCCGGAGGCGCGCCAGTCCGCGGATGGCGTTGAGCGCCCGCTCCGCCGGCGCCCCCTCCCCCGCCGGCGCCAGGAAGGCGCTCTCCTCCAGGAGCGATGTCAGCACCGGCGCCCCCTCCGGACGATCCAGGCGGGACAGCGCGAGCGCCGCGTTCCAGCGCACGTCCCCGGCCTGGTCGTCGAGCGCGGCGATCAGGGCGGCGGCCCCCTCCGCGTCGGCCATCTCGCCGAGGGCGAAGGCGGCCGCCTTGCGGACGCCCCCATCGGGGTCGCCCAGGGCCCGCCGGAGCGCCGGGAGCGCGCCACGGTCCTGGACGGCCATCAGACCCCAGGCCGAGAACAGGCGGGTCATCGCGTCGGGATCCTCCAACCCCTCCCGGAGCGGGGCGCCGGCGCGTGGATCGCCGCTCCGGCCGAGGACCAGGGCGAGATACCGCCGCAGCTCGAGATCCCCGCCGCGACCCGCGTCGCGGAACGCCCGCGTCAGATCGTCGGTCAACCCATCGCCACGGGCCTGGGGGTCACGCAGGAGCACCGACAGATCGTAGCCGTACTGCCAGCGCTTCAGATCGCCGACCCACGCGGAGAGGAACCCCTCGTACCGCTCGAGGGCTCCGAGCGCCGCCCGGGCGTCCGGTGTCCGGGTCCGCAGGAACTGCAGGCCGAAGAAGACCGCGACCAGCACCGCCACCAGGGCCAGCGGGACGATGAAGAACTGCAGCACGACCCGGGCGTCGCTGCGCTCGTCGTCGCCGGCATCCGGCGTCGGGTCGGTTCCGGGGCGGGGCATCGGTGGGGCGCTCATCGCATCCTCAGGCGGCCGTCGGGCGCCGATCGACGGACTCGGCGACGTGCAGATCGAAGGGACCGTGGGCCGGATTCCTGCCGAACCCGCGGTGCTGCGTGCCGCAGCCGTAGCACAGGGTGACGTCCCCCAGGACGCAATAGAGCCCGAGGTCGACGAGGGTCGCGGCCAGGAGGCTCAGCCCCCAGGTCGGCACGCTCAACACCGCCGCCACGACGAACACCCAAAGCCCGATGCGTCGATTGAAGTCCTTCTGGACGTAGAGCCGGTCGAGACCGCAACGCCGGCAGCGCTGCAGCGCCGCACCCGGTCCGGGGGGGCTCCCCGGGTGCACCGGGTGCCCGGCGCCGCAGGCGGGACAGACGAGGGTCGCGATCGGACCCTCGATCGGGCGGCGGATCGGGCGGTCGCACCGATCGCAGACGAAGGCGAGGGATGGGACAGAGGGGCGCCGCATCTCACATCGGCCCGGCCCCCGCCACCGTCAGGTAGCGGGCCAGGAGCTCCCCGTAGAGCACGAAGATGACGGTGATATAGAGGATGCCGGTGGCCGACTGCGTCGAGCGGATGCGCGCCGTCTCGTGCACCATGTACGCGAACACCGCCGGTCCCAGGAGACCGAAAAAGATCCGCTGCCAGAAAAAGAAGCCCCGCTCCACCGCGACCCCATGCAGGTACCCCGACAGCCCCCGCTCCGAAGCCAGACCGGCCGCTCCCAGCCCCAGAAGGAGGAGCGCCATCCGCACCCCGAGCGCCCCGGCCAGGAGGCGGGCGTAGCGCACCAGGTGATCGACCGGCAGTTTCCAGCGGACCAGGTACCAGTGACCGAGGATCATGGCCACGATCACCGATCCCAGGAGACCGGCTGCCGCAAAGGCGTTGGCGCCAAAGGCCCACGCCGGCCCCGCACCGACACCCGCGGCGGTCCAGCCGTCGAGCGCCACGGCGGTGGCCGCCGCCGCGACCGCACCCAGGAGCGGCGCGCGGCGCGGGCGGGCGCCGGGGAGGTAGAGCGCGCCGATGTAGGCGATGGTCGCCGCCATCGCGACCATGACCGCGACGTAGGCCAGCCCCGCCGGGTCCCAGCTGGCCGGCGCGGGCGAGCCGGGTGGCGTGCGGAAGAACGCCCCGAGCGCCAGGAACAACAGACCCGTCCCCGCGTTGAAGGCGAAAAAGAACCGCCGGAGTTCCGCGAACGGCGCCAGCAGGAGCGCCGCGAGCACTCCGGCCGCGGCGCAGGTGAACAACCCCGTCACGATGCTGGCCCCGGCCACGACCGCCTCCCTCCGGGCCGGGAAGGATAGCACAGGGGAGGCCTGGAACCGGCTGCGGGCGCGGCGCGTGGACCGGAGGCGGGAATGCCGGGGCGGGACGGAGGGGGATCCTTACCCGCCGATCTGCCACATCTTCCGGTCCAGGCGATCGTCGTAGAAAGGCGCCAGATCGAGGCAGCCCCCCGGCCCCTTGGCGGCCACCTCCGACCGGATCGCCCCGGCCAGATCGACGTCGCCTGCCCCGCCCCGGAGCAGCGTCCGGAGGTCGGTTTCGGTCCGCGCGAACAGGCAGTTGCGCAGCATCCCGTCGGCGGTCAGGCGGATCCGATCGCAGGCTCCGCAGAACGGCTCGGTGACCGGGTTGATGAACCCCAGGTCGCCGGCGCCTCCGCCCCGGAACCGGAAGACCGTGGCGGGCGACGAGGAGCGCTCCCGCCCCGCCGGCTCCAGGGCATGGATCGCCTCGATGCGCCGCCGCACCTCCGCGCCGGGGACCATGAGGTCGCGCTCGCGGGTCCCGCCCCCGCCGAGTGGCATCACCTCGATGAAGCGCACCTGATAGGGCCGCCGGCGCGCCAGCTCGGCGAACGCCGGGATCTCGGCGTCGTTCACCCCGCGCATCAGGACGACGTTGACCTTGATCGGCAGCGCCCCGAGCCGCTCGAGCTCCAGAAGCCCCTCGAGGACTTCGGGCAGGGCGTCGCGGCGGCTGGCGGCCTGGAACCGCTGCCGGTCGAGCGCGTCGATGTGCACGTTGAAGCGCTTCACGCCGGCTTCGAGGAGCGGCGCGGCGAGGCGCGTCAGGAGCAGGCCGTTGGTCGTGATCGCCAGGTCCTCGATCCCCGGGATCCCGGCCAGCATCCGGGCCAGGACCGGCAGGTCGGTCCGCACCAGCGGCTCGCCCCCCGTGAGTCGCACCTCCCGCACCCCGAGCCCGGCAAGCACCCGCACGACCCTGACGATCTCTTCGTAGCCGAGAATCCCGCCCTTGTCGAACCAGGTGATCCCGTCGGCGGGCATGCAGTAGAGACAGCGCAGGTTGCACCGATCGGTCACCGACAGCCGGAGGCTGCGGGCGATCCGTCCGAATCGATCGGCCAGAACCGGGACGCGGGGGGTGTCGTGATTCACGGTCCGATTATACCCAACCCCCGCGCCGCGGGGAACGACCGGGGTGAGGAGCCGCCTACCGCGACGCCCCGCCGGGGTCGCCGCCCGGGGCGCCTTCCTCCGGGGCGGGGGGCGGCGCTTCCTTCTTCTTATAGAGGAGCCGTTCCACGACCGCCCCGCCGACGAGATGCTGGCGGACGATCTGCGCCACGTCCTGCGGCTTGACGCCGCTGTAGACCACCCCTTCGGGATAGACGATGACGTTCGGACCGTGGGAGCAGAGCCCGAAGCAGATGCACTCGGTTTCCTTGACGGTGGCCGGCAGCGCCTGGCGCACGAATTCGCGCCGGAATTCCTGGCGGATGCGGTGCGAGCCGCGCTCGCCACCGCAGCGTGGGCCGAGGCAGATCAGAACGTGATGCCGGAACGGCAGGTTCACGGAGCGGGCTCGACCTCGAGGATCGCCTGCAGCTGGAGACAGGCGTTGAGGGGCAGCTCGGCGGCCCCGTGGACCACCCGGGCGTGCCGGCCGCGCTCGCCGTACAGCTTGACGAACACGTCGGACGCTCCGTCCATGACCTGGAACGCGTCCAGGAAGCCGGGCGCGGCGGCGACGTATCCGACGAGCTGCACGACGCGCGCGATCCGGTCCAGGTCCTCGACGGCCTGTTTGGCGGTGGCCAGCACGCCCAGGGCGGCGAGACGCGCCGCCTCGGTCCCCTCCTCGACCGTCACCTCGCGCCCGATCTTCCCGAGGAACTTGATGCGGCCGTTTTCCTTCGGGAACTTCCCCGAGACGTACAGAAGATTGCCGGTCCGTACCGTCTGGATGTAGGACCCGAGCGGCTTCCCGACCTCCGGGAGGTGCCAGCCCAGCGACTGCAGCGTCTTCTCGACTTCACCGGCCATCGGCGTTCCTCCCGCGCGCGGCGATCGGTCAGAGGGTCCCGAACTCCCGCGACGCAGGTCAATATTAGCATCGGCGTCGATTCTGTCCAGCACCGGCGGCCGCCGCCGGCGTCCCGACACTGGTGGGACGCCCGACGTCCCCTGCTTTTGACAGCTCCGCGCGCGCTGCGATAGTATTCGTCGATGCGACAGCCGTGCGACCTCAACGCTGTCGGCGTGATCCCCGCCCGCTACCCCTCGACTCGTTTCCCCGGCAAGCCGCTGGCGCCGATCGCGGGGCGGATGCTCGTGCAGCGCGTCCACGAGCGGGCGTCCGGCGCCCGCCGTCTGGCGCGGCTGCTGGTCGCAACCGACGACGAGCGGATCGCCGCTGCGGTGCGCGGGTTCGGCGGCGAGGTGCTCCTGACATCGCCGACCCATCCGTCCGGGACGGATCGTCTCGCCGAGGTGGCGCGCCGGGTCCCGGGCGACGTGTACGTGAACATCCAGGGGGACGAGCCGCTGCTCGACCCGCGGGACATCGACCGGCTCGTGGAGCGTCTCGGGACCGACCCGCGTCTCGACGCGGCGACGCTGGCCGAGCCGCTCGCCGACGCCGCGCGGGCGCGGGATCCGAACGTCGTGAAGGTGGTCGTCGACGCCTCCGGGCGGGCGCTCTATTTTTCCAGGAGCCCCGTGCCCCACGTGCGCGACGCCGCCCGCGCGGGGACGTCCCCCTGGCGGCGGCACGTCGGCCTCTACGCCTATCGCGCCGCCTTCCTTCTCGAGTTCGCCGCCTGGCCGGTCGGCGCCCTCGAGCGGGCCGAGGGACTGGAGCAGCTGAGGATCCTGGAACATGGACGGTCCGTCGCCGTCCTCCCGGCCTTGGGGGCCTACCACGGAGTGGACACACCCGCGGACATCGCGGTCGTCGAGGCGGCGCTGGCCGCCGGGACGCGGGAGGGGGCGTGACCAAGTACATCTTCATCACCGGTGGCGTCGTCTCGTCGCTGGGCAAGGGTCTGGCCGCGGCTTCCATCGGACGGCTTCTCGAGGCGCGCGGCTTCAGCGTGACGCTGCAGAAGCTGGATCCCTACCTGAACGTCGATCCGGGGACCATGAGCCCGTACCAGCACGGCGAGGTGTACGTCACGGAGGACGGGGTCGAGACCGATCTCGATCTCGGCCATTACGAGCGGTTCACGTCCTCCGTCTCCACCCGCGATCACAACTTCACGAGCGGGCGCATCTACGAGCAGGTGATCGCCAGGGAGCGCCGGGGGGACTATCTGGGCGGGACGGTCCAGGTCATCCCGCACGTCACCGACGAGATCAAGGCCTGCATCCACAAGGTCTCCAAGGGCGTCGACGTCCAGATCGTCGAGATCGGCGGGACCGTCGGGGACATCGAGTCGCTGCCGTTCCTCGAAGCGGTGCGCCAGCTCCGGCTGGAGGTCGGCAGGACGAACGCGGTGTTCGTCCACCTGACGCTGGTGCCCTACATCGGCGCCGCGGGCGAGCTGAAGACCAAGCCGACGCAGCACTCGGTGCGTGACCTGCGGGCGATCGGGATCCAGCCGGACGTGCTGCTCTGCCGCACCGACCGCTTCATCCCCAAGGAGATCAAGAAGAAGATCGCCCTGTTCTGCAACGTCCCGGAGGAGGCGGTGATCACCGCCAAGGACGTCGAGACCATCTACGAGGTGCCGCTGGTGCTTGGCAAGGAGGGTCTCGACGCGATCCTGCTCAAGCTCCTCGACCTGCCGTACCGGGACAAGAGCATGGACGACTGGATCCAGATGGTGGAGAAGGTGCGCCATCCGTCGGACGGCGAGGTGACGGTCGGCATCGTCGGCAAGTACGTGACCTACGAGGACTCCTACAAGAGCCTCAACGAGGCCCTGGGTCACGGCGGCATCGCCAACGACACCCGGATCCGGCTGCGCTGGATCGAGGCCGATCACCTGGTCGACGGCAAGACCGCGGAGGTGATCGGGACCTGTCACGGCATCCTGGTCCCGGGAGGATTCGGCATCCGCGGCGTGGCGGGGATGCTCGAGGGGATCCGGCACGCCCGCGAGCGGCGCATTCCCTTCTTCGGGATCTGCCTCGGGCTGCAGTGCGCCATCATCGAGTTCGCGCGCAACGTGCTCAACCTGAAGGACGCCGACTCGGCGGAATTCGACACCGAAGCGCCCCATCCGGTCATCTACAAGCTCCGCGAGCTCGAGGGGGTCGAGCGGATGGGGGGCAACATGCGCCTCGGGAAATGGCCGTGCGTGCTCGTGACCGGGAGCCACGCGCATCAGACGTACGGCCGCACCGAGATCAGCGAACGTCACCGGCACCGGTACGAGGTCAACCGCGCCTATCTCGACGACATGGCGCGCCACGGGATGAAGGTGACCGGCGAGACGCCCGACCGGCGGTTCGTGGAGATCGTCGAGATCCCGGACCATCCTTATTTTCTCGCCTGCCAGTTCCATCCCGAGTTCAAGTCGAAACCGATGCTCCCCCACCCGTTGTTCAGGAGCTTCATCGGTGCCTGCAAGCGGTTCCGGGACCGGGCGCGCTGAGGGGCGTCCCACCGCCACGCGTCGCGTGGAGGTGACGCGCGATCTCGCCATCGGCGGGGGGGCTCCGCTCGCCTTTCTGGCCGGTCCCTGCGTGATCGAGAGCGAAGCGCACGCCCTGTCGATGGCCCGCTCCATCGCCGCAATCACCCGCCGGATGGGCGTGCCGTTCGTCTTCAAGGCCTCGTTCGACAAGGCGAACCGCTCCTCGATCGCCTCCTACCGCGGTCCCGGCCTGGAGGAGGGGTTGCGTATCTTGAAGACCGTGAAGCAGGAGGTCGGCGTGCCCGTCCTCTCCGACATCCACGAGCCGCGCCAGGCGGAGCCGGCGTCCGAGGTCCTGGACATCGTCCAGATCCCGGCGTTTCTCTGCCGGCAGACCGACCTGCTCGTCGCCGCCGGGCGGACCGGACGGACGGTCAACATCAAGAAGGGACAGTTCCTCTCCCCTGCGGACATCCGCCACGGCGTCGACAAGGTGCGATCGACCGGCAACGACCGGGTGATCCTCACCGAGCGCGGCACCACCTTCGGCTACGGCAATCTGGTGGTCGATTTCCGCGGGCTGGTCATCATGCGCGGGCTCGGCTTCCCGGTCGTCATGGACGCCACCCATGCGGTGCAGCTCCCGGGCGGCCGGGGAGACGCCTCCGGCGGCGAAGCGTCGTTCATCCCCTTCCTGGCGCGGGCCGCCGCCGCCGTCGGCATCGACGCCCTGTTCTGCGAGGTGCACGACGACCCGGCGCGGGCGAAGAGCGATGGACCCAACGCCCTGCCCCTCCCGGGTGTCGAAGCGATCCTGCGGGCCGTGCTCGGCATCGACGCCGTGGTGCGGGGCTCCTGATGGCGCGGGACATCGCGCGCCGGGTCCTCGAGCTGGAGGCGCAGGCCATCCTGGCGCTGATTCCCCGTCTCGACGAGACCTTCGATCGGGCCGTCGAGCTGGTGCACGCCTGCAAGGGGCGCGTGGTGGTCACCGGCATGGGCAAGTCGGGGATCATCGGCGCCAAGATCGCCGCCACCCTGACGAGCACCGGGACCCCCTCCCTGTTCCTGCACCCCGCCGAGGCGGTCCACGGCGACATCGGCATGGTCGTCGCTGGCGATGTCGTGCTCGCGCTCTCGCACAGCGGCGAGACCGACGAGCTCGTGCGCCTGGTGGAGCTGCTGCGCCGCCTCGACGTCCCGTTCATCGCCCTCACGGGGAATCGCGATTCCACGCTCGGACGCCACGCCGCGGTCGTCCTGGAGGCGCGCATCGATCGGGAGGCCTCCCCCATCGGCCTGATCCCGACCGCCAGCACCACGGCGGCGCTCGCCCTGGGGGACGCCCTGGCGATGGCGCTCCTGGAGCGGCGCGGATTCAGCCTGGAGGAGTTCGCGCGTCTCCACCCGGGGGGGCGTCTGGGGCGGCAGGTGCTGACCGTGGAGCACCTGATGCACGCGGGGGATGCGGCCCCCATGGTCACCAGCGGGACGCGGCTCCGCGACGGGATCCGGATCATGAGCGCGGGGAAGCTCGGAATCCTGGTGGTCGCCGCCGCCGGCGGCACGCTCGCCGGGGTGGTGACCGACGGCGACCTGCGCCGGCTTCTGGAGCACGGCCGGGATCTCCTGTCGATGAGCGTCGACGAGGCCATGACCCGCTCCCCCGCGACCATCGGCCGGCGCGAGCTCGCCTCCGCGGCCCTGCACCTGCTCGAGACACGCAAGATCACCGCGCTCGTCGTGGTCGACGATGCCCGGCGGGTCGAGGGGGTCCTGCATCTCCACGACCTGTGGCGCACGCAGCTCTTCTGAGCGTCCCGGAGCTCCGCGCATGAGATGTCGCGAGGCCCTTCCCCCCCGCGCCCGTGCCGTGGCGCTGGTGCTGATGGACGTGGACGGCGTCCTGACCGACGGCGGGATCACTTTTATCGAGGGCAACCGCGAGGCCCGGACCTACGACGCCCGCGACGGGGTCGGACTCTGGCTGGCGCGTCGCGGCGGCCTGCGCACGGGGCTGATCTCGGGACGGAGCAGCGCCGCGGTGACCCGCCGGGCCGCCGAGCTCCGGATCGACGAGGTGCATCAGCGGATCGAGGACAAGCTGCAGGCCTACCTCGGGATCCTCAGGCGCCGGCGCCTGACCGACGCGCAGATCTGTTACATCGGAGACGATCTGAACGATCTGCCGATCCTGCTGCGGGTCGGAATGCCGGTGGCGGTCGCGGACGCCCACGCCGAAGTACGGCGCCGGGTGCCGTTCGTAACGCACGCGCCGGGCGGCCGCGGGGCGGTCCGCGAGGTGATCGACGCCGTTCTCAAGGTGCAGGGGCGGTGGGAGGGGTTGCTCCGGCAGTTCGCCCCGGCGGATCTCCCGCGGACCGGCGGCCGCAGAGGGAGGGCCGGCGCGTGAACATCCTGGTCTACCTCGTGGTGTTCCTGTTCTTCCTGATCCTGTTCCTGCTCGGGGTCTACAACAGCGGCGACGTCACGGTGAATCTGATCCTGTGGCGTCTCGGACCCGCCCCCATGGGCGCGGTGATGGCGACGGCGGCCATCTTCGGGGTCGCGTTCGCCTGCACCATCGGGGTCGTCGACGGGATCAAGATCCGGATCGCGAACCGGCAACTGCGGAAGCAATTGCGCCGGGCGGAGGAGGAGGCGGACGCCCTCCGGCTGCAACTGGCGCGTCGCGAGGGGCCGCCGGCACCGGTGGTGACGCCGGGCGAGGAGGAGATACCGGCGCGCTTCCCGCCGGCCTAGAAGCCCGTCCGGGTCGGCCTCACTTCTTCATGAACGGACCGTCGCCCAATCCGCCGTCGCCCCCCGAAGGCGGCTCACCGCTGCAGTTTCCGGGGTCGGGGCAGTGCCCGGGCGGGGTCGGGTTGTCCATGAGCCCCGCGGCGCTCGCCGCCAGAAAGGCGGTGTCGAAGATGCGCGTCACCGGGCCGTCGGGGGTCGTCCAGGTGATCACCGCCTGGGTGCCGTCGATGCGGATCGCGGGACGGCGGCTGTCCACCCCCTCGTCGCTCAATCGGAGCGGGGGCGAGAACGCGCCGCGCACCAGACCGCTGAGATGGACCTCTCCCCTCGGCGCCGACGTCCACCAGACGACGTAGGCGGCACCGCCGGAATCAAACGCGACCGCGGGATCCAGCTCGTCGTAGGCGACCGGAGCGACATCGCCGCCGAGCCGTCGCGCGGGGCTCCATCCTGCGTCGGTCCAGGCGGAGAAGACGAGCTGCTTCAGGCCGGCCGCGTTGCGCGACCAGAACACCCACGGGCGGCGATCCGCCGGATGCAGCGCGATGACCGGCGGCAGATCGCCGAGGTTGTCGCCCAGGGGATTGAGCATGACCTCGAGCGGCCGGAACGGCAGGACCTGGCCCCACACGACCTGTCGCTGCCCGCCGCGGGTCAGATAGACGACCCGCCGGAGCGACCCGTCCGGTCCGAGAAGGACCGAGACCTCGGCGAGGGCGACGGCGGGGAGGAGCGTGGCGGCGAGCGTCCCACAGGCAAATCGGAGAAGCGGCTTGTGGTTCATGCGGTCACCCTGCCCTTTCCCTGCTCGATGAACTGATCGAACTTTTCCACTTCCGTGAAGTGCCGGTCCAGCTGCGAACGGAGGAACTTGAGCCGGCCGAAGTAGACCTTCTCCTGAACCTGATTGCGTGCGGCGCGGGCCATCTGCCAGAGATGGAACGCCGTCATGAAGAGGATGTCGACGTAGCGCTCCTCGCCGCTGTGCGCCAGGAGCTCCGACTCCTCGAAGTAGTCGCGCGCCTTCTTGGCGTCCTCCTGGAGCAGGTGGATCTGACCGAGGTAGAGCAGCGCGTAGGTGGAGCACCGGCGGAATCCGTGGCGGGAGGAGACCTGCAGCGCCTCCTTCAGCTCGCGGACGCCGCGATCGACGCGGCCGACCATCGCCTGGCAGTAGGCCATGTTGACCCGCATGAGGGTGAGGTCGTGGGCCCCGACGCGCTCCTCCAGACGTTCGCGGGCCTCGCGGAAGCCCTCCAGGGCGCTCGCGTACTCCCCCTGCTCGAACCGGATGTTGGCGATGCGGTGCAGGGCATAGCCCTCGTACTCGCTGTTGCCCACCTGACGCGCCATGGCCAGGCACTTCTCCGCGTCCATCAGGGCCAGGAACTTGTCGCCGCGTTCGTCGTGGGCGTCGGACAGGACCAGCAGGACCAGGGCGGTCGTCTCGGCGCCGATCTCACGGTGACGGCGCAGGATCAGGCGCAACTCGCTCTCCGCCAGGCTGATCTTGCCCATCCGCTCCAGCATCCACGCCATGTTGAAGCGGGCGCGGGCCAGCGTGTCGGGATCGACCACCCCTTCGAGACCGTCCTCCAGACGGGCCAGGGCGGTCTCGTAGACGGCGTACGCGCGGGCGAAGTTCCCCTGCTGGTATTCGCGATGGGCCTCCGCCTTCAGGTCGGCGTACGAAACCTGCTCGGAGGGCTGGAACGTCTCGACCCGCTCCAGATCCAGCACGTCGGAGAAGTTCTGAATCGGGACGTTGAAGATGTTGGCGAGGAGACAGAGCTTGTCGAAGGAGGGATAGCACTTGCCGCGCTCGTAGCGCGACAACTGCGAATTGTCGATTTCACCCCCCTCGCTCTTGGCCTTGTCCTCGACGCGGCGCAGCGACAGCCCGTAGCCCATCCTTAGCCGGCGGAGGTAATTCCCCAGTCGCGTGCTCCCTCGCAGCTCCTGTTCCATGGCCTCAATCCCCCGGATCGTGCGACGTCGTGCGACCTGGTGAAGCTCCCGGACGGTCCGCGGCGCCCTGTCCTTCTGAATGGTACGGAAAACCGGCGCTTGGAGCAATGGTCCGGTGATCGGAAAATTTCGTCAAGAAAATCCTGTAACCGGCCTGCGGGGCCCATGCAGCAGACCGTAAGCCATTGTGTTCCATGCACTTGGCAGGCATATTCCGGGTCAAGCGGCAGACCCGTCCGCCTTGACAAAGAAAAGGGCGGATCCCATCGTTGCCGGGGCCATGCGGCGATGAAGACGGACGTCGGGCAGCGCGAAGGGATCCTCTCGAGCACGACCTTCCCCGGCCTGATCTACTCCATCCTCAGGGAGAGGGGGACCGGTGTGCTGACGCTGACCGGTGAGAGCAGCGAAAAATCGGTCTACATCCACGAAGGGCGGCCGGTGTTCGCCGCCAGCAGCGAGCGCGACGACCGGCTCGGGCAGATCTTCTTCAAGTCCGGGCAGCTCTCCCTGGAAAACCTCCTCCTGGGGCTCGACCGTTCGTTCGACCAGAAGAAGCGGCTGGGCACCGTGCTCGTGGAGATGGGCTTCATCGAGCCGAGGAACCTCGTGGAGGGTGTGGTCGCCCAGGTCAGCAACATCATCACCAGCCTGTTCCTCTGGACGCGCGGGCGCTACCGCTACGTCGCGGGGTCCCTCCCTGCCGAGGAGGTCATCACGCTGCATCTGAGCGCCGGCTCGGTGATCCTGGAGGGAATCCGGAGGATCGAGAGCTGGGAGAGGATCTGGGAGGCCGTGGGACACCTCGACGCGGTCTACAGCACCGCGCCGGGGATGGAGCCGCTGGTCCGCGACCTCAATCTGTCGCTCGACGAATGGACCCTGCTGTCGCGTTGCGAGCAGCCGATTGCACTGCGCGAGCTGCTGCGGTCGTCCACGATCAGGGATTTCGAGATCTGCCGGCTGCTCTGGGCGCTTCTGACCCTGGGGGTCCTGAGCAAGGCCTCACCGCGCGCCTGAGGGGGCGGCGCGAACCGCCATCCGGAGCTCCTCCGGCGACAGGGCCGCGGTTCCCAGCTTCCCGACCACGACACCGGCCGCCAGATTCGCCAGAACCGCCCCCTCCCTGACGCTGCCGCCGGCGGCGAGCGCCAGGGCGAGCGTCGCGATCACCGTGTCCCCGGCCCCCGTGACATCGTAGACTTCGCGCGCCGTGGAGGGAATGTGGACCGCCGCTCCCTCCTCCTCGACCAGGAGCATGCCCCGATCCCCGCGCGTCATCAGAAGCGAGGGACAGGCCAGCTCCCGGCGGAGGGTCCGGCATATCGCCTCAAGCTCGTCCTCGGTCCGGGCCGGCATCGCGGCCGCCTCCATCGCCTCGCGGGCGTTCGGCGTGACGACGGTGGCCGGGCGGTAGTGACGGAACAGCCGCACCTTCGGGTCCACCAGGACGGGGAGACCGCGGCGCCGTGCTTCCGGCAGCAGCACCCCGAGCAGATCCTCCGAGATGACCCCCTTGTCGTAATCGGAGATCACCAGCACGCCGGATCCGGGGAGCAGGCGCAGGGCGGCTTCCCGCAGGAGCCCGGCGGCCGCGGCCGGCGGCGCCCCGTCCTCCTCCCGGTCGACGCGCACCACCTGCTGGTGATGGGCGATGACCCGTGTCTTCAGCGTCGTCGGCCGTCCGGGGGCCGCGATGACGCCGTCCGTGGCGATACCGGCGTCGCGGAAGAAACGGACCATCGTCTCCCCGTCACGGTCGTCGCCGCGCAGTCCCACCGGGATGGCCCGGCCGCCGAGCGCCACCATGTTGCGGACGACGTTCCCCGCCCCGCCCAGACAGGAGGTCTCCCGCTCCAGTCGGACGACCGGCACCGGCGCCTCCGGAGAGATGCGCGTCACACGGCCCCAGACGAACTGATCCAGCATCAGGTCGCCCACGACCAGGGCGGTGCACTGCGGGAAGCGCGCGATCAGGGAATCGGCGCGCCCGGGATCCAGCGACGGGGCTGGGTCCCGCGCGCGGTTCAGGTCCGGTCCTCCGACTGGATCGTCGCCTCGTCCACCAGCATGACCGGAATGTCGTCCACGATCGGGTAGCGGCGACGGCACGACCGGCACAGGAGTCCGCCGCCGTCGGTGGTCAGCTCGACCGCGGTCTTGCAGAGGGGGCAGGCGAGGATTTCCAGTAGTTTCGGATCGACCGGCACGAGGGTTCTCCGCGAGCAGGCGCTCCTTATAGCATCGGCCCGGAGAGGCTGTCAAACCGTGAGAGAATGCGCGCCGATGACCCGCACTCCGGGGGCGATCAGTGACGACGCGCGGCTGCTGATCGTGCGTCTGGGCGCGGTCGGCGACGTCATCCGGACGCTTCCGGCGGCCTCCCTCCTCAGAGATGCATTTCCGCGGGCGCGGATCTCCTGGCTCGTCGAGGACCTGTCGTGGAGCCTCCTCCAGGGACACCCGGATCTGGACGAGGTCATCCGCCTGCCGCGCCGGACGCTGCATGACGCCGCCCTCCGGCCGTGGCGGCTGCCGGGACTCCTGCGGGAGATCACCGGTCTCCTGGTGTCGCGGCGCTTCGACGTCGCGGTCGACTTTCAGGGAACCCTCAAGAGCGCCCTTCTGGCGAAGCTCTCCGGCGCGCCGCGCCGCGCCGGCTTCGCCCGCGGCCACAGTCGCGAAATGAGCTGGCGCTTGCTGACCGAGACCGTAAGACCGCCAACGACCCGGCTCAACCGCGTGGAGCGGAACCTGCTCCTCGCCGAATCCCTCGGGGCTTCGTCCGACACCATCCGCGTGGGTCTTCCGGAGCGTCCCGGGGAGGCCGAAGCCGCGGAGGCGTTGCTCTCGGACCGGGTCCCGGCCGGCGCCCGGGCGGTCGTGCTCAGCCCCGGGACCAGCAGCCGGCAGGCCTGGAAGAGGTGGCCGGAGGCACGTTTCGGGGTGCTGGCCTCCACCCTCCGGCGGGACTGCGGCGTCGCGCCCCTCGTCGCCTGGGGCCCCGGGGAGGAACCGCTGGCGCGTGCGGTGGCCACGGCCTCCGATGGGGCCGCGATCCTCCTGCCGCCCGTCGATCTGCGGCTCCTCGCCGCCCTCCTGCGTCGCGTCACCCTGTTCGTCGGCGCCGATACCGGGCCGATGCATCTCGCCTGGGCCGTCGGGTGTCCCGTCCTGGCGCTGTTCGGTCCCACCGACCCTGCCCTCAACGCCCCGATCGGCACGGAGCACGCCGTGCTGCGGCGGGGGCCTTCCATGGAATCGCTCCAACCTGGCGCCGTCCTGGAGGCGGCGATCGAGCTCCTGCGCCGCGCCCGGCCCGCGCGACCGATCACGGGCGGACCGGTGTTCCCGCGCCGGCGGCTGCCGATCGCACCGGTGGCCGTGCCGGTCGAGGCGCCCGCGACTGCGGCGTCATGACCCCCATCCGCCCCGAGGAGGTGCGGCGCATCCTGATCCGCGCCAACAATTGGATCGGAGACGTGGTGATGATCTCCCCGGCGGTGCGCGCCATCCGCGAGCACTTCCGGGACGCGCGTATCGCCATGCTCGCCAAACGCTGGGTCCTCGACGCCCTCGCGGGCCAGCCGCACTACGACGACCTGATCGAGTACGACGACGAAGGGGCGCATCGGGGGTTGATCGGACGCCTGCGGCTCGCCAGGCGGCTGCGGGCCCGGCGGTTTGATCTCGCGATCCTGTTCCAGAAGGCCTTTGACGCCGCCTTTCTGGCGGCGG
>JBOGOE010000216.1:0-5805 GCA_050747445.1 Candidatus Polarisedimenticolia bacterium | reverse complement strand
TGACTCGAGGCGGCAGTCGACCCGGATTCCCGCTGCGGGGCCCGGAGTCGGCTTCCCCTTCCCGTCCGGGAAGATGCCGGCGAACCCTCCGTAACTCCGGTCGGGGGGCGCCCCGGAGTCTCCGGCGGGCCGGGACGCGTCGAACGCAGGGTCGAAGCGGCGGAACCAGTCGAGGATCCGGCGCAGGCGGTCGATGATGTGGCGCGGCTCCTCGAAGGCGTGCCCTTCGCGCGGAAAGATCAGGAGATCGGTCGGGATGCCGCGGTCGGCGAGGGCGCGGTGCATCATCAACCCCTGGGCCAGGGGGCAGCGGTCGTCGAGGGCGCCGTGGACGAAGAGGGTCGGGACCCGCGCCTCGGCGGCGTAGGTGATCGGGGACTCCGTCTCGTAGATCGGCAGGTGGCCCAGGAAGGGGCTGCCGCCGAAGTAATCGAAGCGCCAGCGGCGGGCGTCGCTGAGGACGTACTGCATCCGCAGATCGGCCACGCCGGCGCCGCTGGCGGCGGCGCGGAACCGATCGGTGTGGGTCACCGCCCAGTTGACCAGATAGCCGCCGTACGACCAGCCATAGAGAAACAGGCGCTCCGGCTCGGCCAGACCCCGTTCGATCAGGGCGTCCACGCCGGCCATGACGTCCGCGAACGGACCGGCGCCCCAGTCGGCGACGTTGCCGCGGGTGAAGGCGTCGCCGTAACCGGTGCTGCCGCGGACATTCGGACGGAGGACCAGATACCCCTGTGCCGCCAGGACGTCGATCTGCGGATCGTGCTCGTCGTTCAGGTGAAGGCGCGGCCCTCCGTGGACCCGGACCAGCAGCGGGTACCGGCGGGATGGGTCGTATCCAGGCGGCCGGGTCAGGAGCCCTTCGATCTCCCCCGCCGGTCCCCGCCAGCGGATCGTTTCGGTCGGGGGGAGGCGGAGCGCCGGGGACCGGTCGTTGAGCCGCGTCAGCCGGCGGGGGATCCCCTTGCCGCCGCGCGCCGGCGCGGCCGTCCAGAGTTCGTGCGGCGCGCCGCCGCGGACGAACACGAAGCGATCGCCCGCCCTCTCGGGGTCGCCCAGACCGTGACCCGGGGCCCAGAGGGGGCGCGGGGCGGCCGGCGCGCCGCCCGCGGCCAGGCGGGCGATCTCGTGGACCGTGCCGCGGCTGTACAGGACGTCGATGGAGCGGCCGTCCGGGACCCAGAGGAATCTCTCGATGTCCCGGTCGATCGGAGCGGAAAGGTTGCGCGGCGGCGGGCGGGGGCCGCCGCCGGCCGCCGCGACCACCCCATCGACCGCCGCGAGGAACAGGTCCTCGCGCGCGATGCCGTTGTCCTCGTGCGGCCGCACGAAGGCCAGATGCCGGCCGTCGGGCGACCAGGCGAACGACGAGGGCCGCAGGGAGCGTGACACGCCGTGCGCCCGCCCGGTGGCGGCCTCCAGGATCCAGAGGGTCGCCTCCTCGGCGGCGTCGGCCTCGGGGGTGGGGGCGATCACGGCGGCGGCGAAGCGGCCGTCGGGCGACCAGGCGGCGTCCTCACGGACGTGCCCCGGCACCTCGCCGAGCGGCCGGAGGGGCGCGGCGGCGCCGGCGGGGGGAGGAAGATCGGCGACCCACAGCCGCGCGTTGCGGAACCGGCCTCCCAGCAGATAGCCGTCGTCGCCGTTCTTCTTCCGGGCCGCCTCCCCGGCGCTCTCGGCGGGGGCCGCCACGACCAGGAGCCGCTTCCCGTCCCGCGACCAGTCGAACCCCTGGACCGCGCTCCCGTGGGCGGTCAGGGGCAGCGCCTCGCCGCCATCGGCCGGCAGCGCCCAGACCTGGGGCGTGCCGTCCCGATCCGCCAGGAAGCCGAGCCGCCGGCCGTCGGGCGACCAGCGCAGGAAGGCCTCGGTCCCGGGTGTGAAGGTGGCCTGCCGCGGCGCGCCGCTACCGTCCAGGGGGACGATGAAGAGGTCGGTGTCGAACCGGTTCCCCGCCAGGTCGGCGACGCGCACGGCGATCGCCGCCGCGCGGCCGTCCGGGGCGGCGGCCACTTCGAGGATCTCCCGGAACGCGACGGCGTCCTCGAGCCGGAGGTCGCGTGGCGCCGCCTGTGCTGCAGACGCCGCGGGCTCCGTGGACGCCGCGGGCGCGTCCGCCGTCACCGGCGGCGGTACGCCCAGGAGGGCGAGCAGCGCGAGAATCCGGAGCGGGCGGAGCGGTGCGGATTCCGGCGCGCGCGTCATGGGGGCCTCTTTTACCACTCCCGCGCCACGCGCGGGGCGGGGAAGTGGAATAGACTTCGCGGCGCCCTCCGCCGGGTGCGATCACCCCATGAGCGACGCCACGCCCCCATCCTCCGCCGGCCCCCTGCCCCGCATCATCCACGTCGCCTCCGGCCGCGAGTGGCGGGGCGGACAGAACCAGGTGTGGCTCCTGGCGCGCGCGCTGCAGGCCAGGCCGCGGCCGGCGATCCGCCAGATCGTCATCACCGGGGCCGGGTCGGAGCTGGAGCGCCGCCTGCGTGCCTTCGACATACCGGTGCGCGCCCCCCGCTGGAACGCCGGAGTCGATCCACGGGCGATCTGGGCCGCCCTGCGCGAGGCCCGGCGCGGCCCGGCGATCCTCCACGCGCACGACAGTCACGCGGTGACCATCGCCGGGGTCGCCGCCCTCCTGACGGGCCGGTCGTTCGTCGCCACCCGGCGGGTCGACGTCCACATGCGCCGGCTCGGCTTCTGGAAGAGCGCGGCCGCGGTGATCGCGGTCTCCTCGGCGGTGCGCGACGTCGTGGTCTCCGACGGCATCCCCATGGACCGGGTGCGGGTCATCCACTCCGGGATCGCCCTGGAGGACGCGGTGAAGGTCGTCCCCGCCGATCTGCGTTCGCGGCTGGGGCTGCCCGCCGACGCGACGATCGCGATCAACGTCGCCGCCCTGGTCGCCCACAAGGACCAGCTTCTGATCCTGGAGGCGGGGCGGCGGATCGCGGCACGGCTTCCCCGACTGCACTGGGTGATCGTGGGCGAGGGGGAGATGCGCCAGGAGATCGAGGCGCGCGCCGCCGCCGGAGGGCTGGCCGGCCGGGTGCATCTCCTCGGTTACGTCAACGATCCCCTGCGGCAGATCGCCGGCGCCGACTTCCTGGTGTTGACCAGCCGCAAGGAGGGGCTGGGGAACGCCCTCCTCGAGGCGATGGCGCTCGGCGTCCCGGTGATCGCCGCGGAGGCCGGTGGGATGCCGGAGATCGTCCGGGGCGATTCGGGGATCCGGATCCCTCCGGGCGACCCCGACGCCCTGGCGGAGGCGATGGTCCGGCTGGCCTCCGACCCGGAGGAGAGGCGGCGGTATTCGGCGCGCGGGCGGGAGGAGGTCCGGCGCTTCGACCACGGCACTCTCGCCGCGCAGGTGGCCGAGCTGTACCGGCAGGTCGCCGGCGGCCGGCCCCCGGAAGCCCGGGTTGATCCGGAGGCCGCTCCCGGAGTAGCGTAGCGGCGCACCGCTGCTTCCATCCAGACTGGAGAGTCGCCCATGAGCCGCCAGCCGCTTCGTCGTTCCGGTCCGCGTTGCATCCCCCTCGTCCCGTGCGTCGCGGCGTCGCTCCTGTTCGGGGCGGCGCTGGCCCCCGTCCCGGTCATCGCGGCGGCCTGCGAGCCGGACGGGCTGCAGTCGAGCGGCGCGGTCTACCGCATCTGCATGCCGGCGCGCTGGAACGGCAACCTGGTCGTCTTCGCCCACGGGTACGTCGGCTTCGACCAGCCGGTGGCGATTCCGGAGGACCAGCTGGTGCTGCCGGACGGAACCTCCCTCCCCGACCTGGTGACCTCGATCGGGTTCGCCTTCGCCGCCACCTCGTACGCCACCAACGGCCTGGCAATCGTCGATGGGCTGGCCGACGTGGTCGACCTGGTGGAGGTCTTCGCGGCCGGCAAGGGGACGCCGCGACGGGTCTTCCTCGTCGGGCCCTCGGAGGGGGGGTTGATCACGGCGCTGGCGATCGAGCGCTTCCCACACATCTTCAGCGGCGGCCTGGCGGCGTGCGGCCCCATCGGGGACTTCCCGCGGCAGGTCAACTACTTCGGCGACTTCCGGGTGGTGTTCGACCAGCTGTTCCCGGGGGTGATCCCCGGCGATCCGACCGAGGTCCCAGGCGACGTCATCGCCGACTTCGAGCCGTTCTACACGGATCGGATCCGGACCGCCATCGCGGCGCACCCCGATCGGACCGAAGACCTCCTGGCGGTGACGCGCGCTTCCTTCGATCCCGCCGAGCCGGCGACCATCGAGGCGACCGTGCTGGGGCTGGCCTGGTACAACGTGTTCGCCACCAACGACGCACGCGGGAAGCTGGGCGGCCAGCCATTCGACAACCGGCGGCGGATCTACCTGGGGTCCGACAACGACCTGATGCTCAACCTGATGGTGCGGCGGTTCGGCGCCGAAGAGGCGGCGGTGGCGGCGATGGAGAGCGGCTATCGGACGACCGGCCGGCTTCAGGTCCCTCTGGTGACCCTGCACACCCGGGGCGACCCGATCATCCCCTACTGGCACGAGCGCCTCTACGCCATGAAGGTGCGGGACTCGGGGTCAGCGGCGCTCCACCTCAATCTGCCGATCGACCGCTACGGTCACTGCAACTTCAGGGCGCCCGAGGCGCTCGCCGCCTTCGTCTTGATGGTTCTGATGGCCGCGGGGCAGGAACCGGAGGGGGCCGAGGCGGCCCTGGCCGACCCCGGGCTGGCCGCCGAGTACCGCGACCTGGTGCGGTCCTGGACCCCCGCCCCCTGAGGCGGGGGGGGGGGCGGCGTCCAGCCGGTGTCAGCAGCCGCCGCCGGGCACGGCGTGCAGGCGCTTCACCCCCTCCTTGCCGAGGGTGTAGATGGCGTAGGTCTCCGATTCGTACCCCTGCTCCTCGACGACCACGTAGTCGTCGCCGTCAGCCTCCAGGAGCCCCAGCGGCGTCAGGAGGCTCGTCGCCTTCCCGTCGCAGTCCCCGATCTCCACCTTCCGGTCGATCCACTCAGGCTCGCCGCGGCCGGAGCGGGTGAACCATCCCTGGAACAGGGACTCGTAGGGGCAGGCGTCGGCCGCGGTCATGGGGCCGTGCGGCCGGACGGCGCTGACGAAGTAGAGATGACCGCGCCCCACTGCCTCGTTGCTGCGGCGCAGGGTGCGGACCTCGAACGAACCGAAGTCGGCCGCGGCCGGGTTGCCGGCGGCCGTCTTCGGCCGCGCCTCGAGGGCGGCGCGGTCCGACTCGGCGAACGCCTTCTGGAGGAAGCCGGCCAGCGCCCGGGTCTCGTCGGCGTGGTGCTTGATCTCGTTCAGGGGCTGCGCGTCGAGACCGTCGCTCACGGCGATCCCGAGGTTGCGATGGAGTCCGCGGCTACGGCGTGCCGCCGGCAGGTCGGTGGCGAGACCGCCGGAGGTGACGCAGTGGTTCGCGACCTCCGTCACCCCCTTGATCCGCGTCTTCCCCGCCTTCGGCCCGGTGTGGACCCGCCATTCCTCCAGAAGCCGCCCTTCGGCCATCAACCAGCGCTTCACGGGGTCGCCCCGCTCGGCGCTCATCGAACCGGCTGCGGGGGACGGCCAGGGGGTCGTCCATTCCCCGTCGGCGTACCGGGCGAAGGGGAGGATGACGCCATCGTCCCGGACGATCGCAACGACCGGACCGCCGGAACGCGCCCCGGGCTCCGCCACCCCCGCCGGCAGCGCCAGGATCACCGCGAACAACGACCGTACCACCCGATAACGCCTCATGGAACCCTCCCGTATCCGGGCCGGCGGCCGCCGGTCCGTGCGGGTCGAATATAGGAACCGGCCCGCGGGCGCGCCAGCGG
>JBOGOE010000215.1:0-5179 GCA_050747445.1 Candidatus Polarisedimenticolia bacterium | reverse complement strand
CCGGTGATCAGCACCGGGCTGGTGGCCGGGGCGGCCCGGGCGATTTCGGCGCGGAGCGCGGTCATCGCCGGTCCCTCCCCCGCCAGCCGGTGACGCGCCGCGAGCGCCCCCCGCAGCTCGCGATTCTCGCGTCCGAGGGCGACCAGCCGCAACGCGTTGCGCGCCGCCGCCAGCAGCCGCCCGGGGTCCGGCGGTTTTTCCAGGAAGTCGTGGGCCCCCTGCTTGACGGTGCGCACCGCCCGTTCGATGCTGCCGTGCCCGGTCAGGACGATGACCGCGGTATCGGCCCCGTCGCCGCGCAGGCCCTCCAGGATCTCCAATCCCCCCTTCCCGGGCATCTCCAGGTCGAGGATCAGGAGATCGACCTCGTCGCGCGCCAGCCGCGCCGCCGCCTCCAGGCCGTCCGCGGCCAGGAGCACCCGGTGCCCCTCGAGGTCGAACAGCCGCCGGAGCGCCGTCCGGATGTTCGGCTCGTCGTCGGCGATCAGGATGGTGGCCAGGTCGTCCCCCCGTCGCCGCCGGCGGCGGCCGCGCGCTCCCCGCCGGGGAGCCGGACGCGCACCTCCGCCCCCCCTTGTGGACGGTTCCCCGCCGCGATCGTCCCGCCGTGATCCTCGACGATGCGCCGCGCGATCGCCATTCCCAGACCGGTGCCGCCGGAACGCGTCGAGAAGTATGGCTCGAACAGCCGCGCCCGCGCCGCCTCGGTGAAGCCGGGCCCGTCGTCGCGCACCGTCAGGATCGCCGCCCCGTCGTCGCGGCGGGTAGCGACGGTCACGGCGCCGTTCCGGCCGTCCATCGCCTGCAGGGCGTTCCAGACCAGGTTGCCGATGACCTCGCCCATCCGATCGGGATCGAGCGCCAGGATCGGGAGCGCCGGATCGAGGTCGGCGACGACCGCGGTCCCGCCGGGAGCCCGCGCGTACAGCGGCAGCAGGCCGCGGACCAGGGCGTTCAGATCGACCGGGCGCAGGACCGGCCGGGGGAGGCGCCCGAAGCGCGCGAAGTCGTCGAGGATGCCGCGCATCTTGCGCACCTCCTCGCGGATCACCCCCACCGACTCCTCGAACGCGGCGTCGAACGCCTCCGGCCGCTCGCGACGGGTCCGCACCAGGGCCTCGAGGGTCAGCGCGATGGGCGACAGCGGATTGCGAATCTCGTGGGCCACCCGGCGCGCCACGTCCTCCGCCGCCGCGAGGCGCTCGGCCCGCGCCAGCCGCTCCCGGCTGTCCCGCAAACCGGCGGCCATCCGATTGAACACGCGCGCCAGCTCCCCCACCTCCCCGGGCGCGGTCTCCGGCGCGGTGGCGGCGTAGTCATCCGCGCCGATCCGGCGCGCCATCTCCCGCAGCCGCCGCAGCGGTCCCACGATGCCGGATGCCGCCAGGGCGCCGAGGAGCAGCGCCGCCGCCGCGCCCAGGGCGCCGACGCCGAGGACGAGACGGCCGAGCGCCCGGTCCATCGCCTGCAGGCGCTCCTGCGAGACCGCGGCCACCACGGTGCCGAGCCGGTCCCCGCCGGCCGCCCGCAGCGTCCGGGTCCGGTACAGATGCGGCACGCCGCCGGCCACCATCTCCCCCTCGGTCGTCCCCTCGTCCACCGCTCCGGGGGGCACGGCGAGCGGCCTCGCCGGCTCGCTCGCCGCCAGGACGGCGCCTTCGCGGTCGAGCAGGACGGCGCGCACCTCCCCACCGGGGGTGAGGCGGCGCAGGAACGCCGAATCGAGCAGCCGGCCTCCGACCAGCGTGGTGTCGCGGGCGCCGCCGGTCAGGACGCGGCGCGATTGCAGGGTGAGGGCGCGCCCCACCCCGGGGGCGATCCGCTCCTCGACGAACGCCGCGCCGTCCTCCGGCACCAGACGGCGATCGGGTCCGGGAAGCCCGGCGCTCTCCGGGGCGTGTCCCGACGACAGGATCGTGCCGGCGGCGTCCAGCCAGACGAGACAATCGAGCCCGGTGACCTGCATCAGGCGCGGCGCGAAGGCCTGCATCTGGGCCGACCCCGGCCGGACGCCGCGCAGGCGCATCACCGCCGCCTCGCGGGACGCCAGGGCCGCCGCCTGGCCGAGGGAGTCGCGCAGATCCCCGGTCTCGCGCGCGATGGCCGCGTCGAACCCCGCGAGCGCATCGGCGGCGCGCCCGCGGTCGGCGGCGCGGGCGAGATCCCGGACCCGTTGCCGCACCATCCAGACGACGATTGCGGGTGGGACGATGGCGAGAAGAAGAAAGAGCGCGACGATCCGCGTCCGGAGGCTCGCGCCCTTCATGATGGCAGGACGATATCACGCTCCCCGGGCGGGGAACGAGCCGCCCCGCCGCGCCCGGAACGACCCCCCGGGCGCGGTCGGGGAGGGGCGCCGGTGGCGGACCGGCGTCAGCGGACTTCGGTCTTCAGGGACTTCCCGGAAGCGAAGCGCACGACGCGGCGCGCCGGAATCGTGATCGGCGCCCCCGTCTGCGGGTTGCGGCCGGTTCGCGCCTTGCGCCGGGTCACCGTGAAGGTCCCGAAGCCGACCAGGCTGGCCCGCTCCCCCTTCTTCAGCGCCCGGCTGATGTGGTCGAGGAGCGAGTCGATCACTCGGCCGGCCTGGACCTTCGTCATGCGGCACTCCCGCGACACCCGGCTGGTGAGCTCCGCCTTGTTCATCGCCCCACCTCCTGCGCTCGATGGACCACGGGTTTCTGGAACGGGACTTCCTCTATGAGGCCGGCTTATAGCACCGGCGTTCCGGAGTGTCAACGGCCGGCCGCGCGGCGGCCCGTGCGGCGCGCCGCCGCTTTCTGCGATAATCGGCGGGTCCGGAGACCTCGATCATGTCCTCCCCGCTCCTCCAGATCGAGCTCCCCCGGCGCCGCGGGTCGGCGGCGCCGAAGGAGCCGAAGGACCTCCTCAAGGTCCTCGCGCGACGCGTCGGCCGCGCCATCCGGGATTTCCGGATGATCGAGGCCGGCGACCGGATCCTGTGCGCCATGTCGGGGGGCAAGGATTCCTACGCCATGCTGCACCTGCTGGAGCATCTGCGCCGGCGCGCGCCGGTGCGTTTCACCCTGGTGGCGGTGACCGTCGATCAGGGGTATCGCGGCTTCAAGACCGAGGTTCTGGAGCGGTACTTCCGCGAGCAGGGGTACGAGTTCCACGTCGAGCGGACCAACATCGCCGAGGTGATCGACGACACCATGCCGCTCGGGGACACCCACTGCTCGATGTGCGCGCGCCTGCGGCGGGGGGTCCTCTACCGCCTGGCGCCGCAGTTCGGCTGCAACAAGATCGCCCTCGGGCATCACGCCGACGACCTGCTCGAGACCCTCCTGATGAGCCAGTTCTTCAACGGCGAGCTCTGCTCGATGCCGCCGGTCCTGCGCGCGCGCGACGGCCGCAACACGGTGATCCGGCCGTTGTGCTACCTCTGGGAGGAGGAGATCGTCCGCTTCGTCCGGCAGGTGGACTTCCCGGTCATCTGCTGCGCCTGCCCGGCGTGCGGCGACAACTCCCTGATGCGGCGCCGGATGAAGGTCCTCCTGGGCTCGCTCGAGCGGGAGCACGGCGGCATCAAGGCCTCGCTGCTCCGCGCCCTCTCCAACGTGCGTGCGGACCATCTTCTCGACCGGCGCCTCCTGGGCGAAATCCTGCGCTGACAGAAAAAACGGGGCGGTGGGTGGTTGGTCCACCGCCCCGACACGAACGGGACGATCCCGCTCGTGGGAGGGAGCTGAGAATCGGTCGCCGTCCGCCCGGCGCCCCGGCTCGCCGCAAACCCGAGCGCCGACCGGTTTCAGCGACCGTTTTAAAGCCGCCACTGCCTCGGATGAAGCGGGTCATGTCCCGGACCCGCGTTGCTATTGCGACATGAACGTACGACCAATAATGTAATTGTCAACAGGAAAAATTCCGCACCGTGTCGGGCGGCCGGCCGCGCCTGATATCCCGCGGTGGATGCTCCATGGCATGAAGGGGTTGAACCCTGACGGCGCTATGGCAATGAGGCAATCGGCGGGAGCGGTGCTATTGACCGCCCCCGGCCGCTCGGCTAGAGTGCGCTCCGTCCCGGCTCCGCCGGTTCCCGCATCCTGAGATGACTCCTGGAACGAGGTCCCGCCGGATCGCCCGCGCGCCGCGCGCCCCCGATTCCGGGGAGGCGCGGTGATCGCCGCCGCCCTCCGCCGCGGGCTGGCCGACGCCGGGCGCCGCTGGCGCATCGCCGTGGCGCTTTATGCCTGCAACCTCCTCGCCGCCGCCGTCCTGGTCCTGCCGCTCGCCTCCCTCCTCGATCGATCGCTGGGACGGAGCACGGCGGCGGAGGGGCTCGACGCCACCTTCCGCTTCGAAACCCTGCTGGACTTCCTGCGTGGCTCCGAGGCGGCGCTGCGGCAGCAGCACGCCGTCCTGGGCGCCGGCGTCCTGGTGTACGCCCTGCTGTCCTCGATCCTCACCGGTGGCGCGCTCGAACTCCTGCGGGCGGCGCCGCGCTCTCCCTTCCTGCCGCGATTCCTCGGCAGCAGCGGGAAGCACGCCTTCCGCTTTCTGCGCCTTCTGGCGTACCTGGGCGCCGCCCTCGCCCTCGTCTGGATCGCCGGCCGCGGGCTCGATCGCCTGAACGCGGCCCTCTTCGATCAATCGACCCACGAGGTGGCCGCCTTCTGGGCGATGCGCGGCAAGCAGGCGGTGATCCTCCTGCTCCTTCTGGGGGTCGCGGCGCTGTTCGATCTGGCGCGCATCCTGACGGTCCTGGAGGACCGGGTGCACATGATCGGGGCCCTTCGGACCGCGGCCGGCTTCCTCCTGCGGCACGCCGGCGGCGTGCTCCTCCTTTATGCCCTTCTGCTGGCGCTCCACCTCCTGCTCTTCGCGCCCTACCTCCTGGCGGCGCACCGGTGGCTTCCGGCCGCGTCGATCGTCCTGTTGCTCGCGGCGCAGCAGATCCTCGTCCTGCTGCGGCACTTCCTCCGCGTCGCGGGGTTCGCGGCCCTGCTCGCCTGCTACCGGACGGCGACCGGGGCGCCGGCCTTCGACGGGGCGGGCGCCGCTCCGGCGGGACCCGGGGTGGCGGAGCCCCGGGATCTTCCGACCGGGGCCGTCCCGGCCGGCTCCTCGTTCGCGGTCGCCGGTCTCGCGGTGCTGGCGTTCGCCTCCGGCGCCGGCCCGGCCCCGGAGGGTCCCGCGGTACCGGTCGCGGCGGCGG
>JBOGOE010000214.1:0-2429 GCA_050747445.1 Candidatus Polarisedimenticolia bacterium | reverse complement strand
CCGTCCGCCCCGGCGGCCAGCAGGACGCCGAGGATCGACGGCAGCGCGCGCCGTGGGGTGGCTCCGGGTCGCCTCACGCGCGGGATCATAACCCGCCGGTGGGCTTGACCCCGCCGGGCCCCCCCGCTACGATGCCCCCCGGTCGCGCGCGCCCGCGGCCAATCGGGGGTGCCATGAGCGGGATTCACAATCTGGACCTGGCCCTGCGCCTGCTGCAGAACGCCTACGAGCTGCAGATGTCGGGAAAGCTCGACGAGGCGATGCGGCTCTACCGGGAATCGATCGACGCCCACCCGACGGCCGAGGCGCACACTTATCTCGGATGGACCTACTCCTTCAAGGGACGGTACGAGGAGGCGATCACGCAGTGCCGGGAGGCGATCGCCATCGACCCGGGCTTCGGCAACCCCTACAACGACATCGGGTCCTATCTGTTCCATCTGGGGCGCAGCGACGAGGCGATCCCCTGGCTGGAGAAGGCCAAACAGGCGCCGCGCTACGAGCCGCGCCACTTCCCCTACCTCAATCTGTACCGCGTCTACATGAAGATCGGCCGGCCCGACGCCGCCCAGCGCGAGCTGCAGCAGGCGCTGTTCCTCCAGAAGGGGCTGGAGCAGCAGTCGGCCGGTGGCATGGACGACGACGCGGCGATCCTGAACTGAAGAGTGTCCGCCCGGTTCTCAGGGGAAGACGCCAAGCTCGGCGTAGGTGCGGGCCACCTTGCGGATGGCGACCGCGAAGGCTGCGGTGCGCATGTCCTGGAGCCGCGGGTCCGCCAGCCACGCCTCCCGGATCTCCCGATAGGCGTTCTGCATCGTTCCCTCCAGCCCCGAATTGACCAGATCCACTTCGTCCGCCCCCTTCATCAGGTCGCGGCGCAGGCGGTCGGGCACGTCGGCGCGGGTGATCTGCTCGATAGTGTGGACCAGCTTCTCCCGGTACATCTCGTCGAGCCGCTTTTCCATCCGCCCGTAGCGGATGTGCGACAGGTTCTTGGTCCATTCGAAATAGGACACGGTCACCCCGCCGGCGTTCAGGTAGATGTCGGGGATGACGAAGATGCCCCGTGCGTTGAGGACGCCGTCGGCGCCGATGGTCGTCGGGCCGTTGGCCGCCTCGGCGACCATGCGGCACTTGAGACGCTCGACGTTCTCCAGGGTGATCTGGTTCTCGAGCGCCGCGGGGACCAGGATGTCGCACTCGGTCTCGAGCACGTCCAGCGGGCCGTGAAGGTCGGTGGCCCCCCGCAGCCCCTTCAGACCGCCGGTCTTCGCGCGGTGCGCGGCGAGGGCCTCGACGTCGATCCCCCGGGGATCCATCACCCCGCCGCTCACGTCCCCCACGGCGATCACCTTGCAGCCGTCCTCCTCGGACAGGAACCTGGCGACGTGGTACCCGACGTTGCCGAACCCCTGGACGGCGACCCGCTTCCCCTCGAGCCCTCCGGTCAGCCCGAACTTCTTCAGGTCCTCCTTGTGCTTGAAGGCCTCCCGGATGCCGTACTGGACGCCGCGCCCGGTCGCCTCCTTGCGTCCGCTGATTCCCCCCTGCGTCACCGGCTTGCCGGTCACGCAGGCCAGCGAGTCGATCTGTCCGGGCGTCAGCGCCTCGTAGGTGTCGGCGATCCAGGCCATCTCCTGCTCGCCGGTGCCGAGGTCCGGCGCGGGGACGTTGATCCCGGGCCCGATGAAGTTCTTGCGCACCAGCTCGGAGGTGTAGCGCCGGGTGATCTTCTCGACCTGCTCGCGGGTGTAGCTCTTTGGATTGAAGGAGATTCCCCCCTTGGATCCGCCGAACGGCACGTCGACGATGGCGCACTTGTAGGTCATGAGCGCCGCCAGCGCCATGATCTCGTCCTGGGAGACCGCCTCGCTGAACCGGATCCCCCCCTTGGTCGGCTTGCGGTGCTGGGAATGCTCCGCCCTCCAGGCGTGGAACACCTCGTACCGGTCGCCGAACTTCACCGGGAACTGGACGTAGTAGACCGCGTTGCACGCCTTGATCTGGCGTAGCAGCCCTTCCGGCACGTCCAGCGTCGCCGCCGCCTTGTCGAACTGGTGGCAGACGATGTTCCAGAGATTGAGGTCTTCCTTCACCGCTTTGCCGTTGGCGCGCATGGCGTGCGTCTCCTCCGCGGCGGGTATCCTCGCACACCGGGCCGGGGGGCCTCAAGCCGCGACGCGCCGGGCGGCGGTCGGTGCGGAAGCGCCTCCGGTCTCCACCACGGAGCGTATAATGCGCCGGCACGAACGCCGCGCACGCTCCGGGCCCATAGCTCAGGCTGGTGAGAGCAGCTGACTCATAATCAGTTGGTCCCTGGTTCGAATCCAGGTGGGCCCACCACCGTCCCCGGGTTCGGCGGCTCCGGCCGCAGCACGCATCAGCGCGCCGCGCCGGGGCGGGCGGCACGCCCGCGGTCGGTCGAAGAC
>JBOGOE010000213.1:0-4728 GCA_050747445.1 Candidatus Polarisedimenticolia bacterium | reverse complement strand
GGGAAGGGACCGGGGGGGACGCGGCCGCGGCGGGTGGCGAATACCGGATCGGTCCGGAGGATCGGATCAAGGTCACCGTCTGGAAGAACGAGGCGCTGAGCGCCGAGGTGCCGGTGCGGCCCGACGGGATGATCTCCCTGCCGCTCCTGAACGACGTTCCGGCCGCCGGTCTGACGCCGATGGAGCTTCGGGAAGGGCTGGTGCGCCGCCTGGCCGAGTACGTCCCGAACGCGGAGGTGTCGGTGATCGTGCTGGAGGTCCGCAATCCCAGGGTCTCGATTCTCGGCGAGGTGGCCCGTCCCGGCCGCTACGACCTCAGGAGCCGGACCACCGTGCTCGATCTCCTGGCCCTGGCGGGCGGTCTCACCGAGTTCGCGGCCCGCTCCCGCATCCTGGTGCTGCGGCGCGCCGGCGATCGCGTGGAGCGGATCCGCTTCGACTACGACCGGGCGCTCCAGGACGGGTCGGACGGGAACTTCGACCTGCGGCCCGGCGACATCGTCCTGGTGCGGTAAGCGGAACGGTTTCCGGTCATCCGCCGCCCCCTCCGGCTCGATAGCCTCCGGCCGGTGGCCGCCCGGCCCCCCCGAGTCCGGGCGGCGCGGGGCGGCGGACTATTTTTCCGGACGGTGCCGATGCTCGCCGAAGCGATCTTCTGGGTCTCGCTCCTGCTCCTGGCGTACACCTGGGCCGGTTATCCGCTGCTCCTCCGAATCCGGGCGCGGCTGCGGCCGGCGCCACCCCGCCGCGCCCCCATCGAGCCCCTGGTCAGCGTCGTCCTGATCGTGCATGACGAGGCGGAGCGGATCGAGGGCCGCCTTCGGAACCTCCTCGACCTCGACTACCCGGAAGAACGACTGGAGATCCTAGTCGGTTCCGACGGCTCGACCGATGACACGGTGGCGCGGGCGCGGCGCGCGGACGACCGCCGCCTGCGGGTATCGGCGTTTCCCGTCCGCCGCGGCAAGCCGGCAGTGATCAACGACCTCGTGCCGCAGGCGCGCGGCGAGATCGTGGTGTTCGCGGACGCCCGGCAATGGTTCGAAGCCGGAGCCCTGCGGTCGCTGGTGGCGTCGTTCGCCGATCCCGCCGTGGGGGCGGTCGGCGGGGAGCTGGTCCTCGATGGGGGAAAGGGGACCGCGGTGGGGGACGGGATCGGCGCCTACTGGCGTCTCGAGTCGGCGATAAGGCGCGGCGAGAGCCTGGTCGATTCGACGGTGGGGGCCACCGGGGCCTTCTATGCGATCCGCCGATCGCTGTTCGCGCCGATCCCGGAGGACACGCTGCTCGACGACGTCCTCGTTCCGATGCGGATCGCCAGGCGTGGCGCGCGCGTGGTGCACGACCCGGGCGCGCGGGCGCACGACCGGAACGCCGGGACCGGCGGCGGTGAGCTGGCGCGCAAGGTCCGGACGATCGCCGGCACCTTCCAGCTGTTCGCCCGGGAACGCTGGCTGCTGCTGCCGTGGCGCAACCGGCTGTGGCTGCAGACCCTGTCGCACAAGGGACTGCGTCTGCTGGGGCCGCCGCTCCTCGCCGGCGCCTTCCTTTCGAGCCTGTGGCTCGCCGGCCGGCCGTTCTACCGGCTGGCGCTCCTCAGCCAGGCGCTGTTCTACGCCGCGGCGCTCGCCGGGGCGTCGCTCCGCCGCCGGCCGCGCCTGTTCTCCATCCCGTACGTCGTCTGCCTGCTCACCCTGGCGACCGTGGTCGGCCTGCTCCGCCTGTTGACCGGACGGCAGAAGGTGACCTGGGAGCGCGCCCCGCTCTGATCGATCCAATCCCCGATGCCGCGGGTCGGTGGGATCCTGTAGGCACCGTGGGTGTTTCTCCGCGCGGCGATTCGGGATCGCTCCGATTGAGCGCACTCCGTCGTGGGCGTACAACATCCCGCATCATGCAGACGAGCGCTGATCGACTCGATGCATTCCCCGCTCCGCCGCCCCGCGGTACTCCCGCCACGGCGCCCCGCCGCCCGCGCCTGGTGCGCGGCGCGGCGGGGGCGCCGACCCTCATCCTTGGCGCGGGGCCGCTGGCGTGCCGGGTCGCGAGGGCGATGGTGGAGCGGCCGGCGACGCGCTACCGGCTGATCGGCATGTTGTCCGAGACGGAGGATCCTCCGGACGCCGACCCGCCCGCGCCGATCCTCGGCACCCTGAGCTCGCTGCCCGCGGTTGCCGGGGAGCACCGGCTGGCCCGGATCGTGGTCGCCCTCGAAGAGCGGCGCGGCCGTCTTCCCATCAGGGTCCTCCTGGCGCTCCGCGCCTGCGGTGTGGCCGTGGAGGAAGGGTCCGCCGTCTACGAGCGGCTGACCGGCAAGCTGGCGATCGAGTCGCTGGCGCCGAGCGCCCTGGTCTTCACGCCGGGATTCCGCCGCACCCGGTGCGGGGCGGCGGTGGCGCGGGGCCTGAGCTTCTCGGTTGCGGCCGCCGGTCTGGTCGTCCTGGCGCCGTTGCTGGCCGCGCTCGCCCTGCTCATCCGCCTGGACTCGCGTGGTTCCGCCCTGTTCGTCCAGGAGCGGGTCGGCCGCGACGGCCGCAGATTCCGCCTGATCAAGTTCCGCACCATGCACCGGGCGTCCTGTCCCACCTCGGAGTGGGCCAAGGACAACGGCGACCGGATCACCCGTGCCGGCCGATGGCTGCGACGTTTCCGGCTGGACGAGCTGCCGCAGTTTCTCAACGTGCTGCGCGGCGACATGAACCTGGTCGGGCCGCGGCCCCATCCGGCGTCCAACTTCGAGCTGTTCGATCGCGCGGTTCCCTATTACTGGCTGCGCGCCAGCGTCCGTCCGGGGCTGACCGGCTGGGCGCAGGTCAGGCTCGGGTACGCCAACGGTCTGGACGAGGAGATCGAGAAGATGCGCTACGACCTCTACTACATCAAGCACCGGAGCCTCGTCCTGGATCTGCGCATTCTCCTGGACACCGTCCAGGTCGTTCTGTTCGGTCGCGGGGAAGGGGTGGCGGGCCCGGGCGTGCAGGGGGACGCGACCCAGACGGCGGGAGCCGGTTACCGGAACACCTTCGAGGCCGTCCGTCAGGCGGCCCTTCAACGTTGAGGAGGAGATGATGCGGGAACAGCGGAGGCTCGGTTCGGCGACGCGGATCGGCGCGATGCTTGTCGCGCTCGGAGCGCCGGCCCTCGCCGGCGCCGTGGTGCTGGACCTCGGTGCGATCGGCGATCTCCCCGGTCCCGGCGGCGGACCGGCCGGATCGCCGCACGCGACGTTCCAGCCCGGGGATCTTTTCGTGTCGATGCGCACCGGGCAGGTGCAGTGGTGGACGCCGGATGGCCGGCTCAACGCGGTCCTCGCCAACGCCATCCAGGGGAAGGCGGAGGGGATGGGTTTCGACGCCGCCGGGAACCTGTACGTCACCCACTACTGCGCCGATGCCTCGTTCTGCCTCGCCGGCAACACCGTCGAGCGCTTCAGCTCCTCCGGCGTGTCGCTGGGGGCGTTCGGTGGCGGCTATTCCTGCAATCCCTACGCGGTGGCCTTCGACAGCGCCGGACGGGTGCTGGTCGGCCAGGCCGACTGTACCGGCGACGTCCTGATGTTCGACGCCGCCGGCGTCCGCCTCGAGGCGTTCGACGTGGCGCCCGATCAGCGGGGCTCGGCCCGCATCGAGCTGGCGCCCGATGGCTGCACGCTCTACTACACCTCGCAGGGGCCCAACGTGAAACGCTTCGATCGGTGCGCGCGGCGGCAGATGGCCGACTTCAACGCGCAGCCGCTGCCCGGCGGGATCGGCTACGGCCTGAGACTCCTGCCCGACGGGGGTGTCCTGGTGGCGGCCGCGGCGTCGATCGTCCGGCTCGACGCGGCCGGCCGCGTGACCCGCCTCTACGACGTGGCCGGCGAGCCGGATCTCTGGTTCGGCCTCGACCTCGCCGGCGACGGAACCTTCTGGATCTCCAACTACGGCTCGTCCAACCTGTTCCGGATCGACCTGGCGGGAGGAACGGTTCTATCCCGCATTTCCACCGGCGCTCCCACGACCGCGATCAAGGACGTCCTGGTGCGCCGGTGACAAGGAGCCCCATCATGAGAAGGATCCACGCGATGACCTCGACCTGCCTCCGGTGGCTGCCGGCGCTCGCGCTGTTGCTTCCCGGCCTCCTGTCGGGGGCGCCGGCGCAGGCCGACACCTTCGGCGGCCGGGCGTACGCGGCCTACGTGAGCGTGCCGACCCTCGGGGTCGCGCCGGTCACCCTGGCCGACAGCGGAGAGCTGCCGCCTGGCGGGGGATGGGACGGCGCGGGCCTGGCCGGCGCCGCCTACCCCGGCGTCTTCCAGGCCTCCGTCCTGAACTCCGTCACCAGCGGCGGGAGCGGCAGGGCGGGCAGCACCGCCTCGCTCGCCGACCTCGCCCTCCTGCCGGGCCACCCGGCGCGGCTGACCGCGTCGTTCGTCATGGCGGAAGCGGCGGCGACCGGGGCGGGCGCCACCGGCGTCACCCGCGTCGACGGGTTGAGCTTCGGCGGCGTGCCGGTGCGGGTCACCGGGGCGCCGAACCAGACGGTCAGCCTGCCGCTGGTCGCGACCCTGTTCATCAACGAGCAGCGGGTGACGTCGATCGGAGGGGTCCAGGCGGTCGCCGTCAACGCCCTGCGACTGGTGCTGGTGACCGGCGAGCAGGTGATCCTGGCCGGGGCACGAAGCCAGGTCGATCCTGCGGGGACCGCCGTGGCCGCCGCCCGGCGCGGGGCCGCCGGACGCTGCGACGC
>JBOGOE010000212.1:0-2731 GCA_050747445.1 Candidatus Polarisedimenticolia bacterium | reverse complement strand
AACCCCCAGGCGCGCGTCGTCGAGTGCCGGCTGCCGCGGCTGCGGCTGCCTGCCGCCTCGTTCGACACGGTGATCGCGGTTGAGCCGCCGGGGCGCACCGAGCGCGCCCGGCTCCTGAAGGAGATTTTCCGCGTCCTGCGCCCCGGCGGGCAGGTCGCCCTGGCCGACTTCCTCCCCGAGCCCGGGCCGGAGGACGAGGACCCAATCACCGACCCCGGCGCCTACGCCGCCCTCATGACGAAAATCGGCTTCCAGGAGGTCCGCCTGACCGACGTCACGGCCCGCACCGCCGAGCCGTTCCGCGAGCGGCTGATGGCGTTCCTGCAGGTCAAGTATCTCGAAGGGTTCGACGAGGAGTCGCTGCGCGCCTTCCGCGAGGCGCTCCCCGGCGGCGGCGCCCCGATCCAGTCCTACGTGTTTGTCGCCGCGAGGCGCCCCGCATGAGCCTGCAACCGGTCATCACCTCGTACGAGCCGTTCTCGAAGAGCCCCGAGTACCTCGAGGCGAACCGGGAGTTCCTGAAGACCCTCCACCTGCCGGAGGCGGCGCACCTGCTCGATCTCGCCTGCGGCACCGGGGTGATGACCGACGCGGCCCTTGCCGTGCGGCCGCGGCTCCGGGTCACCGGGATCGACCTGTCGCGCGAGTCGTTGCTTCTGGCGCAGGAGCACTTCGCCGCCGGGCGCCCGGACGTTTTCCTGGTGCGCGGCACCGCCGACGTCCTGCCGTTCCCCGACACCACGTTTGATGCCGGCATGATGGGGAACGCCATCCACATCCTGCGGGATCCCCTGGCGCTGGCGCGCGAGATCCGGCGGGTGCTCCGTCCCGGGGCGATCTTCGCCTTCAACTCGTCGTTCTACGCCGGCACCTTCGCTCCGGGGACCGAGCGCTTCTATCACGACTGGGTCAAGGAGGCCCTGCGCTGGATCCAGGAGGAGGACCGGGCCCTGCGGGCGCGCGGCCTGCCCGGCATCCCGCGGCGGCGCGAGGCGCGCGGCGGCGCCTTCACCAACCGCTGGCGGACGCCCGCCGAATGGGGGGCCCTGTTCGAGGAGGCCGGCTTCGCCACGGTGCGTCTGTCCGAGCGGGTCGTGCCGATGACCGGCGAGAGCTTCGAGGCGGTCGGGGCGTACGCCGGCATGGCCGAGGTGCTCCTGAGCGGCTATCCTGTCGCGTCCGCGAGCGCGGCGCTGCAGGCCGCGGTGGCCCCGGCGCTCCGCTCCATGTCGCTGACCACGGTGCCGCGCAACTGGCTCGAGGCGGTCGTGGTCCGCAAGGAGAACGGATGACGGAGCGACGCAGCATTGAACGGACGGCGGCCGCCCGCCCCGCCGCGGCCGTGGTGGCCGCCGCGCTGCTCGGAGCGGCCCTCGTCCTTCCCGCCTGCCGCCTGGCCACGGGACAGGAGACGATTTTCGAGCGGCGCCAGGCGCGCCGCGAGGCGCGGCGCGATCGGGCCGAGGCGCGCAAGGAGATCTACGCCCGCTTCACCGCCGACGACACCGTCGAGCACCAGGGGAAGGAGCGCAGCTTCTACGTCCACGTGCCGGCGGGATACGACCCCAGGAAGCCGATGCCGGTGGTCATGGCGTTCCACGGCGGCATGGGGCACGCCGGCGCCATCGAGGCGCAGAGCCGCATGGCCGCCCAGGCCGACAAGTCGTACTTCCTGGCGGTCTATCCCGAGGGGACCGGCGCGCCGATCGCCCCGGGGGTCGCCCGCTCCTGGAACGGCGGCACCTGCTGCGACCCGGCCAAGAAGAACGGCGCGGACGACGTCGGCTTCATCGCCAAGATGCTCGACCTCCTGGCGAAGAAGTACGCGATCGACCCGAAGCGGGTGTACGCCACCGGCATCTCCAACGGCGCCATCATGTCCTACCGGCTGGCGTGCGACATGGCGGACCGGATCGCCGCCATCGCGCCGGTGGCGGGACCGCAGGCGACCGAGACCTGCAGCCCCTCGAAGCCGGTCTCCCTCATCCATTTCCACGGCACCGGTGACCCCTGCTCGCCGTTCAAGGGGGGGAAGGGGGGCGGCTGCGCCGCCAAGGCGCTGGGCTTCCAGGCGAAGCCGCTGTTCGACACCCCGTCGATCCCCGACATCGTGAAATCGTGGGGGGAGCGGAATGGTGCCCCCAAGGAGCCGCGCCAGACCTTCAAGAAGGGGGGCGTGACCTGCACCACCTACGGCCCCGGGCGCGAGGGGAGCGAGGCGACCCTGTGCGCCATCGAGGGGACCGGCCACACCTGGCCCGGGGGCGGGGAGAAGCTGAATGAATCGCTGGTCGGCAAGGTGAGCCGCGACATCGATGCGACCGCCATGATGTGGGAGTTCTTCCAGAGGCACCCGCGCAAATGAACATCCTGACCGAGGACCTGGCGAAGGAGTGGCTGCCGCGCTCGCAGGAAGTCGGGAGCGGCGCCGCCTCCAAGGTCCTGCTCGCCCAGGCCTACGCCCGGCAGTTCCAGCACGAGCGGGCGCTGCGCGAGCTGCGGGCGGCGCTGGAGCTCGACCCGCGCTTCGCCCGGGCGAATTTCTTCATGGGGGTGGTGTACACCGATCAGGGGCGCTACGACGAGGCCGCCGCGGCCTGCCGCGCCGCGCTGGAGCTGGACCCCAACCTGGCCGACGCGCATCTCCCGCTGGGGCGCGTCCTCGGCGAGCTGGGGGAAGACGAGGAAGCGATCGCGTCGTGCGAACGAGCGGTGGCGCTGAAGGCCGACC
>JBOGOE010000211.1:0-6317 GCA_050747445.1 Candidatus Polarisedimenticolia bacterium | reverse complement strand
CCGGTCCGGTACACCGAGGCGCGCGAGGTCCCGGTGCAGCGCTCGCTGCAGCTGCCCGGGTCGGTCGAATCCAAGACCATGAGCATGGTGGCGGCCGAGGTGGCCGGGCTCGTGGTGGAGCTGCCGGCGCGGGAGGGGCAGACGGTGCTGCGCGACCAGCCGCTGGCGAAGCTGCGCACCACCAACCTCGAGTTGCGCCTGCAGTCGGCGGCCGCCCAGCTGAAGGAGGCGGCGGCGCGCCGCGATCTGGCGGCCGCCAACCTGGAGCGCTCGCGCGAGCTGTTCGATGCGCAGATCGTCGCGCAGCAGACGCTCGACGACACGCAGTCCGATTTCAACGCCTGGCAGGGCCGGGTCGACAGCCTGGGGGCCGAGATCGAGCGGCTGCGCTACGAGCTCGACCGCAGCGTCATCCGTGCCCCGTTCGCCGGGATCGTCGTCGCCGAGCGGACCGAGGTCGGCCAGTGGCTGGGCGTCGGCGGCGAGGTCGTCGAGCTGATGTCGCTCGAGGAGCTCGAGGTGAGGGTCGAGGTGCCGGAGCGGTACTTCAGGAACATGAAGCCGCGCGGCAAGGCGACCGTGACCTTCGAGGCGCTCCCCGGCGTCGAAGTCCAGGGGACCGTCAGCGCCATCATTCCGCGCGCCGACACCCAGGCCCGGACCTTCCCGCTCAAGGTGCGCATCCCAAACCGCGGCGGGCGGATTGCCCCCGGCATGCTGGCGCACGTGACCCTGTCCGCCGGCGAATCGTATCGCGCCACCGTCGTCCCGAAGGACGCGGTCGTCCGCCAGGGAAGCGAACAGATCGTCTTCACCATCAACGGCGACGGCACGGTCGAGCGCGCGGCGGTGACCACCGGCAGCGGCGTCGGCGAGTGGGTCGTCGTCGAGGGGCCGGTGAAACCCGGCCAGAAGGTCGTCACCCGCGGCAACGAGCGGCTCATGCCCGGGCAGCCGGTGCGTGCCGAGGCGCTCGACTACCGGCTGCCCTAGCGGGCCGGCCGGAACGGCGATTCCATGCAGCTGATCCGGAGCAGCATCAGATTCCCCGTCACCACCGCCGTCGGCGTCCTCCTGCTGGCGCTGTTCGGCATCATCGCCCTCTTCCGCCTGCCGATCCAGCTGACCCCCGACGTCGAGCGTCCCCGCATCACGGTCGAGACCGTATGGCCGGGCGCCAGCCCGCACGAGATCGAACGCGAGATCGTGGACGAGCAGGAGGAGCAGCTCAAGTCGCTCGAGGGGCTGGTGAAGATGGAGAGCACCAGCCAGGACAGCGTCGGCCAGGTCGTCCTGACCTTCAACGTCGGCACTCCGATCGACTCGGCCCTGCTCAAGGTGAGCAACCGGCTGCAGCAGGTGCCGACGTACCCGACCGACGCCGAGAAACCGGTGATCCGCAGCGTCGATCCGAACGTCTCGGCGATGGCCTGGTTCGTCATGACCCCGACGGGCGGCAAGCCGTTCGAGGGGGACATCACCACGCTGCAGAACTTCACCGAGGACTTCATCAAGCCCGAGTTCGAGCGGGTCCCGGGCGTGGCCGCCTCCAACATCTTCGGGGGACGCGAGCAGGAGATGCAGGTGGTCTTCGATCCGGAGCGGCTCGCCGCGCACCGTCTCACGCTGACCGATCTCGGGGAGGCGCTGGAGCGGGAGAACCGCAACTACAGCGGCGGGGACTTCGACGAGGGGAAGCGCCGCTATGTGGTCCGGACGGTCGGGGAGTACGCCTCTCCGGAGGACCTCGAGCAGATCGTCGTCGCGGTGCGCAACGGCGTGCCGATCTACCTCAGGGACGTGGCGCGCGCCGGTCTGGGCTACCGGGACGCCGACTTCCGCGTCATCCGCTTCGGCCGGCCGGTGCTCGCGATGAACGCCATCAAGGAGACCGGCGCCAACGTCCTGGACGCCATGACCGGCCTCAAGGAGGCGGTCGCCCGCCTGAACGAAGGGCTCCTGGCGCCCCGCGGCCTGAAGCTCGTCCAGGTCTGGGACCAGACGGACTACATCAAGAGCGCCATCGACCTCGTCGAGGACAACCTGTACATCGGCGGCCTCCTGACCTTCATCGTCCTGATGCTCTTTCTGCGGAGCGTCTCCAGCACCCTGGTCGTGGCGGTCGCCATGCCGGTCAGCCTGGTCGCCACCTTCCTCGTCATGCAGTGGTTCGGCCGCACGCTCAACGTCGTCAGCCTCGCAGGGATGGCGTTCTCCATCGGCATGGCGGTCGACTGCTCGGTGGTCGTGCTGGAGAACATCTACCGGCACCGCCAGATGGGGAAGACCGGGTTCGAGGCGGCGTACGAGGGGACGAACGAGGTCTGGGGCGCCGTCCTGATCAGCACGGTGACCAACATCGCGGTCTTCATCCCGGTCGTCTTCATCCAGGAGGAGGCCGGCCAGCTGTTCGGCGACATCGCGATCGCGGTCAGCGCCTCCAACCTGCTGAGCCTGCTGGTCTCAATCACGGTCCTCCCCTGCCTGGCGGCGCGTCTCCTGAAGACCGCGGCGACCGACCACGACCGCCGCGGCTTCCACAACCTGTGGGGGCTCCTGGGGCACGCCGAGCGGACCACCCGCTGGATCAGCGACGGCGTCCACTGGACCACCGGCTCGACGGCGCGGCGCCTGGCGGTCATCGTGATCTTCACCGGCATTCCGCTGGCGCTGAGCTGGGTGCTGCGGCCGGCCACCGACTACCTCCCCAAGGGGGATCAGAACTTCCTGTTCGGGATCCTGCTGCCGCCGGCCGGGTACAACCTGGAGGAGACCGCCTCGCTGGAGAAGATCTATCAGGAGCGCCTGTCGCCCCTGTGGGCGCACCCGGCCGGTTCGAAGGAGGCGGAGACGCAGCCCGGCGGGGGGATCCGTGACTTCTTCTTCGTCGCCGCCAAGGACATGTCGTTCATGGGCGTCGCGGCCAACGACCCCCGCCGGGTGCGCGAGCTGATCGGACCGTTCATGGAGGCGAACGGCCGGATTCCGGGCGCCATCGCCTTCATCGAGCAGTACAGCATCTTCAGCAGCGACGTCGGGGAAGGGGGGGACGTCAGCGTCCAGATCGCGGGACCGGAGCTGGAGCGGCTCATCGCCCTGGGCGGCCGGGTGCTCGGTGCGGTCGGGGAGGCGATGCCGGGGGCGCAGGCGCGTCCGGTCACCAGCCTCGACCTGGACAACCCCGAGGTCCGGGTGGCGATCAACCGCCGGCGCGCCGCCGAGCTCGGGATCGCGAACCGCGACCTCGGGTTCGCGGTGCGCGCCCTGGTCGACGGGGCCAAAGTGAGCGACTACCAGCACGAAGGGCGGGAGATCGACCTCATGCTGGTCGCCGAGAGGAGCTTCGCGCACCGGACGCACCTGCTCGAGCAGATGCCGATCGCGGCCCCGGACGGACAGCTGGTCACCCTCGGTGCCGTGGCGGACGTGACCCCGGCGAGCGGGCCGGTGGCGATCGCGCGGCGCGAGCGGCAGCGCAGCGTCACGATCAACGTGGGACCGCCCGACACCATGTCGCTGGAGACCGCCATGCAGACGATCGACGCGAAGATCCTGGCGCCGATGCGCGAAAGCGGCGACATCGGCGGGCTGTACCACGTCAACCTCACGGGCAGCGCCGAGAAGCTGGTGCAGGCGCGCCGCTCCGTCTCCGGCGTGTTCCTCCTCGCGGTCGCGATCACCTATCTCCTGATGGCCGCCCTGTTCGAGAGCTTCCTGTATCCGTTCATCATCATGCTCAGCGTGCCGCTCGCCGGACTGGGGGGGGTCCTGGGGCTGGCGGCGGTCAACCTGCTCCCCGGCGTCGAGCAGAACCTCGACATCATCACCATGCTGGGTTTCATCATCCTGGTCGGCACGGTGGTCAACAACGCCATCCTGATCGTCCACCAGTCGCTGAACCACATGCGGGACGAGAGCATGCCCCCCCGGGAGGCGATCCGGGAGGCCACCCGCACCCGCATCCGGCCGATCTTCATGAGCGTCGGCGCGTCGGTCATCGGCATGCTGCCCCTCGTGTTGTTCCCCGGCGCCGGGTCCGAGCTCTACCGCGGTCTCGGCAGCGTGGTGACGGGGGGGTTGATCGTCTCGACCTTGTTCACCCTCTACCTCGTGCCGGCGATGTTCAGCCTCAGCCTCGACCTGCGCGAGGCGCTCCTGCGCCGCCTGCGGAGGTGGCTCGGTCCGCCGGCAGGCGCGGCCGAAAGCGCGGGCGGCGCGGTGACGCCCGGCGGCCGGCGGAACGACTGAGGGTCCGGAGAGGTCAGCGCCCGGGGGGATCCGACGGAGGCTCCCCGGGGGGGGCCCCGGCGGGCGGCGGCTCGTAGGGAGATACTCCGGCGGGCGGCGGCTCGGCGGGAGCCTCGGGAGACAGTGTCTCTCCGGGCGCCGGCAGCGCGCGGGGCACCGGGTCGAGGGGGGACGCCACCAGGTAGGAGCGGTACTTGGGGAGCACCTCCACCTGGTTCTCGCGCCACAGCCGCTTCAGGAAGCGATCGTAGCGGGGGCGGAACTTCTCCTGCCGGAGGGCGTTGAGGATGGTCTCGCGCGCCTCCTCCAGGCTCTTGACGGTTTTCCCGGTCCGCTGATCCAGACGCAGGACGTGGAACGAGCGGCCGGTGTCGACGGGGTCGCTGAACTCGCCGGGCTCGAGGGCGAAGGCGGCCGCGGCCAGGGCGGGGTGGATTTCGGAGGCGGCGAGGGGGCCCAGGAGGCCGCCCGACTGCTTGGTGCCGCTCTCGGAGGCGCGTCCCACCAGCTCCAGGAAGTCGGCGCCCCCCTTCAGCTCGCGCACCAGCCCCTGCGCCCGGATCTCCACCTCGTCCCGGTTGACCTTCTCGTAGAACAGGACGATCTCCCGGAAGGTGACGGTGGCGGGCGTCTCCCACTCCTTCACGCGCTTCGCGTAGTGGTCCTTGATCTCGGATTCGCTCACGCTGATCTTGCGCCGCACCTCGTAGCTGATGATCTCCTGCGGCACCGCGAGCCGCAGCAGCTGCTCCTCGAGGTCGGCGCGGGTCATCTCCTGCTCCTTGAGCAGGCGCGCCAGCTCCTCGTCGGTGGCGATGTTCTGCTGCTTGCGGAAGTCCTCGATCAGGTTCTGCCGGACCCGCTCGAGATCGAGGAGCGATTCGGCGCGCTCCAGCAGGAGCAGCTCGGTGATCATGTTGGCGAGCAGCGTGTCCTGGGCCTCCTTGAGGTTCCGGTCCAGCTCCGCGCCCGTGAACTCCTCGTAGACCTGCCGCAGCACGAACGCCCCGCGCTCCTCGAACTCGCTCCGGGTGATGATCCGATTGTTGACCTTGGCGACGATCTCCTCGACCACGGCGGCGGACGGCGCGGACGCGGAGAGGAGGAACAGGAGGGCGGCGAGGGCGGGGCGGGGGGCGCTAATTCCGGTACTCACCGCTGTACTCGAACGGCAGGACGGCACGGTTGACGCGGACCCCGGTCTCTTCCTTGAGGGTGGCGATGTAGCGTTGCAGCGCCTGCTCCCCTTTCTGCTGGAACAGCTCCATCTGGATGTGGCGGCGCACTTCCTTGAGCGGCTGTTCCTGGGCCTCCATCTTCCCCACCAGCTGGAACAGGAGGTACCGCTGGGCGTGCTCCAGCACCGGGCTGACCCGTCCCTCCTCGAGGCCGAAGATCGCATCACGGAGCTCCACCGGCAGCTGCTCCTCGGTGTACATGCGCGCCTGGCCACGGTCGGGGGCCACCGAGTGCTCGCGGGCCAGCGTCTCGAACTTCGCCGGCTCGGCGGCCAGCGTCGCCGCCAGCCGCTCGGCGAGGCTCTTATCATCCAGCAGAATCTGCCGCAGGACCACCGAACGCGGGGCCCGGAAGGCCTCGGGTTGCTTCTTGAAGTGGTCCTCCACCTCGCCCGGGGTCACCTGGACCTTGCTCAGCACCGCCTGGTCCTTGACCTTCTGCAGGATCAGGCTCTGCCGCACCTTTTCGCGGAACGCCTCCTTCCCCTCGCCCCCGGTGACCTCGGCCTCCCCCTCGGTGACACCGAGATCCTGGAGGTAGGTGTCGACCTCGGCGTCGGAGACCGCGAGGTTGAGCTTCGAGCCGGCGCGCAGCAGGAGCTGCTCCTCGAGGAACTGATCGAGCAGGCGGCTCTTGATCGTCGCCTCGTGCTCGCCTCCCTCGTCGTCCATGGAGGCGTCGGCGAGGTAGCGCTCGAAGGCGCGGTAGGGAACCGGCTCGCCTCCCAGCATGGCGACCGCCGGTTCGTTCCCCGCGGGGCCCCCGGACGGAGCCGGCCCGGCGGCGTCGCCCGCCGGCTTGCCGCCGCAGCCGACCAGCATCGCCAGGAC
>JBOGOE010000210.1:0-6266 GCA_050747445.1 Candidatus Polarisedimenticolia bacterium | reverse complement strand
GCGTCCGCCGCCGCGGGCCCGCCGCGCGTGATCCTCGGTCGCGACACGCGCGAGTCCGGACCGGTCATCGAGGCGGCGCTGGTCGAAGGCCTGGAGACCGGCGGCGCCCGCGCCGATCGGGCCGGCGTGATCACCACGCCGGGGATCGCCTGTCTGGTCCGCCTGCTCGGTTACGACGCGGGAATCGTCATTTCCGCGTCCCACAATCCCTATCGCGACAACGGCATCAAGGTGTTCGCGGCGGGTGGGGACAAGCTGCCGGACGAAGCGGAGGCCGAGATCGAACGGCTCGTCCTCGACGGCGCGCCCGCGGTCCGGCCGGCGGACGCCGGCGGCGGAGCCCGGCCCCCGGCCGCCCCCGAGGAGCTCGCCGCCCATTATCTCGACTGGCTTCGTGAGGCGGCGGGGCGGCCGCTCTCCATCAAGGGCCGGCGGGTGGTCCTCGACTGCGCCCACGGCGCCGCCTCGATCCTGGGACCCCTGGCGTTCCGGGCCGCCGGGGCCGAGGTCGTGCCGTTTCACTGCGCCCCCGACGGCCGCAACATCAACGAGAAGTGCGGCGCCCTCCACATGGAGGCGCTCGCCGCCGAGGTGGTCCGCACGCGGGCCGCGCTCGGACTGGCGTTCGACGGCGACGCCGACCGCTGTCTGGTGGCCGATGCGTCGGGGCGGATCCTGAGCGGCGACCACGTCCTGTTCCTGGCGGCGCGCGACCTTCAGGAAAGGGGCCGGCTGCGGGGGGACGGCGTGGTCGGGACGGTGATGAGCAATCTCTGGCTGGAGAGGGCGCTGGCCGGGCGCGGCATCGCCCTGAGGCGCGCCCCGGTGGGCGACAAATACGTCCTGGAGGAAATGCGCCGGGAGGGTTATGTCCTCGGCGGCGAGCAGTCGGGCCACGTCATCTTCCTGGAGAAGGCCGCGACCGGCGACGGGCTCTTGACCGGGTTGCTGCTCCTGGAGCTCCTGGATCGCACCGGGATCGATCTGGCGGCCTGGGCCGCCTCGGTGCACCCCTTCCCGCAGATCCTGGTCAATGTTCCGGTGCGGGAGCGGCCGCCGCTCATGGCGCACCCCGCCATCGGACCGGCGATCCGGCGGGAGGAGGAGCAGCTGGGGCGCCGCGGCCGCCTTCTGGTACGCTATTCCGGCACCGAGCCCCAGGCGCGGATCATGGTCGAGGGGGAAACGGCCGCCCTTGTCGAAGCAAGTGTCGCACGCCTGACGTCGGTCATCCAGAAGGCCATCGGGCGCGACCCAACCTGAGGAGGCGCGATGCCCGAACCCGTGAAACTCGGCGTCAACGTCGACCACGTCGCGACCCTCCGCGAGGCGCGTAAGGCCGGCGAGCCGGACCCGGTGGTGGCCGCCGCCCTGGCCGAGCTGGCCGGCGCCGACGGCATCACGGTCCATCTGCGCGGCGACCGCCGGCACGTCCAGGAGCGGGACCTCGAGCTGCTGCGCAAGACGGTGAGGACCCGCCTCAACCTCGAGATGGCGGCCACCGCACCGATGGTGGCGATCGCCTCGGCCCACAAGCCGGATCAGGTGACCCTGGTCCCCGAGCGGCGCGAGGAGATCACGACCGAGGGGGGGCTCGACGTCCTGTTGAACCAGAACCTGGTGCGCAAGACGGCGGCCGACCTGCAGGAAGCCGGAATCGCGGTGTCGGTGTTCGTCGACCCCGCCTACGACCAGATCAAGGCGATCGCCAAGCTGGGGATCGGCAGCATCGAGATCAACACCGCCAAGTACGCCGAGGCGACGCGCGCGGCGCAGGTCGCGGCGGAGGCCGACACCGTCGCCCAGGCGGCCCGCGCCGCCGCCAAGCTCGGCATCAAGGTGTTCGCCGGTCACGGGCTCGACACCCGCAACGTGCGCCGGATCGTGGCGATCCCCGAGATCGAGGAGCTCAACATCGGCCACTCGATCGTGGCGCGCGCCGTCCTGATCGGATTCGATCGGGCGGTGCGCGAGATGAAAGCGCTGCTTGCGCGGTGACCCCGGCGCGGCGCCGTGAAGCGCTACCCGCCGTTCGACCCGCCCGAGTACGTCGCCTTCCGGCCGGACGCCGGGGTGATGCGCGCCTACCGCGCCCTGCTCCGGCACGATCCGCGGCGGCGCCGCCTGATCGAATCGCTCCCTCCCGGCCGGCTCCTCCGCCTCTACGAGGGGATGGTCCGCTTCCGGCTGCACGACATCGCCCTGAAGCGCTGGGTGCGGCAGGGGATCCTGTCGAAGGCATGGCTGGGGACCGGCGAGGAGGCGGTCACCGTCGGCGCGGTCCACGCCCTTGGAAAGGACGACCTGGTCGGCCCGATGATCAGGAACGCCGGCGCGGCCCACGAGATGGGGATGCCGGTGGCCCAGCTCCTGAAGGCCTACCTGGGCACGGCCGACCAGATCACCAGGGGTCGCGACCTGCACACCGGCGATCCCGCCAAAGGGGTGATCCCGCCGACCAGCATGATGGCGAATCTGGTGCCGGTGTTCACCGGCATCGGGCTGGCCTTCCGGCAGCGCCGCGAGAAACGGGTCGCCCTCACCTGGGTCGGGGACGGGGCGACCCGCACCGCCGCCTTCCACCAGGGGGCCAACTTCGCCGCCGTCCTCGGCGTCCCGGTGGTGTTCGTCATCCAGAACAACCGAGTCGCCCTGGGCACGCCCGTTGCAAAGCACACCGCGGGGGAATTGACCGAGCTCGCGAGGGCCTACGGCATGCGCTCCTCGACCTGCGACGGCAACAATGTGCTCGACGTCCTGGCGTCGGCCATCCTGCTGGTGGACGAGTGCCGCAAGGGGCGGGGTCCGGCGTTCCTGTTCGCGGAGACCTTCCGGATGGGGGGCCACGCCACCCATGACGAGGCGGAGGCGCGCAGTCTGTTCGGTCCGGAACAATTCCGTTACTGGGGACTGCGGGATCCCATCGGGACGTTCGAGGCCTATCTTATCGAGGACGGCCCCTCCCTCGACGGCCGGCGCCGGGCGGGGAAACCGCGCCGCGAGGCCAACCGGAGACTGGTGGCGGACGCGGAAGCGCGGGTGACCGCGGAAGTCGAAGCGGCGGCGGCGGAAGCGCTTGCCAGCCGCGGGGAGCGGATGCCCGAGCCGGCCGACGCCGTCCGCGGCGTCTATGCCGCCCCGGCCGGGCGGGCCGGCGGGGCCAGTTCGGGGAAGCGGGCCGCGGCCCGCCGTGTATCATAGGGCGGCACCGAGGGGAACCCGATGCGGGTCAAGACACTCGAGCGGCTGCAGAAACCCGAGATCGACCTCGCCGACACGCGCGGCCTTGGCCTGCGCCGCGAGGACCTGATCGCCCTCTACCGCACCATGGTCCTGTCGCGCCGGATCGACGACAAGGAGATCCAGCTCAAGCGCCAGAACCGGATCTACTTCCAGATCAGCGGCGCCGGCCACGAGGCGGTCCTGACCGCGGCCGGGATGCTGCTCCGTCCGGGACGCGACTGGTTCTATCCGTACTACCGCGACCGGGCCCTCTGTCTGGCGCTCGGCGTGACGCCGAAGGAGATGTTCCTGCAGGGGGTGGGGGCGGCGGACGACCCGGCCTCCGCCGGACGGCAGATGCCGAGCCACTGGGGCCACGCGAAATTGCACATCGTCTCCCAGTCGAGCCCGACCGGCACGCAATTCCTGCAGGCGGTCGGCTGCGCCGAGGCCGGCCGGATGCTCGACCCCGCCGCGGACGACGTCGTCTACGTGTCGGGCGGCGACGGGTCGGTCAGCGAAGGGGAGTTCTGGGAGGCGCTGAACGCCGCCTGTCTGCGGCAGTCCCCGGTCCTCTTCCTGATCACCGACAACCGCTACGCCATCTCGGTGCCGGTCGAGGCGCAGACCGCCGGCGGCAGCGTCTCGGCGCTGGCCCGCGCCTATCCGGGGCTCCAGGTCGAGGAGGTCGACGGGTGCGACCCGATCGCCTCCTGGGCGGTCCTTAAGAAGACGATCGAGGGGATGCGGGCGCGCCGCGGCGGCCCGGCGCTGGTGCACGCCCACACTATCCGGCCCTACTCGCACTCGCTGTCCGACGACGAGAAGCTCTACAAACCCGAGGCCGAACGGCGCGCCGAGGCGGCGCGCGATCCGATCAAGGCCTTCGCGGCGGCGCTGGTGCGCGCCCGCGTGGTCGACCAGGGATTCCTGGAGGCGGTGCGCGAGGAGGTCGATCGCGAGATCGAGGAGGCGGCGCAGGGGGCGCTCCCCGCCCGCCGCCCCGACCCGGCGACGGTCGAGGCGCACGTCTACTCCGAGGAGATCGATCCGACCTCGTCCCGCTTCGAGGCCCCGCCCCGCTTCTCGGGCGACCCGCGCACGATGGTGGACCTGCTCAACGACTGCCTGCGGGACGAGCTGGAGCGCAACGCGAAGATGGTGGTGTTCGGGGAGGACGTCGCCGACTGCACCCGCGAGGAGGCCCTCAACGAGGTACGCGGGAAAGGGGGCGTCTTCAAGGTCACCCACGACCTGCAGCGCCGCTTCGGATCGGCGCGCGTCTTCAATACGTCGCTCGCCGAGGCCGCCATCGTCGGGCGGGCGATCGGCATGGCGACCCGCGGGCTCAAGCCGGTGGTGGAGATCCAGTTCTTCGACTACATCTGGCCGGCGATGATGCAGATCCGCAACGAGCTGGCGCTCCTGCGCTGGCGCTCCAACGGCGCGTTCTCCTGCCCGGTGGTCATCCGCGTGCCGATCGGCGGCTACCTGCAGGGGGGCGCGACCTACCACAGCCAGTCGGGGGCGTCGCTGTTCACCGCCATCCCGGGGCTGCGCGTCGTCATGCCGGCGACCGCGCTCGACGCCAACGGCCTGCTGCGCACGGCGATCCGCGGCGACGACCCGGTGCTGTTCCTGGAGCACAAGCACCTGTACCGCCAGACCTACAACAAGAGCCCCTATCCCGGTCCCGACCACAGGATCCCGTTCGGCCGCGCCCGCGTGGTGCGCGAGGGGCACGACCTCACGGTCGTCACCTACGGGGCGCTCGTCGAGCGGGCCGCGCGCGCCGCCAGGGCCCTCGACGAGGCGGCGGGCGTGAAGGCCGAGGTAATCGATCTCCGGAGCCTCAGCCCCATCGACTGGGAGACCATCGCCGCCTCCGTCGGCAAGACCGGCCGCGTTCTGGTCGCCTACGAGGACCCGATCTCGTGGGGGTACGGCGCCGAGATCGCCGCCCTGGTCGCCGATCGCCTGTTCGAGTTCCTCGACGCCCCGGTCCGCCGCCTCGCCGCGCGCGACACCTTCGTCGCCTACGAGCCCGGTCTCGAAGACGCCATCCTCCCCCAGATTGACGATCTGCGGCGGGCGATGCGGGAGCTGGCGTCGTACTGAGGGAGGGCGGCCGCCTCAGCGGCCGCCGGTGGCGAACTCCAGGACGAACCCGACATCCTCCGCGCCGTCGGTGAGACCCGAGGTCACGCCGAGACGCGTCGTTCCCCCCCGCCCGGAGACGAAGGTGAGGTCGAAGCGGAGGGCGCGCCGGTCCTCGACCTCGAACAGGCCGACCGGCACGCCCGAGGTGTTGTAGAGCGGGACTTCGTCGAGCACCGGCGTGACGTTCTCGACCAGCAGGCGCCAGAGCTTCCGGTTGTGGATCAGGGCGAGCCCGAGCGAGCCGCGGATCCGGTTCTTGAAGTCGACCCCCTCCGGGTCCCCCATCCAGCGGTAGCCGGCGTCGCCCAGAAGCTGCCAGTACTTCCCGAGCGGCTGCACGTACACGAACCCGGCGCCGTAGTCGCGCTCACCCGTGCCGAGCCCTTCCTCCTGATCGGCGGTCGGGATCTTCACGTCGAGCAGGAGCGACACGAACGGCCGCTTCCCCTTGCCGGCGCGGACCAGGTAGGTCTCGTTGCTCAGCACCAGGTCCCCGGTGCCGGACCCGGAGCTCCCCGGCGCCGCGGTCTGCCACGGCGGCGCCCCCGGTCCCCCCGCCCCCAGGACGATCGGCCCGTCCGGGGTCAGAGTGACGTTGCCGGTCTCGTCGATGCGCACGTAGGAGGCGGCGAACCCGAGACGCGACGATCGACCCGCGATCTGCCAGACGAACGGATACTGCTCGATGCGCGTGTCGAGGATGCCCCCGTAATCGCCGTCCCAGGTGATCGCGCCGAAGCGGACGTCCGCGGCCGCCGTCCCCGCCGACAGCATCAGCACCGCCGCCGCGACCAGCGCCGAGCGCAACCCCACGGCCGCCCTCTGCTCCCGACCGATGCGCTCCCGCCCGCTCGTCATCCGCGGCAGTCTACTCCCTCTCCCCC
>JBOGOE010000209.1:0-2219 GCA_050747445.1 Candidatus Polarisedimenticolia bacterium | reverse complement strand
GGCCAGGGCCAGGAGCCGCGTCCCGCCCCTCATCGCGCCGCGCCCGGGGCGCCGCCGCCCGCGGCCTCCGGCGCCTTGTGGGAGAGCGTCACGACCGTCCGGTTCGCCGGGACGAAGACGCTCTTCGCCACCCGGCGCACGTCCTCCGGCGTGACCTGATCGTACAGGGCATAGACCTTGTTCACCGCGCCCGGATCGCCGGTCAGGGCCAGGTAGTGCGCCAGACCGCGCGCCACGCTCCCCGCGGTGTCGAGACCGCCGGCGTAGGCGTACTTGAGGTGCGAGCGGACGCGGACCAGCCGGTCGGCCTCGACCGGGGCGTCGTGCAGCGCCTGCAGCGCCGCGGCGATCGTCTGCTCCACGTAGACCATCTTCGCGGGGTCCTTGACGCGCGCCATGATGGTGAAGAGATAGGGATCGCGGTGGTCCTCGGCGCCGCCGAACAGGAGATCGACCACCTGCTCCTCGACGACCAGCCGCTGGTAGAGCGGGGCCGCCTCCGCGAACAGCAACTGCGACACGACGTCGAGGGCCGGCATCTCCCGGCCGGTGGTGGAGAAGGCCGGCGCGTGATAGCCGACGACCAGGTAGGGCTGGGTCGGGGTGTCCCAGTCGACGTGGGTCCGCTTCTCCTCCTTCTGCGGCGGCTCGGCGGGGACCTCGAAGCGGTGCGTGCCCCGCTTCCACGGCCCGAAACGGCTCTTCGCAACGGCGAACACCCGCTTCGGCTCGACGTCGCCGACCACCAGCAGGATGCAGTTCTCCGGGCGGTAGAAGCGGTCGAAGAAGGTCCGGCTGTAGGCGTACTGGTTCGGCATGTCCCGGATGTCGCGCAGGAAGCCGATCGTCGTGTGCCGGTAGGTGTGGCTGGCGAACGCGGTCTCCCGCACCCGCTCGTGCAGGGTCAGGAAGGGATTGGCGGCGCTCTTGTTGTACTCCCCCAGGACGGCGCCCGCCTCCTTCTTGAAATCTTCCTCGGTGTACTTGAGGTTCATGAATCGATCGGCCTCGAGCTCGATGACCCGCTCGAGCGCCGAGGCCGGCGCCAGGACGTGGTAGGCGGTCAGGTCGTCCGAGGTGAAGGCGTTGTGATCGGCCCCAAGCTCCTTGAGGACCGCGTTGTAGGCCTCGCGCGAGTAGCGCTCGGTCCCGCGGAACATCATGTGCTCGAAGAAGTGGGCGAAGCCCGACTTGCCCGGCTCGATCTCGTTGCGCGAGCCGACGCGCACCACCATCCAGTGGGCCGCCAGCCCCGGGCTGTCGAACGGGACGGCGACCACCTTGAGCCCGTTGTCGAGGACGGTCTCGTGGACCGGGTAGGGGAAAACCTTGCTGGTCTTCGGGGCGGTGTCGCCCCAGGCGGCCGCCCGGGTTCCCAGGACGAACACGGCGAGCGCCGCCGCGATCTTCAGCGGATCGGTCATCTGGGGGTGACCTCCTGTCGTCGCGGAGCGACGCGCAGTGTACCTCGCTCAGTCCTCGAGCGTGAAGCCGATTTTCAGGGTCACCTGGTAATAGGCGACCTTCCCCTTCTCGACGTAGCCGCGCATCTCCTTGACCTCGAACCAGCGCAGGTTGCGCAGGCTCTTCCCGGCGCGGCCGATGGCGTTCTGGATCGCCTCCTCGATCCCCTTCTTCGACGAACCGACCAGCTCGGTCACCCTGTAGACGTGCTCGGCCATGGCGTCTCCTCCTCGATGTTCAGACCCCGATGGTACGACTGCGGCGCTCCAGAAGCACGACGTCCCGCCATTCCCCCCGCAGGCGCCCGATCCGCTCGCGCCGGCCCACGACGCGGAAGCCGCAGCGGCGGTGGACCGCCAGGCTCGCCCGGTTCCCGGGCAGGATGCCGGCCTGCAGGGTCCAGAGCCCGGCGCTCTCCGAGGCGGCGATCAGGGCCCGCAGGAGCCCCCGCCCGAGACCGCGCCCGCGCGCCGCGGCGGCGACGTAGAGGCTGACCTCGGCCACGCCGCCGTAGACGCAGCGTCCCGACACCGGGCTCAACGCCGCCCAGCCGAGGACTGCCCCGCCCTCCGCGCGCGCCACCAGCCGGCAGGCCGGCAGGTGGTCCGCGTCCCACTCCTCCCACGGCGGCACCGCGGTCTCGAGCGTGGCGTGCCCGGTGGCGATCCCCTCCTCGTAGATCGACCTGACGCACGACCAGTCGTCCGGCCGCATCGGCTCGATGGCGTGCCGGGGGGACGGGGCGGGGCGGGCAC
>JBOGOE010000208.1:0-6313 GCA_050747445.1 Candidatus Polarisedimenticolia bacterium | reverse complement strand
TGTCGGACGGCGTCAGCATGGGGACGGAGGGGATGAAGGCCTCGCTCGTCAGCCGCGAGGTGGTGGCCGATTCGATCGAGCTGGTGGCGCGCGGCCACCTGTTCGACGCCATGGTCGCCCTGTGCGGCTGCGACAAGACGATCCCGGGGACGGCGATGGCGCTGGCGCGCCTCGACCTGCCGGGATTGGTCCTCTACGGGGGTTCGATCGACCCGGGCTCGTTCCGCGGGCGCGACGTCACCATACAGGACGTGTTCGAGGCGGTGGGGGCGTGCGCCTCGGGGCGGATCAGCGCCGCCGACCTGAAGGAGCTGGAGGATCGGGCCTGCCCCGGGCCGGGGGCGTGCGGCGGGCAGTTCACCGCCAACACCATGGCGACGGCGCTGGAGTTCGTGGGCATCTCCCCCATGGGGAGCGCCGGGGTGCCGGCGACCGACCCGCGGCGCCGGGAAGTGGCGCTCGAGGCGGGACGGCTGGTGATGGATCTGCTGCGCCGCGGGGCGCGGCCGCGGAGCATCCTGACCCGGGGGGCGTTCGAGAACGCCATCGCCTCGATCGCTGCCAGCGGCGGCTCGACCAACGGCGTCCTGCACCTGCTGGCGCTGGCGCGCGAGACCGGGGTGCCGCTGGCCATCGACGATTTCGATCGGATCAGCGCGCGGACGCCTCTTCTGGCCGACCTCAAGCCCGGGGGGCGCTTCGTGGCCAACGACATGCAGCGGGCGGGCGGCACCCGTCTCCTGGCGGCGCGCCTCCTGGAAGCGGGGCTGTTGCGCGGCGACCAGCCGACGGTCAGCGGCCGCAGCCTCGGGGAGGAGGCCGGTCTGGCGCGCGAGACCGCGGGGCAGGAGGTCATCCGCCCCCTGTCGAATCCGCTCAAGGCGACCGGGGGGCTGGTCATTCTCAGAGGCAGCCTGGCTCCGGAAGGGTGCGTCGTGAAGGTCGCCGGCCACGCGCGCCTGAAGCACCGCGGCCCGGCGCGCGTCTTCGATCGCGAGGAGGACGCCTTCGCGGCCGTGCAGGCGCGCCGCGTCAAGCCGGGCGACGTCCTGGTGATCCGCTACGAGGGGCCGAGCGGCGGTCCCGGCATGCGCGAGATGCTCGCCACCACCGCCGCCCTGGTCGGGCAGGGGCTCGGGGAGCAGGTGGCCCTGCTGACCGACGGCCGGTTCTCCGGCGCCACCCACGGTCTGATGGCCGGGCACGTCGCCCCCGAGGCGGCGCGCGGCGGTCCGATCGCCGCGGTGCGGGAGGGCGACACGATCGCGTTCGATGTCGAGGGGCGGCGGCTCGACCTGGAGGTCCCAGCCGAGGTCGTGCGCGAGCGGATGAAATCATGGAAGCCGCCCGCCCCCCGGTATTCCGGCGGCGTGTTCGCCAAGTACGCCCGGCTGGTCTCCTCGGCCAGCGAAGGGGCGGTGACCGGATTCGGCGGCGCGCCTCGCTCGTCCGGCGACTGAAGCCGGGCGGCGTCCCGCCGGAACGTCTCGAGGAGGGCGGTACAATCGGATCCATCGTGAGCGCCATCCCCCCCGCCCGGCTGAAACCCGGGGTCACCCGGGAGTCCCTGACAGCCCGCCTCGGCGGGGCGGCGGCGACCCGTTCGCTGGCTCACACGGTGCGCGGGCGGGCGCTGATCTTCTGGGACCCGGCCCGTCCGGGGAAGAAGCGGGACGCGATCGACACCGATCAGATCACCCCCGCGGCCGACTGCGTTTCCGAGAGTCTCGAGCGGCTCGACGAACGCTGGAAGTCGGGCTCCTTCCGCCACCTGATGCCCGACTTCCGGCGCCGCGTCCACGCCGGGGAGACCTTCCTGGTGGCCGGCGACCGGTTCGCCATCGGCTCGTCGCGCGAGATGTCCCCCGCGGGGTTGAAGGGGGTCGCCGAGGAGGCCGGCCTGGAGATGGTCATCGTGTGCGGCGACAACATGGGGGACATCTTCCGGAGCAACGCCCTCAACCTGGGGCTGCACGTGGCGCAGTGCCCGGAGGCGGTGGACGAGGCGCGGGACGGCGACGAGTTCTCCTTCGACGTCGCGGGGCGGACGCTCGCGAACTTGACGCGAGGAAGGACGTACCGGCCCGGACCGCTCTCCGACAAGGAAGAAGAGATTCGCCGGGGCGGCGGCATCTTCGAGGTCGGCCGGCGCGCGCTCGGGGCCTCCCTCCGGGAGGCGCCGCGGGTGGAGTTCCCAGATCCCGCCGAGGCGCGTCGCCTGACGCTGGCGGAGCAGATCCTGTGGGCGCACCGCGTCGATCGCGACGCGCGGCCGGGGCCCGGGACGACGCTCCGGCTGTGGGCGGATCTCCTCCCCGGGTCGGACGGGACGGCGCCCTTCGCCATCCACACCTTCGACCGGATCACGGGCGGCGACACCATCTTCCCGCGCCAGGCGGCCATCGCCGCCGATCATTTCGTGTTCACCGGCCGGGAGGAGGACGAACGCCAGACGTCGATCTCGCGCGCCTTCGCCGCCCGCCACGGCATCGGCAAGCCGCACTTCGCGGAGCCGGGGGACGGCATCTTCCATTTCTACTTTCCGGAGCAGGGGCTGATCGTCCCCGGCGGCTTCTATCCGGGGGCCGATTCGCACAGCCGGGCCTACGGCGCCTACGGCGCCGTCGGGGTGGGGATTGGCAGCACGACGCTCGGTTTCGGCTGGTCCACCGGTTCCATCTATTTCACCCCGGCGCCGCAGCGGCGGCTGACCTTCGCCGGCCGGTTGCAGCCGTGGGTCGGCGGCAAGGACATCGTCCTGGAGCTGCTGCGCCGCTGGGGGACGCGGCAGGCGCAGGGGATGGGGGTCGAGTTCGTGGACGCCGCGGCGCAGCTGCCGATGACCTGCCGCAACACCATCGCCAACATGATGGCCGAGGCCGAGGCGCAGAACGGCATCTTCGCGCAGGACGCCGTCACCGAGGCGTGGTACGGCGAGCGGGGCATCCCGCTACTGTATCCGCGGCTGGTCTCCGGGACGGAGGCGCGCTTCGCGATCGACGAGAGGTTGGATCTCACGGACGTCGTACCGATGATCGCCAAACCGTTCAGCCCCGGGAACGCCTTTCCGGCGGAAGAGGTGGCGCGCGAGCGGCTCACCTTCACCAAGGCCCTCATCGGTTCCTGCACCAACGGCTCCTACGACGATCTCCTGGGCGCGGCGCTGGTCCTGCGCGCGGCGCGCCGGGCCGGGCACGGGCGGCTCGCACCCGGCACCGAGCTGCTGGTCTTCCCGGGGAGCGGCGCGGTCGGCCGGCGGATCGAGATGCCCGACCCCCGTCTGGAGGGGGAGTCGATCGCCGCGGTGTTCCGCGCCGCCGGCGGCCGGGTGCGCCAATCCTGGTGCGGCCCCTGCTTCGGGCAGGGCCCCGACGCGCTCAAGCCCGGCGAGCGGGCCATCACCTCCTTCAACCGCAACTGGCAGAACCGGATGGGGCTCGGCGGGGAGGGGTACCTCGCCAGCCCGGCGGTGGTCGCCGCCTCCGCCCTGGCGGGGTACATGGCGCCGCCGTCGGAGCTGGGGCTGGCCTGGGACGCGGAGCGCTACGCGGTCTGAACGGAGGGTGCGGCGCCTTCAGGCGCTCCGGCGCGCCGGGGCGGCGGCCGCCTGCAGCACCTGAAGGGCCTCGTCGGCGGGGGCCGGCTCGCCGAAATAGGGCCCCTGCATCGCATCGATCTGATTGCGGATCAGGAACGAGGCCTGCTCCGCCGTTTCCACCCCCTCGGCGATTACGTTCATCCTCAGGTTGTGCCCCACGGCTGTGATCGCCGCGACGATGGCGGCGTCGTCCGGATCGACGGTCACGTCCCGGATGAAGGTGCGGTCGATCTTGACGCTGCCGAAGGGGAAGCAGCGCAGCCGGCTGAGTGACGCGTACCCGGTGCCGAAGTCGTCGATGTTTATGCGCACGCCGAGATTGTGGAGCGCCCGCAGCGTCTTCAGGCCGGAGGGCTCGTCGCGCATGATCGCCTCCTCGGTGACCTCGAGCTCCAGACGCATCCGGTCGAGACCGGTCTCCTCCAGCACCTCTTCCACCAGGCGGAGCAGGGTGTCACCCCGTGCCAGCTCGCGATGGGAGAGGTTGACCGCGATCCGGAGCGGTGGCGCGCCGCGCGCCTGCCATTCCTTTCCCTGGAGACAGGCGCGGCGGAGGACCCAGGCGCCGAGGTCGACGATGAATCCGGACTCCACGGCGAGCGGCAGGAAATCGCGCGGCCGCAGGAGCCCCGCCTCGGGGTGCTGCCAGCGGACCAGCGCTTCCAGCGACAGGAGCTTCCCGGTCACGGCGTCCAGGGTCGGCTGGTAGTGCAGGCGGAACTGATCCTCCTGAAGCCCGCGCCGGAGAGCGGCCACGAGCGCCGCCTGATCGGTGGACCGCACCGGCACCGGCGACGAGTAGAGCTGGTAGTTGTCCCGCCCCCGATCCTTGGCGCGGTACATGGCGGTGTCGGCGTCCTTGAGCAGGGTCTCGGGGTCCTCGGCGTCGGCGGGGTACAGGCTGGCCCCGATGCTCGCCGTCACCTGGAGGTGCCGGTTGGCCACGAGGAACGGGGACCGGAAGGCGGCGCGGATCTTGTCGCACACCGTGGTGACGTCCTCGACCCGGGTGATCTCCGGGAGCAGCAGGACGAACTCGTCCCCGCCCACCCGCGCCACCGTGTCGCTGGCGCGCACGCAGCCGCAGAGCCGGGCGGCGACCGACTGCAGCAGCAGGTCGCCGGTGGCGTGCCCGTGGGTGTCGTTGATTTCCTTGAAGCGATCGAGATCGAGAAACAGGACCGCGAGGGTGTGGCGGTTGCGGCGGGCCTGCTCCAGGGCGTGGCGGAGGCGATCGTGCAACAGGGTGCGGTTCGGCAGCTCGGTCAGGCCGTCGTGGTGCGCCAGGTACTGCAGGTACATCCCGGAATGGGTCCGCTCGATCGCGTGGGACAGGGCGCGGATCAGGAGGTGGCCGTCGAACTGCCCCTTGATGAGGTAGTCCTGCGCCCCCTGGCGCAGGGCCCGCGAAGCGAGCCCCTCGTCCTCCAGTCCCGTCAGGATCACGACCGGAGGTCCGCCCGGGTGGCCGCTCAGGGAGATCACCGAGTCGAGCCCCTGGCTGTCGGGAAGGAACAGGTCGAGGAGCACAGCGTCGAAACGCTCCTCCGACAGACGGCGCAGCCCTTCGCTCAGCCGGTCGGCGTGTGCCAGCCGGATCCGATCCTTCCCCGCGTCCTTGAGGTATTCGCGCACCAGGATGGCGTCTCCGGGATTGTCCTCGATCAGGAGGATGCGCCTTTCCTGGAGATCGGCCGCGGGCGCCGGGTGGGTCGGTTCCGGCGCGGCGGAAGCGGGTGCGATGAGCGCAGCCGGGATGCGGAGAGCGGGGAACGGCGCCGGCGCGCCGGGGCCGTCGGCCGTCGGCAGCGTGGCGCGTGACAGCCAGAATTCCTTGATCGATCGGACGACCTCGAGAAAACCGTCCCAGTGACCCGGCTTGCTGATGAAACAGTTGGCCTGCAGGTCGTAGGAGACGTTCCGATCCTCCTCCGACCGGGAGGTGGTCAGGACGACGACCGGGATCCGGCGGAGCACCGGGTGCTGCTTGATCTCGGCCAGGAGGGTCCGGCCGTCCTTGCGCGGCAGGTTGAGGTCCAGCAGGATCAGGTCGGGGCGCGGGGCGTTGGCGTCATCCCCCTGGCGCAGCAGGAACGAGAGCGCCTGCGCCCCGTCGGCGGCCCAGTGCAGGCGGCTGTCCAGACGCGCCTCGCGCAGCGCCTCGGCGGCCAGACGGGCGTCCCCCGGGTTGTCCTCGACCAGCAGGATGTCGATCGACCGCTCGCTGTCGTGCTCCATCCGACCTCCCAGGTGCGTCGGCCGGATGACGGTCCCGGGTCTCCGAGCGTCCAGCGGCGCCGCACGCGATCCGGCAGGCGCCCGGGTCGCGTGTCCGGCCAAATATGGGTCCGCAACCCGCGCGGAGCAAGGGGTTGAGGGGAGCGGGCGGGGCGGCGCCGGGCCCGCCGCGGCCCGCCGTGCCGCGCCGCCGGTCCTTCCGCCTCTCCCGGCGTGTGGACAGCGTCCGGGGGGAATGGTAGGCTTCCCGCCGCTCGGAAGGGGGGGCCGTCCGCGACGCGCGTGTCGCGGGCGTCCATGCGGCAATCCGGTTCCACCGTGCAAGGGAGACTCATGGCCCGTACGCCCGATATGGCAGGTGCATTGCAGGCCGTCGTCGCGCGAACGCTCAAGGTGACGATCGGACCGAGACTGAGACGGTTGGATGGCCAGCTTCGCCGTTTGGAGCGGCGCCTGCGGAAGATCGCGGCGTTGCGC
>JBOGOE010000207.1:0-6418 GCA_050747445.1 Candidatus Polarisedimenticolia bacterium | reverse complement strand
GCCTGCGGCGATGGTGCGGGTCTGCGGCCGAGACCCAGGAGGACCTCCAGCAGATCGTCGATCTCGCGCTGGCGGGACAGGTGGAAGGCGGCGGCGGTCCGGGGACTGCGACCGACCCGCACGGTGATCAATCCCGCGCCCCTCAGGACGAACGCGTCCTCGTCGGTGGCGTCGTCCCCGACGTAAAGGGCGCCCCGCACGCCCACCCTCCGCCAGACGTGGCGCAGCGCGGCCCCCTTGTCGGCACCGCCGGCCGGCAGGAGATTCAGACCGAACTTTCCGCCGATGAGCCTCGCGTCCCCGATCCGCGACGCCGCCGCCCGTACGGCCCGCGCCGCGGCCGCGGCGTCGGGGGCGCGGCGATAGTGCACCGTCAGCGACAGCCGCTTGTCCTCGATGAACACGCCCGGAAGATGGCCGATCTCCGACTCGAGCGCCCGGCGCCAGGTCCGCACCCGCCGCGCGGACGCGACCGTCATGGTGTCCGTCCCGACCCGCGGCCGCCCGCGGCCGGCCCCGCGGCCGCCGTTCCAGGCGATCTCGGCCCCGTGGTTCCCGGCCAGGGCGAGGAGCGGCACGCCGTGGAGACGCGTCTTCAGATCTCCGAGCGCCCGTCCGGACAGCACGGCGCAGGGTTGGATCGCGGCGACCGCCCGGAGACGCCGCGCCGTGCCGGCGCGCATCGCCGCGCGCGCCGGATCCGGCACGACCGGGGCGAGGGTGCCGTCGAAATCGAAGGCCAGCAGGCTGCGCCGCGCCGCCAGCCGCTCGAGGACGCGGCGGTTCTCCGGCGCGAGGAGGTGGGCGGACGGCACGGGGGTTGCTCCTAGGAGAGGGATTCCACGGGTCGTGCCACTTCGGTGAGGCGCCCGGCGACCCGCTCGCGCTGCCGCAGCCGGGCGGCGTCCTGGAGCATGCGGCCCGCCCAGCGATACACGTTGAACTCGCCGATGAACCGCCGCAGGGCCCGCATCCGCTCCGCCTGCTCCTCGGCCGGCATGGCGAGTGCCGCGGCCAGGGCCGCGGCGGCCTGCTCGAGATCGTAGGGATTGACGATCAGCGCCTCGGTCAGCTCGCGCGAGGCGCCGGTAAATTCGCTGAGGACCAGCACGCCCCGCTCGTCGTCGCGCGACGCCACGAACTCCTTGGCGACCAGGTTCATGCCGTCGTGCAGGCTGCTCACGTAGCACAGATCGGCGCCGCGGTAGAAGCGCACGACGTCGGGAGGCTCGTGGTGCCGCCGGAGCAGGATGACGGGACGGTAGCCGTCCCGGGCGAAGCGGGCGTTGATTCGCTCCGCGAGCGCCTCGACCGCGTCGTTGAGCTCGCGGTAACGCGGGATGGCGGTGCGGCTCGGCGCCGCCAGCTCGACGAAGGTGAAGCGGCCCCGCCAGCGCGGCTGCTGATCGAGCAGGCGCTCCACCGCCAGCAACCGCTCCTCGAGCCCCTTGGTGTAGTCCAGCCGATCGACGCCGACCCCGAGGACCGCCTCCGGTCCCAGCCCCAGCTCGGCGCGCACCGAGGCGCGACACTCCGCCACCGGGGGAGCCCCGCGCGCCCAGCGATACGGCCACTCGATGGAGATCGGGTAGGGACGCACCAGCGTCGCCCGGCCCCGCTGCACGACGGCGTGGTCCTCCCGGTCGATGCGCGCCTCGAGGAACCGATCGACCGCCTCCACGAAGTTGTTGCAGTGGAGCTGGGTGTGGAACCCGACGATGCTGCTCCCCAGGAGACCCTGGAGGAGGTCGCGCTGCCAGGGGCAGATCCCGAAGCTCTCGGCGTTGGGCCAGGGGGTGTGCCAGAAGGTCAGGATGGCGGCGCGCGGCAGCCGCTCGCGGATCATCAGGGGGGCGAGGGCCAGGTGGTAGTCCTGCACCAGGATGATCGGGTCGGGTCCGTCGACCTCCTCGAGGACGGCGTCGGCGAACTTGCGGTTGACCGCCTGGTAGTGCGACCAGTCCTCGATCCGGAACTGCGGCCGCGTGTGCGCCAGGTGACAGAGCGGCCACAGCCCCTCGTTGGAAAAGCCGTAGTAGTAGCCCTTCTCCTCCTCGGGGGTCAGCCAGACCCGCCGCAGGGTGTACGACTCCTCGCCGGGGGGCACGCGCAGCCGCCCCTGGCGATCGGCCACCTCGCGGTCGGCCGACCCGCTGCCGTGGGCGATCCAGACCCCCGAGCAGGCGCGCATGACCGGCTCGAGCGCCGTCACCAGCCCGCTCGCCGGATGCAGCAGGCGCACCACCCCCGACGCGTCGCGCTGATGGACGTACGGCTCGCGGTTGGCCACCAGGGTCACCCGCTCCCCCTGCAGCGTGAGACGCAGGGTCCGTTTGAGCCGATCCGCCGTCCAGGGGCCCCCGTCACCGGCCTTGGCCTCCTCGGCGATCCGCTCGACCAGCTCGCGCACGTCGCTCAGCACCGGCAGGAACTGGCGGTGCGGTTTCCGGCCCCGCACCAGACCGACGATCTCCCCCGCGAACTGCCGCCACGAGGAGCGGGCCACGATCACCGTGGCGAGCGAGGCCGCCATCGACAGCACCGCGAAGACCAGGAGCAGGAACCAGCGCGAGATCGCCTCGCGGGCGTCGGCGACGCTCATGTCGTGCAGCAGAACGACGAAACCGGGGACCCGATCGCCGTCGCGGAGCGGCAGGGCGCTGACGTGGAACCGGCCCGCCGGGAGCCGGCGCTCGTCGTCCCATCGCTTCCATCCGGCCGCGGAGTCCGGTGGCGCGCCGGCGACGCGCAGCTGCCGGCCCACCGCGTCGCACCCCAGTCCCTCCGGGAAGTCCGTGGTCCGCGCGAACGGCCCCAGATCGGCGCCGCACGCGGCGGCGGCCAGGATCCGGTCGTCGCGCACCAGGACGTCGAGAAGCTGGTCGGCGCGCCGCCGGTCGCGCTTGGAGAGCGCCTCGACCAGCCCCTCGCGCACGCCGCGCACCGCGAGCGCCGCGCGCAGCTCCACGTCCTCCCGGAACCAGCGGCGGCTGGTGGTGTTGACCAGCGCCGCGGCGCCCCAGGCGAGCAGGCCGAGGACGGCGAGCAACGGCAGAACGACGCGCAAAATGAGACGCACTGTGGCCCGATCCTAGGCGAACGATTGATTTGAAGTCAAACGAAGATCGGGTAGTCTTGGGCGCATGGACGGGACCACCCGCCTCGAGGATCTCGGCATCATCGGCAACGGTCAGTACGCCGCCCTGGTGGCGCGGGACGGGACGATCCTCTGGTGCTGCCTGCCGCGCTTCGACGCCGAACCGGTGTTCGCCGCCCTGCTCGACGCGGACGAGGGCGGCCGCTTCGCGGTCGGCGCGCCGGACGGGGCGCCGGGGACGCAGCGCTACCTGCCGAACACCAACGTGCTGGAGACCACGTTCCGCACCGCGGAGGGGGCGTTCCGCGTCCTCGATCTCGCCCCGCGGTTCGTCCTGCACGAGCGGTTCTTCCGCCCCACCCAGATCGTCCGCATCGTCGAGCCGCTCGAGGGGACGCCGCGCATCGCCGTCACCTGCGATCCGCGTCTCGGATGGTCGCGCCGATCCCCGGGGCGGGTGCAGGGATCGAACCACGTCGCCTTCGAGGGGTTCGCCGATCCGCTGCGTCTGACGACCGATCTGCCGTTGTCGTATCTGGGCGGCCGGCCGTTCGCCCTGACCGAGCGGCGGCACCTGATCCTCGCCTGGGGGCCGCCGGTCGAGGAGCCGCTCCCCGCCCTGTGCGACCGCTTCCTGGGAGAGACGGTGCGCTACTGGCAGCGCTGGGTCAAGCACTGCAACATCCCCCCCCTCTACCAGGACGAGGTGATCCGGTCGGCCCTGGTCCTCAAGCTCCACTGCTTCGACGACACCGGGGCGATCGTCGCGGCGACCACCACCTCGATCCCGGAGGCGCCGGGGAGCGGCCGGACCTGGGACTACCGCTACTACTGGCTGCGGGACGCGGCCTACGTGCTCGGGGCGCTGCGGCTGCTGGGCCAGTTCGAGGAGCGCGAGGCGTTCGTCCGCTATCTCCTCGGGATCGCCTCCGGCGATCCGACCCTCGATCTGCGCCCCCTGTACCGCGTCGACGGCTCGGCCGCCGAGGACGAGCGGATCCTGGAGGGGTGGCCGGGCTACCAGGGCCACGGGCCGGTGCGTGTCGGCAACCGGGCGGTCATGCACCGGCAGAACGACATCTTCGGCGAGATGGTCCTCGCCCTGGCGCCGGTGATGCTCGACGAGCGCTTCCGCGACGAGCAGGCGCCCGAGACGCTCGACCTCCTGGAGCGTCTCGCCGGCAAGGCGATCGCCGTGGCCGGCACGCCGGACGCCGGCATCTGGGAGCATCGCGACGCCGCCCGGCCGCGCACCTTCTCCAGCCTGATGTGCTGGGCGGCGGCCGATCGGATGGCGACCGTGGCGGAACGCCACCTTCCCGGGCGCGCCGCGGCGTACCGCGAGTCCGCGGGCCGGATCCGGACGGAGATCCTGGAGCGCGCCTGGGACGCCTCGCGGGGCGCCCTCGCCGCCACCTACGGTGGCGCCGATCTCGACGCGGCGCTGCTGCAGGCGGTGCCGCTCCGCTTCCTCCCCGCGGACGACCCCCGCCTGCGCGCCACCGTCGAGGCGATCGGCCGCGATCTGGGGAACGACGGCTGGCTGGTCCGCTACCGCGCCGACGACGGTCTGGGACCGACCACCGTGGCGTTCCTCCTGTGCACCTTCTGGATGGTCGAGGCGCTGGCCGCCACCGGCCGGCTGTCCGAGGCACGCGTCCTGATGGACCGGGCCCGCTCGGCCCTGTCCCCCCTCGGTCTGCTGGCGGAGGACTACCAGGCGCCGGGTCTGCGGATGTGGGGGAATTTCCCGCAGGCCTATTCGCACGTCGGTCTGATCCACGGGGCCTTCGCCGCCTCGCCACGCTGGGCCGACCTGCTCTGACCTTCCGGATCGCGCCGTCGTTGCGCCACCTCCGACCGTGTGCTAGAGTCCCGCCGCTCGCCCGTGCCCCCGGGCGTCGGATGTCACCCGTCAAACCGAACACCGCCGCACTCCTGAAGGAACTCGAGACGCTCCGCCGGCGCGTCGAGGCGCTCGACCGCGCGGACCACGAGTGCCGCACGCTGCGCGACGGTCTGGCGGGCGCCCAACGCCAGCTGCGGGAAGCGCAGCAGGTGGCCCGCCTCGGCTTCTGGGAGTGGGACATCCCGGCCAACACGGTCCTCTGGTCCGAAGGTCTGTACCGGATCTTCGGCCTGCAGCCGTCCGAGTTCAGCGCCACCTACGAGGGGTTCCTCGAGCGCGTCCACCCGGACGACCGGGCCGCGATGCGGGCGGCCATCGAGCGCTCCCGGACGGAGGGGGACCGCTTCGAGCACGACGCCCGCATCGTGCGGCCCGACGGAACACCGGTCCTCCTGCACTCCCGGGGCGAAACGGTCCGCGACGCCGCCGGCGCGGTGGTCCGGATGATCGGCACCGCGCAGGACGTGACCGAGAGACGCCGCGCCGAGGACGAGGACCTGAAGGCGCGCAAGCTCGAGTCGATCGGCGTCCTGGCCGGCGGCATCGCCCACGAGTTCAACAACCTGCTCACCGTCATCCTCGGGAACCTCCTGCTTCTGAAGGCCGGCGCCGACCCCTCCGACCCGGAGCATGCGCGTCTGGCGGACGCCGAGTCGGCCTGCCTCCGGGCCCGCAACCTGACGCAGCAGATCCTGACCTTCGCCGAGGGAGGCGCCCCGGTCACCCGCCCGGTCGCGCTGGGAGGCATCCTGGCCGAGGCGGGCCGCGCGGTGCCGCGCTCCGACGGGATCCGGGTGGAGCGCCGCCTGCCGGCCGATCTCTGGCCCCTGGAGGCCGACGCCACGCAGATGACCCACGTGCTGGCGGGGCTGGCGATGAACGCGGTGCAGGCCATGCCGCAGGGCGGCACGCTGCGGATCCGGGCGGAGAACGTCCGCGCCGACGGCCCCGGTCGCGGCCGGCGCACCGGCCCGCCGGGCCGGCTGGTGCGGATCATCGTCGAGGACGAAGGGATCGGGATCCCGGCGGAGCATCTGCCGCGGATCTTCGATCCGTTCTTCTCCACGCGACAGGGGCGCAGCGGGCTCGGTCTGGCCACCGCCTACTCGATCGTCACGCGTCACGGCGGCACCATCCGCGCCGAGTCCCGCCCGGGGCACGGAGCCACCCTCATTCTCGAGCTCCCGGCGGCGCCGGACCCGGTGGACGCCGCGGCCGCGCCGGCGCCGGCCGCGATCCGCTTCCGCGAAGTCTCCGAGCGCTGGGGGCTCGCCTTCCGCCACCATCACGGCGGCAGCGGCGCGCGGCACATGATGGAGACGGTGGTGGGCGGGGTGGTGGTCTTCGACTACGACGGCGACGGCGACCAGGACGTGGTCTACGTCGATGCCGGGCCGCTCCCCGGCTATGCC
>JBOGOE010000206.1:0-3955 GCA_050747445.1 Candidatus Polarisedimenticolia bacterium | reverse complement strand
CCGCCCGATCGCGCCGCCCCAGGAGCAATGCGGCGAGCGCCCCGGCGAGCAGGAGCGCCAGGCCCAGACCGACGAGTGACAGGCTCACAGGGTTCCCCCGAGGCCGGTCAGCGGCACTTCATCCCTGGACCTGCAGCACGATCCTCCCCGTGACGCCCTTCTCGAACAACATCTGGTGGGCCCGGGCCGCCTCGTGCAGCGGCATCACCTTGGAGACGACCGGTTTCACCTTCCCCTCGGTCACCAGGCGGAACGATTCCGACAGCTCGGAAGTCGTGGTGGCGAAGGAGCCGCGGATCTCCAGCTCCTTCAGGATCACCAGCCCCGGCATGAACGCCACGGTGCGGGTCTCGAGGTTACCGACCACGATCAGCCGGCCGGCGGGGCCGAGGCTGCGGAGCGACTGATCGAAGGTCATCGCCCCGGTGATCTCGAGCGCCACGTCGACGCCGCGGCCGCCGGTCAGGCGGCGCACCGGCTCGGCGAACTTCAGGTCGGGGGCGACGATCACCTCGTCCGCCCCGATCTCCTTGAGCCGGGCGGCCTTATGCGGGGAGGAGGTCACGGCGTACACGCGCGCCCCGATCAGACGGCAGACCTGGATGGCGTGCAGACCGACGCCGCCCGAGGCGCCGGTGATCAGGACGCTCTCGTCGAGCTGTACCCCGCCGCGGGTGCGCGCCACGTGGATCGCCGTGCCGATGGTGCAGGCGCAGATCGACGCCTCCTCGAACGGCACTTCGTTGGGAACCCGCGCCAGGCCCTGCTCCTCCGACACCACCAGCTCGGCGTAGCCGCCCGGGATCTCCTCACCGAAGAACACCCCTTCCTTGCACAGGCTGGTGCGGTTGCGCCGGCAGCGGTCGCACCGGCCGCAATGCACCCGCTGGATGGTCGCCACCCGGTCGCCGTGGCGGAAGCCGCTGACGGCGCTCCCCACCGCCACCACCTCGCCGGCGATCTCGTGCCCCAGGATCGACGGCAGCCTGGTGCGCGGCAGGTTGCCGCTGCGGTTGATGATGTCGTGATAGCACACCCCGACCGCCCGCACCCGGATCAGCACTTCGCGTTCCTTGAGCCGCTTCGGATCGGGGGCCTCGACGTCCTCCAGTTTCAGCCGATCGGGCCCGCCGAACTCCCGCATCACCATCGCCTTCATCATTCCTTTGGCCATCGCTCCCTCCCGTGGGCGGACCGGTCCGGACGGCGCCGCCCCATGGTCGTCACACCAGGCGCGCCCGCAGCCCCTGCGGATCCAGGGACCGGAGCGCCGCCATCTCCTCCGGGGACGGCTCCGGCGTCGCCGGACCGCTCCCGTCGATCGTGAAACCGGTCAACCGCTCCAGCTCCGCCGCGCCGGTCCCCGCGTGCCGGGTCTCCACCCGCAGACGGTCCCCGTCCAGACGCAGCACCGCGCGGTCGGTGATCACCAGGGTCTCGCGGTTGCGCGCCCCGCGGGCCGCGGTCGTGAAATCGACCCGCTCTACCAGCGATCGGGGCGAGTGGCGGGGGACGGCGATCACCGCGCGCCGCACGAACGAGCGCATCGACGGGGATCCGGCCGGCCCCGGCAGCTTGACCCGCGGCCGGGCGTACTCCCCGATGCAGGTCAGGTTGATCCGCGCCTCCCGGTCCACCTGCGCCGCGCCGAAGAACATGACGTCGATCCCCCCGCGGTGCGCCCGATCGAAGAGATCGGGCAGATCGACGCGGCCGCGGCAGCGGTCGAGGAGCGTCACGTCGGTCGAGGTCGGCCGGATGCCGTCGAGGTGCGGGTCGATCGCCCCGACGCAGTTGAGGTAGGTCAGACGCGGCGCGTGGGTGCGGCGCGCCAGCGCCACGGCGAGCATCGGCAGGGCGGAGGCGACGCCGGTCGCCACCGTCTCGCCGTCCTTGATGGCGCGCGCCAGGCCGGTGACCAGTCGATCGGCGGCCCGCAGGCGGTCGTCGCCGGCGGTCGCCGCCGGCGCCGCGCCGGAGCCCCCCGCGGTCTTCCGGATCGCCTCGACCGCGTACGGGTAGAACCCGTGACAGGAGGTCGGGAAGGCCCCCTCGGGGACGATGGCGAGCCGCTCGACCAGGGTGCCGGGGATCGACGGGCGTTCGACCCGATCCACCAGCCGTTCGGCGGTCGCGATCACCCTCCCCGCGGCGCGCGCCTGCAGCGCCTCGGCATAGGGATCGGCGATCGCCAGGTTGCCGTCCCGGTCGGCCTCCTGCGCGTGGACCAGCAGGAGGTCGGGCCGGATGGCGGCGGCGACCGGGACCGCCTCGCCGGTTTCCGGATCGACGACGGTCGCGGTGCCGTTGACCCGCCGGTAATCGGACCCCTCCCCGCCCGGCGCCGGCAGGAACGGCAGCCCCATCGCCGCCGCCCGCAGCCCCTGGACGATCTCGTAGACGTCGCGCTCCCGGAAGCGGAGCGTGCCGGTCTCGATCGCCCGTTTCACCGCGGGGGCGACCACGAAGCCGTCCTCGTACTGGAAGCCGATGAACCCGAATGTCGCCTCGGACACCAGCCCGGCGCCGACCAGGAGGTCGAGCCCGAGCGGATTCGGCGGGGTGACGACCCGCAGATCCCGCCGTCCCTGCCGCACCAGCTCGCCCAGAAGGGCCATCGGGGCGCGATTGAGCTGGAACCCGCCGAGCGTGATCAGACTGCCGGGGGCCACCCCTGCGACCGCGTCGCTCAGGGAAACGATGGCCGCGGGGGCGGCGCTCACGCCGCGCCTCCGTCGGGGCTCAGATCGGTCTCCTCCAGCCGGCCGAAGGGATCGATCACCTCCAGGACCCGCCGCTCCTCGCGGGTCGGGGGGAGGGTGATCGGGACGTCCCCGGCGGGCGGGAGCGGAAAACCGGTCCGGCGGCGCACCTCCTCCGCGCTGGCGTGCGGGTGCACGGACCGCAGCCGCATCGCGCCGTCGGCGAACTCCATCACCCCGAGCGGCGTGACGCACAGCGCCGGTCCGCCGGGGAGCCCCGCCTCGGCGCGCCGCCGCCAGCCGGGGACCGACACGTAATCGACCCGCTCGACGAAGCGCCGCGGCGTATGGTCGGGTGCGAACAGGATCACGCGCGGCGCCAGCGTGCCGATGGAGGTGGTGCCGATCGAGCCGGGACCGCGCACCTTCATGCGGCCATCCTGCCCCTTGATGCCGATCAGGTTGGTGCTCCCCTCCCGGTCGATCTGCATCCCACCGACGAAAAACACGTCGCAGAACCGCAGGGGCGACGGGGCGGCGGCGACATCGAGGATGGCGTCGTGCGCCTCGAGATACTCGATCCCCTCGTGCGCGCGGCTGTCGGTCCTTCCGGTCCAGGCCGCCGGTCCGGGCTCGGGACCCCGCTCGACCCGCAGGCCGTGCCGGATCGCCAGGTTCGGAGCGTGGGTGCGCTGCGCCAGGAGGGCCGCCGCCAGCAGCAGCTCGGCGTGCAGGCCGAAGGCCACGATCTCGCCGTCCCGAAGCTCGCGCGCGATGACGCAGGCCAGCAGCCGCGCCAGCTCCCCTGCGGTGCCGCCGGGGCCCGCGCCACCCGTCCCCGCGGGGCCGCTCACGACGCCTCCATCCTGAGGCGGGCCTCCAGCCCCTCGACGCCGACCGCCCCGAGATAGTCGTCGTGGTCGTCGAGCCCGTAGACGTAGCGCTCGAGGTACCGCTGGTACGGCTGCGGGTCGCCCTGGCGGCGCGCCTCGCCGGCGGCGACGTACTCCCGGTAATGCTCCAGGTCGGGGAGGTAGCGGCCGCTGGCGCCGCCCGGGTGCGCCCCCCACGGCGCGATCACCACCCGCGCGCCGCGCAGCAGGGTGCGGGCCGGGTCCTCGACGACCTCTTCGTTCGGCACCAGACGCTCGACCGAGGCGACGACCGGGCCGCGGCAGGCCAGGGCGAGCGCGCGCTCGGCGAAGCTGCGGCCCAGGTAGGCCTGACGCGCCAGGCGCACGTTGCCGTAAGCG
>JBOGOE010000205.1:0-25921 GCA_050747445.1 Candidatus Polarisedimenticolia bacterium | reverse complement strand
TGAAGCCGTCCGGCGGGCAGGGGATCTGCGGCAGCGGCGGGAGGCTGCTCCAGAAGCCCTCGACCAGGCCGAGCTTGGCGGCGAGACTGTCGGGGGAGAACTCGTTCAGGACCGCGCTGGCGATCGACTCGAAGAGCGACTGCAGCGCGTTCAGCAGGACGCTCGGCAGGTTCGCGATGGCGCCGGCGACCTGGTTCACGACGCCCAGGACGTCGTCGATGACGCGCTCGATGCCGTTCACCACCGTCTGGAGCCCGCTGACCACGGCATCGAACCCGGCGAGCGCCACGTTGATCGGCGCGGCCACGATGTTGCACAGGAACTGCATCGAGACGCAGCCTATCCCGAGCGGCAGCTGGAGGCCGTGGTCCGGGCAGGAGCAGTTGAAGCTGACGCTGGTGATCTGCGGCGTCCCCAGGAGCGACACGGCCTGCGGCACGTCGACGAACTGCGATCCGGAGCCGTCGTCGGGCAGGAGGGTGATCGCCTCCTGCATCAGGAACAGGTCGCGGGGGGTGGCTTCCTGGAGATCCTGCGCCGCCTTCTCCACGGCCGCGGGGTCCGTGCCGGGGCGGGCCCGCAGGCCGGCCAGCCGTTCCAGCATCACCGCCCGGAAGGTTTCCAGCGCCTGCAGCGTGGCGGCGTCCGCGCTGCCGTGCTCGAGGAGCGCCAGCCGGGCGCGGTTCCCGGCCCCGGAGGCGACCGCGAAGATGGCGGGCAGGACCCGCTTCCACCCCGGGATGCGCTCGACCCGCTCACGCGCCAGCAGGAGGTCGGCGGCGGAGAGCGCCCCGATCCGGTCCGCAAGCGGGTCGGCGGCCGGATCCCCCGGCGTGAAGTCGCGCAGGCTGCCATACACGCCCGCCAGATCGGCGCGGAAACGCTCGAGACCGGCATGTTCCTCCCCGGTCAGCGAACCGGCGCGGGCGAGGACGCGGACGTCCGACATCGCCTGCCGCAGGGCGGGGGTGTCGATCCGCTGCCGGATCATGAAGACCATCTCGGGCGTGGCCCGGCGAAGCTTCGCCTCCAGCCCGGCGGCCGATTGCGCGTCGAAGCTCTTCGCCGCCCCCGGCGGCAGCCGTTTGAGGTTGCCGAGGAACTCGTCGAGGTCCTTCCGGAAGGCGCTCAGGTCGGCGAAGTCCCGATCCTCGAGCGGCCCTTTGTCCGCGAAGGCGCGCAGACCGGCGCGGGCCCCGGGCGAGAGGGACGCGAGCAGGTTCCCCTTCAAACCCCGCCAGTCTCCCTGCTGATCCATCTGGATCTGGAGGAGGGCGAGACTCCGGGCCGGCATGTCGTGGATCCGGGCCTGCGTCGCGGCGACCGACACCGGGTCCTGGTTGAGACGCTGAAGGGAGTCGGCCGGCAGGAGGCGGAGAACGGCGTAGAACTCGGACACCTCGGTCCGGAACCGTTCGAGGTCCGTCGCCCGCCGCGCCGCCGTGTCGCTCAATACCTGCATCTGGAACGCCGAGGAGAGCGCCTCGGGGGCCGCCTGCCAGTCGGGGACCTCGGAAAAGGTCGCCTTCAGGGCGGCCAGGTCCTCCGGATTGAGGGACGCGATCGTCCGCCGGAGCCCGGCCATCGCCTCGGGATCCCTGGAAAGATCGCCGAGAGCGGTCGGCGCCAGGCGCCCCGTGTCGGTGAAGAACTCCGTCAGCTGCCCGCGCAACGGGTCGTCGGAGGCCGGAGCCCGGGTGCCGTCCGGCACGGCGGCGGTCACCACGGGCGGCGAGATCATCAGGCCGATCAGGAACGCGACGAGAACTGCGGCGAACCGGCGGTGTTTCATGGACCTTCCCCCCCTCTGGGATGCGAACGCCTCCCCCGGATGCCCGACGAAGAACGGGCGACACTCTTTACCGGGGCTCTCGATCCCAATAGCGTGAAAAGGGGGGCGTTCCCACCACAAATTCCGAGGTGGTGCGGAGATTGTTGGGCGGAGGACTGCATCCTGTTGAGAACCGGGATGTTACGCGAAGCGGTGGGGTCAGTGGGTCCCGGCAGGTCTCCGGGCGGCCCAGGCTGCGGCCCGATCCTTCCGCCCCCAGGCTTCGTAGAGGGCGACGACCCGATCCAGGGCGGCCCGCGTGCGCGGGTCCCCGTCGCCAAGGGTGTCGTGGAATCCTTCGTAGCTGGAGATCACGAGCGGCTCCCCCTCCGCGTGCTTCGCGCCAGCCCCGAGGCAGGCGCCGAGGAGGCTCCGGGCGGTCAGGATGAGCCAGTGACCGTCGGGGAGGGCCGCGACGGCAATCCGCAGGCTGTCGCGCAACAGGGGCTCCGCCTCGCGCGCCCGGCGGGTCTCGAGGAGCAGACCGCCGAGGCCGTTGAGGGTGACAGCGACGTAGGGGCTGTCGGGGGGGACGGTGCTCCGGTACATCGCCAGGCTCTGCCGGTAGGCCGCCTCCGCGTCCGCGGTCCTCCCCTGGTCGTGGAGCAGTCTCGCCAGCTCCTTGAGATCGTAGGCAACCTTCTCGTGGACTTCGCCGTGCACGCGCCGGTCGATGGCGAGGGTCCGGCGCAGGAGGTCCTCGGCGCCGGAGTGATCCCCCTTCTCGCGCAGGAGTCGGGCAAGGTTGACCAGCGTGTCGGCGACATCGGGGTGGTCGGGGCCCTGCGTCCTCTCGCTCGCCGCGAGCGATTCGCGATACAGCAACTCCGCCTCGTCGAGACGCCGCCGATCGTGGAGCACGGCGGCCAGGTTGTGGCGGGTCTCGGCGACGTCCGGATGGTCGGCGCCCAGCGCCTCCTGGCGCAGCGCGAGGGCCCGGCGGCACAACGACTCGGCCCCCTCGAAGTCGCCCCTGGTGTGCAACAGCTGGGCAAGACTGCTGGTGACGGCGGCGAGATCGTCGCCCCGCTCCCCCGGAGACCGCTCGAAGATCCCGAGGGCGCGGCGGTACAACGGCTGCGCCTCCTCCAGGCGGTCCATGCGGTACAGGGCATGGCCCAGATCGTGGAGCACCACCCCGACCTCGGCGGTGTCCTCCCGGTCGATCGCCCGGCGCATCGCCAGCGCCTCCTCGAGGAGGGTCACGGCCCGGCCGTACTCGCCCGTGTCGACCTCCAGCCCGGCGAGCTGCCGGAGGGACTCCGCGATCTCCACGCTGCCGGCGGGCTGCAGGTCACGCCGAAGCCGCAGAGCGTCCTCGAGCAGGCGACGCGCCGGCTCGTAGAGGCCGAGGTTCCTGTACACCGCGCCCATGGTGACCATGAGCCGCGCCCGGACCTCGGGCTGATCCTGGAGCGCGGCGATCCGCTCCGCGCCCCGGTCGAGGATCTCGCGCGTGCTGATGGCGCGGCCCTTGGCTTCCCCCGGATCGGAGACTTCGAACAGATCGATCATGAACCGCGACACCTGCCGCGCCGTGGCGGCGTCGCTTCTCGCCTGTCGCTCCGCCCGCCTGGCCCGGATCAGCCCCAGGGTCGTCCCCGCGATTCCCGCCACGGCGGCGAGCAGCACCAGGACGGTCGCCGCGACGCCGAACCGGTGCCGGCGGACGAACTTCCCGGCGCGGTAGAGGAGCGCCGGGGGGCCGGCCAGCACCGGCAGGTACTGGAGGTGACGGCGGATGTCGGCTGCCAGATCGGACGGGGACCCGTAGCGCCGGTCACGGTCCTTTTCCAGCGCCTTGATCGCGATCCAGTCGAGATCGCCCCGCAGCCGCCGTTCGAGGGCCGCGACATCGGTCCCACGATCCCGCGCCATCGCCCCGGAGGACGACCCGAGACCGCGCAGCCGCGCGCTCGGCCGCGGCGGCTCCTCCTCGAGGATCGCCCGGCGCAGCGCGTCGAGACCCGACGCCCGCGTCCGGTCGCCGTCGAACGGCAGCATGCCGGTCAGGAGCTCGTAGAGCAGGACCCCGAGCGAGTAGACGTCGGTGCGGGTGTCGACGTCGGACCCGGTCATCCGGGCCTGCTCCGGGCTCATGTATTCGGGGGTGCCGACGACCTGGCCCAGCTCGGTGGACAGAGTCGCGCCGGTCAGGCGGTGCGCGGTGGCCTTGGCGATCCCGAAATCGATGATCTTGGGGATCGCCCGGCCGTCCACGAGGGGGACCAGGACGTTGGACGGCTTCACGTCGCGGTGGATGATCCCCTTCCGATGGGCGTGCTGGACCCCCTCGCAGACCTGCAGGAACAGGTCGAGGCGATCGCGGATCTCGAGTCGGCGGTCGTCGCAGTAGCGGGTAATCGGCAGGCCCGCCACGAACTCCATGGTGAAGTAGGGGCGTCCCAGTTCGGTCGAGCCGGCGTCGAAGACGCGGGCGATGTTGGGGTGGTCCATCATCGCGAGGGCCTGCCGCTCGGAACCGAAGCGCGCCACGACCGCCCGCGTGTCCATGCCGGCCCGGATCAGCTTGAGGGCGAGGATCCGCCGCACCGGCTCCAGCTGCTCGACCCGGTAGACATCTCCCATGCCCCCCTGGCCGACTTTCTCGAGGATGCGATAGGGGCCCACCGCGCCGCCGGGCTGGATGGTTTCGTCCTCGAGCATCACGAGCCGCGCGACCTCGCCGACGGCCGCCGCGAACGGGGCGCCGGTCGCCGCATCGTGGCGGAGGAGATCCTCGATCTCCCGCCGGAGCGCGGGGTCGTCGGGACAGGCTCGATCGAGGAATCCACGGCGCTCGTCCGCGCCCAGATCCATGACCGCGTAGTAGAGCTTCTCGATTCGGCGCCAGCGGTCAGGCTCCATGACCGGCCCGTCCGGCAATCTCCTTGCGCAGCCAGGCGCGCGCGAGACGCATCTCGCGCTCGATCGTCGACAGCGGCAGGTCGAGCGCCTCGGTCAGCTCCCGGAGACTCAGACCGCCGAAGAAGTGGAGCTCCACCAGCCGTCCTTTTCGGGCATCCTGGACGGCCAGGCGGTCGAGCGCCTCATCGAGCTCCACCAGGTAGGCCGGGGGGTCCGCCGAGACGACGAGCGCCTCCTCGAGGGGAAGCTTCGGGGCCCCGCCCCCGCGGCGGACGCTCCCTTTCGCCCTGGCGTGATCGACGAGGATGCGCCGCATCGCCTGCGCGGCCACCGAGTAGAAGTGGATCCGGTCGTTCCAGGGGATGTCCGCACCGACCAGCCGGAGATAGGCCTCGTGGACGAGCGCCGTGGTCTGGAGGGTGTGACCGCCGCGTTCCGATCGGAGGCAGGCCGACGCCATGCGCCGCAGCTTGTCATAGACGAGCGGCATCAGTCCGTCGAGGGCCTTCTGGTCCCCGGCGCGCCAGGCCTGCAACAGCCCTGTCACCGTGCGCGAAGTCGAGTCCGCTATCGCCGCCCCCCGGGGTCTTCACCCCCGCCCGGCGAAACGAGGAACGCTGCGAGCAGAACGAGCCTGTGGCGGCATTGTATCCGGCCGTAGGCAGGGGGGCGCCAGGTTTCTGGAGGCCGGTGCGGACCCTACTTCTTGAACGCCTTCTCGACCAGGGGTTGCAGCTCCCCCTTCTCGAACATCTCGGTGACGATGTCGCAGCCGCCGAGGAACTGGCCGCCGACGAAGACCTGGGGGACGGTCGGCCACTGGCTGATCGACGACAGGACTTGCCGCAGCCGCGGGTCGGGGAGGATGTCGACCGTCTTGAACGGCTTGCCGAGCTCATTGAACACGGCGATGGTCCGCGCGGAGAAGCCGCACATCGGCATCTCCTTCGTCCCCTTGGTGAACAGGACGATCGGGTTGTCGGCGATCTCCTTCTTGATCATCTCCATGATCTGATTCGTATCCATGGTCACCTCCGCGGTCGCCCGCGCTCCTTCTCCCATTCCGCGGGAGTGACGGTCCGGAGCGACAGGGCGTGGATCGTCTGGCCCGCCATCTCGTCGCGGAACAGGTCGTAGATCATCCGGTGCTGCTCGATGCGGCTCTTCCCCTCGAAGGCGGCGGCGACGATGGTCGCCGCGAAGTGCGCCTCCGCCCCCTCCACCTCGGCCCGGCTCCCGGGCAGGCGCTCCTCGATCCGCTCCTTGATGGCCTGCGGCTCCACGGCTCAGTTGACCTCGAGGGCCACGGCGATCGAGGTGTCGAAGCTGCACGTCGTGTCGGCGGTGAAGTTCCCGTCGGTGTCGACCTCGGCCGAGTCGCAGAAGGTGCTGATCGTGCCGTTGCTCCTCTCGAAGTTGCCGATGCACTGGACGAACAGGCCGTTGTCACAATCCCAGACCCGGAAGAAGGCCTGGCATGAGTCGGCCCCGATGTTCATCACGAGCTCCGGGTCGACGTTGGTGTCGTCGTCGACGCCCGTCGGATCGGCCTCCACCCGGAACGAGGGGCTCGCGTCGTTCCCGAAAACGTCGGTGTTGGTGTAGACGATGCTGGCGTTCATCGTGGTCATCACCGTCCCCTCGACCGCGGGGTTGAATCCGGTGCAGTCGAGGAGCGTCGCCGAGTCGGTGGGGAAAGAGACGGTCCAGTTCCCCACCAGCTCGGCGCGGATCAGGCCGCAGTCGATGCCGTCGAAGATGAGGGTCTCGCCGTCGTCCTCGCAGCCGGTCAGGAAGCCGAACGCCAGGAAGAGCATCGCGGCCAGGGTGAGATGTTTCTTCAAGTCGGTCCCCCTCGTGAGGCGTCGTGCCGGGGCGCCATTCTACAGGAGGCGGGTGGCGAGAGCGAGGGGCAGGCGGACCGCCCCGCGCGGTGGGCGGCGGGCGGCTCAGGGAGTCGCGCAGACCAGCGGTTCGATCGCCTCTCGCCCCGGGCCGAACCCGCCGCTGCCGCACGCATTGACGGCGCGGACCAGGTAGAAATACCCCTCCCCGCCGGGCGGGTCGGGACGCGGATCGTCGTAGGCGGGGGCCGCGATCCCTCCCGCCAGGCAGGAGGTCGCCCCCGCCAGACCGGCGCCGCGCAGCTCCGTCAGGAGCCCGGAGACCAGGTCGTAGCGCACGCCGGGGCCGGTCGCGGCCGCCTGATCGTCCCAGGTCAGACCGGGGGCCGCGGCGGCGGCCAGGAAGTTCCCCACCTCGACCGGCGCCCCGAACGAACCGGCGTCCCCCGGGGCGCAGTCGTCGCCGTTCCGGTGCGCGTCGAGGTCGCGGTCGGTGCCCAGCCGGGCCCCGGACCCGATGGTGCCGCACAGGAAGGTGATCGGTCCCGACGCCGACTCGCGGAGCGCGCGCGTCCCGACGGGGGGATCCGCGGCGGCGTCCGGGGTCCACAGCGCCCCGCCGCCCGCGTCGCGCCCTTCGAGCCGCCAGGTCCGCAGCCGCCCACCACTCGCGGCGGCGGCCACCAGCTCACAGTGACGTCCGGCGTCCGCGCCGTTCCCCAGCCCGATCAGGGTCGTGAGGAGCGACTCGCGCGCCGGCGGTCCGGTGGGGGGCGTTCCCGGCGGCAGCGTCAGGTTGCGCCCGACCGCGGGTCGGACGCCGGCCGGGAAGTGCATCATGAAGGCCCCGATGTCGCGCACCTGGTCGGCGGTCAGGTTGAACACCCCGGCCGACAGGAAGGTCGCCATGTCGGGGACCGACCCGTCGTGGGCGAAGCCGAACCCGGTCCGCTGGTCGGCCGGGGGATCGGCGGCGTTCGTATGACTGCCGAACCGGGGCCCGGTCTTCTCGTGCAGGTTCCTGAGGTGCGGCACCTCCAGGTCGGAATGGGGCGAGCCGTCGAGATCGCCGTTGAACAGGGCGCTCCGGGTGGCGGAGGGATCGCCGGGGTTGACACCTCCCAGCTTGCCGCCGGCGGCGCCGAACGGATGGGCGTGGCAGGCGACGCAGGGCTGGCCGCCGTCGGAGGCGTGGGTGTTGAACAGGGTCTCGCCGCGCCGCGGGTTGCCGGTCAGACGCGAGCCGGGGAGGGGTACCAGGAGATCCGGCAGGGTGTCGTCCACGTTGCGATGCGGGTTCCCCGGGAAGCGAACGTTGAGGGCGAACTGGCGGAACCGCTCCATGTCCTCCGCCGTCAGCCCGGCCGGCTCGCCGTCGATCGGCCCGATGTCCGCCTTCCCCAGGAGACCCACGAACGCCTTGTTGAAGGCGTTGAGCGTCGGGCGATCGCCGCGCCAGTGGAGCGGCTCCAGCATGTCGCGCAGGGTCTGCGTCGCCATCGGCCCCTTCTGCGGGTCGAACCCGGCGTGCGACGCGCACAGGCGGAAATCGCATTCCACCGGCTGGCTGTTGAACGGCAGGATGAACCGGACGTTGTCCCCGGGGGTGCCGTACGGCGCGAACTCCCCCGTCGGGTCGCCGAGGTCCCAGGACAGCTCGTCCTTGTCCCCCGACACGTGGCAGGAGGAGCAGGCCTGGTCGCCGTGCCCCGAGGTGTCGATGGCGTCGTACAGGAAGCGCCGGCCCTGCCGCACCAGGTCGGAGCTCGGATCGTGCAGCGCCACCTCCCCGACCTTGCGGAGCGTCGTGGTATCGACCACCGCGATGGCATTGGCGAAGCGCAGCAGGACGAACAGCCGGTTGGAGGGCTCGTGCAACGCCACGCCGCTCGGACCCTCGCCGACCTCGACCGCGTCCGGGAGCGACCGGTTGGGTCCGAAGATGCAGGAGGGGGCGGCGCAGCCGCCGTCCAGCCGGAACACCCTGCGCGAGCCGATCGCGGTCATGTAGGCGACGCCGCCGGAGGAGTGCCAGACCATCATCCCGGGCTGCGACACGCTCGCCAGCCGCTCCAGCAGGTTGGTCCGCGGATCGCTCCCCCGGTCGATGTGGGCGTTCAGGTCGATCAGGGTGACCGCGTGCCCGGCGGCCGGGTCGACAATCGCCAGCCGGTTGTCGACCGCATGCCCGCCGACGCCGAGCGGATGCTCGAAACGGACGAAGTTGCGGGCCTCGGTGTGCGGCACGTAGATCCGACCGTTGGCCGGATGAACGGCAACCTCGAACAGAGTCGTGCCGAGCCCGGTCACGCCGATCACCGCAAGGGTCGTGGCATCGATGATGAAAAGATCGCGGTCCGGCAGCCGGAACGGGAGGCAGCGGGTCCAGTCCTGCCCCGCTTCGTCCTTCCACCGTCCGGACGCGGCGTCCCACTTCACGATGAGGGAGACCGGCGGCTGCGCCGGTGGCGCGGGATCGCGCAGCTCCGGATTGCGGGCGATGCCGTCCGGCAGCGGCGGGTAGGGGGGCGGCGGGCCGTCGCACACCAGGTCGTTCAGACCCAGGTTCATCAGACGCGTCCCGTTCAACCCGCTGTCGCCCGCGATGACGTTGGCGTTGACCACGGTCGTCCGGTTCCCGGAGTGGAGCGGCACCAGGTAGACGCGGGCGCCGTCGCCCGAGACCGCGAGGGCGCGCGGGTCGCTGCTGAAGATGTCGAGGACCACCGGAGGGTCGTCGGGCCGGGCCAGGTCGAAGACCTTGACCGCATCCTCCTGGGACACCGAGACGAACGCCTTCCCCTGGGCGAAGACCACGTCCGCCGGTTCGTCCCCCACCGGGATCGTCCGGACGACCACCCCGGCCGCCAGATCGACGACGCTGATGGTGTCGGAGAGGTTGTTGACCACCCAGGCCTCGGTGTCGCTGCGCGCCGCGACCGACACCGGCTCGAGTCCCACGGGGACGATCGCCTGCCGCGTCAGGGCCCCGGTCGCCCCGACCGCGAACACCTCGAGGGCCGCCCCGGGAGTGTTGACCACCAGCAGGCGGGTCCCACCGGGTGTCAGATCGATCGGGTGGACCTGCGAGGACTCGAAGTTGAGATAGGTCTCCTGGGCGCGCGCCGCAGGGACGCCGCCCAGCAGGACCAGAAGCGGCGGGACGGCGCGCAACGCGTCACGGGTGCGGTGGTGGCCCATGTCCCCCTGCCTCCTCCCGTAATAAGATGAGCCACCGGAATTTACGATGAACGAACGAATCGGGCAAGGAGAGATTTTCGGGGTGAGAGAGGGCGGGACGGGGACCATCGACGCACCGCTCCCCGGGGACGGATGAGGTCCGGTCCGCGGGACCGGAAGCGTCGCCCGCATTCCGCCGCGCGCCGCTTCCTCCGGGTGCTGATCCTGATGTCCCTTCCGGCGCTCGCCTCCGGTGCGGAGGAGCAGGCGGCCGGGACGGGCGCCCATCCCCCGATCGCCACCATCCGGATCGAGCGGAGCGATGTCTTCGAGGTCCGGGAGAGCGATCGGTACTTCCCCTACAAGCTTGCCAACCGCCTGCACGTCGAGACCCGCGAGCACGTGATTAGGCGGGAGCTGTTGTTCGACGTGGGGAGCCCCGCCGACCCCGACGTCCTGTACGAGTCGGAGCGCAACCTCCGGCGTCTCGGCTTCCTGCACGACAACTCCCGCATCCTGACGGTGTCCCGGCCCGACGGCCGGGTCGACGTGGTGGTGCGGGTGCGCGACACCTGGACCACGCGCCCCGAGATCTCCTACGAGCGCGAGGGGGACCGCTCGACCGGCCGCGTCTCCTTCGTGGAGCAGAACGTCGCCGGGTTCGGCAAGGTGGCCGGCATTTCCTTCCGCCGCGAGCTCGACCGGGACTCGGGGGGGCTGATGTACCAGGACCCGCGTCTTCTCGGGACCTGGTGGACGCTCGATGCGGAGTACTTCAACCGGTCCGACGGCATCCTTTACTCCCTCGCGACCGGCCGGCCGTTCTACTCCCTGCTGACGGAGCGGGCGGGTGGCGTCGCCGGCGGCCATTTCTCGCAGGTCACCGAGCTGCAGCTCGACGGCGAGGACGCCCCCGGCTTCCGGCAGCGGCAGACGCGCGGCCTGATCGATCTGGCGCACGCCTTCGACCGGGGCTACGACCGGGTCCGGCGTCTCGACTGGCGGCTCCGGGTGGAGGACGACGCGTTCGCGATCGAGCCCGGGGAGCCGCCGCTCGACCCGCGTCCGCCCTTAGGCGGAGCCGGTTACGCGGCGCTCCCGGACGACCGCCGGTTCCGGATCCTGGAGCTCGAGTACCGCCACCTCGACGTCGATTACGTCAAGGCCGCCTTCCTCGATCGCTTCGACCGGACGGAGGATCTCAACCTGGGCGAGGACTGGTCGGTCTCCCTCGGAGTGTCGCCGGACTTTCTCGGGGACGCGCGCGACCGGTTGTTCTTCGGGGGCCGGTACGAACGCTGGCACCGGCTCGGGGAGATCGCATACCTCAGGACCGGGGCGCGTCTCTCAGGGCGGACCGAGACGGGGCGCGGTCGCAACGTCCTCGGCGGGCTCGACGTCTCCTGGTACCACCTCGGATGGCCCCGCCAGACGCTGGTGGCGCACGCCGGTTTCGCCTTCGGCCACGCCATGGACGGCGACGGGCAGATCCTGCTGGGGGCCGACACGGGCCTGCGCGGTTTCGACAACCGCCGCTTCGATGGCAACAAACGGGTCCTGCTCAACGTCGAGGATCGCGTCTACCTGCTGTTCGACTGGGCGCGGCTGCTGTCGATCGGCGTGGTCGCCTTCGCCGACGCGGGCTACGTCTGGCGCGCCGGCCGCGGCGTCGATCCGGGAGATCTCCTGGCCGACGTCGGAGTCGGGCTGCGTTTCGATCTCACCCGCGGCCGATCCGGCACCGTGATCCGGCTCGACTGGGCCTACCCCCTGAGCCGCCTCGGCCAGGAGGAGAACCCCGGCGGGGTCCTGTCGTTCTCCACCGGTCAGGCGTTCTGACCATCCGTCCGCCCCCGGACGCGCCGCCGCCTCCCGCGCCGCCGCGCCCGTCCCGCCCTCGTTCGAGCGTCCTCTTCAACCCTCCGTCCCCCAAGGAGTTCCGGCCGCGCCGCGCCGCGGCCGCCGGAATCACGGCAGGTGGCACCGCGGTTGCGGAAGACCACCGCACCACGGGACGCGACTCCGGCACGGGGCGCGGCGGAAGGGGGAGAGAGGATGCGGAGGATCGATCGATGCGTGATCTGGGGGAATGGACCGGACGGCGACGGACGCCTGGGGGCGGGTGGACGGCGCCGGGACGGCACTTTCCCCGGGTGGACGGCGGTGGCGTCCGCCGTTCCTGCCGGCGGCCGGGGCCCGCACCGGGCCTCGGTCCCGGGGCTCCCGGCCGCCGGCGCATTTCTCCTTCTCCTGATCGGTCCGGCGTCGGCATCGACGGCCGCCGCCCAGACCAACGGCAATGTCGGGCCGGCGGAGACCGTGCAGTCGCCGGGAGCGCCGGCGGTCGACGCCGCCTCCGGTGTCGCGACCATCGTCTTCCCGGTGGACGTGCCGCCGGGACGGCACGGTCTGGAGCCGTCGGTGGCGCTCCGCTACAACAGCAGCGCCGGTCCCGGGAACGCCGGCTACGGTTTCACGCTGCAGATCGGCTCCGTCGAGCGATCGTTTCGGCTCGGCATCCCGCGCCATGACGACACCGATCTGTTCACCCTCATGCTCGACGGGCGCAGCTTCGACCTGGTGCCGATCGACGCCGGTTCCACCCGCTTCCGCACCCGGATCGATACCGGGTTCCTGGTGGAGCGGCGCTCCGGCGGCCCCTTCGGCCCGACTTCGACGTACTGGGTGGCGCGGGGCCGGGACGGCCGGTACTACCGGTTCGGCTTCCATGCCCCCGAGGCGACCGGCCGGACTTCGCAGGTGCCCGATCTCCGCTGGGGGCTCGATCGGATCGAGGACACCCAGGGGAACGTCCTGGAAATCGACTACGCCACCCACGGACAGCTTCTCTACCCGTCGCGCATCCTGTACGCCGGTCACCCGGCGACCGGTCTGCCGCCGGCGAACCAGGTGCTGTTCTGCTGGGAAGGGCGCGGCGACGAGCGGGAGTCGCGGGGCGGCAATCGACTCTCCTACCGGCTGGCGTCGATCCGGACCGCGGCCTCCGGACAGCCGGCCCGCAGCTACCTCCTCGTCTACGACGGGATCGGCGACGCCGCGGATCGGATCGGCGACTGCGGCGCGCCCCTGCCGGTCGGTGGGGGTGGCGCGAGCGACGACGGCGGATCGACCTCCCCGCAACCCGGGAGCGGAGGTGGCGGCGGCAGCATCCGGCGGTCGCGCGATCGGGAGCGTCACGCCGGCTCGGTCCTGCCGCAGGACACCATCCTGGAGCCGGCGTCGATCACGACCGCCGTCTCCTACTGCACCTGGGACGATCCCGACTGTCCGCTCGACTCGCTCCTGGTGGGGATCGAGCGGAGCGGCGGCGGCAACGGTCTGCCGCCGGTCGCCTACCGCTACGAGACCCGGAGCGGCGTGGCCTGGAGCGGGCCGGTCGCCGGCGGCGCGCCGCCGCTCCCCTTCCTGGCCGCGGGGGGCGTGGACGAGGACCTCGGGGTCCGGGTCGAGGACCTGAACCGCGACGGGCTGCCGGATTTCGTGCAGGTCTTCGCGCAGCTGCTCGGTGACGACTACGAGGTGACGCAGGCGGTTTATCTCAACACCGGTTCCGGATTCGTCCACGATCCGGTCTGGAGCGCCGGTCTGGCGAACCTGACCGACCCGGACGACCCGACGCGGAGCGCCTGGTTCGCCCTGAAGCGGGGGAACCGCGCCGGACTCGACATGGGGTCGCGCTTCCTCGACGTCAACGACGACGGGCTGCCGGATGTGGTGCGGCTGGCGCGGCACTTCGGGTCCGGGCTCCGCAAGAGCGTCCATCTCAATACCGGCTCCGGCTTCACGACGGACGTCGCGGCGCAGTTCTCCCTCCCGGACGAGCCGTTCACCAGCCTCATCGCCACGCCGAACCACGATCAGAACCGGGACAACGGGCTGCGGATCGGCGACGCCGACGGCGACGGACGCGCCGACCTCCTCCTGTCGCGGGCCGACTGGGGCGGACCGTCGACCCGCAGGGTCTATCTCCACGACCGGGGCGGCTACCGGCACGACCCGGGATGGATCCTGCCGGACGAGCCGTTCATGCGCGCCATCAGGGACGGTTACTGTCTCGACATGGGGGTGCGCCTGACGGAGCTGAACGGGGACGGGCGGCTCGACCTGTTCGTCGCCGCCAATGTCGACGGGCTGCTGCGCTACCGCGCCTATCTCAACAGCGGGAGCCCCGGAGCCCCGGGCCCCACCTGGATCGCCGCCACCGGCGACTGGTCGCTGCCGGGCATGGAACGGTTCGTCGATGTCACCTCGAGCGGGGACGGGGCGTCGGTCGAACGCGGCGTGCGGGTGGCCCCGCTGAACGGCGACGGCCGGAGCTCGATCCTCGTGGCCCGTTCGTGGGACGGCGTGGTCACGCACGCGGTCTACGCGCTCGATCTGTTCGGCGGCTGGTTCACCCAGTGGGCGCAGCCGCTCCCGGGTCTGTTCGTCGTCAAGCGATCGGGCGAAGCGCCGCGCGATCAGGGGGTGCGTCTCATCGATCTCGGCGGCGACGGCGGTCTCGACTACGTGGCCTCCCCCGCCTCGGGCGCGCGCGAATGGCGCCCGATGGTCGGATGGCACGGCCGGCCCCTGCTGGTCGAGCACGACAACGGCATGGGAGGGATGACGCGTCTCGCCTGGGCCCCCGCCCCGCACACGGGAACGATCGAGGGAGGAGACCGCGCCGCGCTGCCGTTTCCGCTGCCGGTGGTGACCGAGGCCGTGGTCTCCGACGGCATGGGCGGCGGCCACGCCACGCGCTTCGAGTACGCCGGACCGTTCTTCCACCACGCGACCCGCGATTTCCGCGGCTTCCGGACCGTCCGCGCCGTCGAGCCCGGGGGCGCGATCGTCGAAACCACCTTCCGGCAGCAGCCGGGGCTCGGGGCGGCCCCCCTGCGCGGGGCGCCCGAGCGCCGCCTCCGCCGGCGGGCCGCCGACGGCGCGCTGTTCTCCGACACCATCTGGTCGTACGACACCACCGACCTCCTCGAGCCTTTGCAGCATCCCGTCGTGCGCGAGGAGACCGCCCGCTTCGACTGGACCACGACCGATCCGGGGGCGGCGCCGCAGTTCCGCACCGCGATCTCCTGGAGCTACGACTGGGACGACGCCGCGGCCCCGCCGGATCGACCGCTGCGGCGCCGCATCGAGCGGCGCGAAGGGGACCCCGCCGATCCCTCGGACGATCGGATCGCGGAGGAGGAATTCGCCTGGGCGCTCGACCCGGCGGCGGGCGGGGGACCCGCCTCGGGCCGCTGGTTCCTCGACCTGCCGATCCACCGGAGCACGCTCGACGCGGCGGGCACCGTCCTGTCCGAGAGCTGGCTGTATTACGACGATCGGGGGCTCGGGGAGGTCGGTCCGCGGGCCCTCCCGACCCGGGAGGAGCGGCGCGGGGGGATGCCCGGGGCCCGGGGGGCGCACGGCCCGGGGGACCCGGAGAATCCGCTCGTGTCCCGCCGCCACGACCCCCATGGCAACGTGATTGCGGAGACCGACCCCCTCGGCAGGGAGCGCCGGCTGGCCTACGACGCCACTTTCACCTTTCCCGAGACCGAGATCGATCCCCTCGGCAGGGCCACCGCCCGCCGCTTCCAGCCGGCCACCGGCGTCATGCTGAGCGCCACCGATCCGAACGGCCGGACCCTCCGCTTCGAGTACGACGGCCTGGGCCGGAAGATCGCGGAGTACGGTCCCGACGACCCGGCCGGTCATCCGGCGGTGTCGTTCCGCCACGAGCCGTTCGCCATGCCCGCCCGGGTGCACCGCTACGCGCGCGAAGTCGCCGGGCAGGGGGAGCGGGCGGGAACCTCGGGCTGCATCGAATCGATCGCCTTCTTCGACGGGCTGGGGCGACTGCTGCAGACCGGGAACGAGGGACCCGATGGCCGCATGGTGGTCACCGGCGCGGTCGCGTTCGACGCCGCCGGGCGGGTCGCAGTCGAGGCCGAGCCGTTCGATGCGGCGGCGGGGACCGGCTACGTCCCCGCCGCCTCCGCCCCCTGGGTCCGGCGTCTCGAGCACGACGCCGAGGGGCGCCGCGTGTCCACGACCGATGCAGCGGGGGCGGTCTGGCGCATCGAGTATGACGGGCTGACGACCCGGGAGATCGACCCGCTCGGCCACCGGCGCGACCTGACGCGCGACCCGCACGGTTCGGTCGCGTCGGTCGAGGAGTTCGACGGCGACGGCCCCGGAACCTGGCGGCTCGATGCGCGCGCCGTCTACCGGTACGACGCCGCCGGCCGGCTCGTCGAAATCACCGATCCCGGCGATGCGGTCACCCGGATCGCCTGGGACGCGCTCGGTCGGCGCGTCGGTCTGGACGACCCGCACATCGGGACCTGGCATTACGCCCACGATCGGAAGGGGAACCTGATCGCCGAGACCGACCCGCTCGGGCGCGTCACCCGTCTCCTCTACGACCCGATCGATCGCCTCCTGGAGAAGCAGACCAGCGACGGCACGCGTCTTCGCTGGGGGTACGACGAGGGCGGGGCCGCCGCCAACGCCCTGGGTCGGCTGACCTCCCTCGCCGATCCGACCGGACTCCTGACCTTCCGCCACGACGCCGCGGGGCGCGTCATCGAGACCACCCGCCGTCTCGAGGGCACGGACTACACCGTGGCCACCGACTTCGACCCCCAGGGGCGTCCCGTCCGTCTCTCGCTCCCGGCGGGGCGGAGCGTCTCCTACTCCTACGACACCGCCGGCAACTTGAAGACGGCCGAGCCCTATGTGACCCGCATCGATCACGATCGGCGCGGCCAGATCACCCGCCTGCTGCTCAAGAACGGCGTGCTGGCGACACGCGCCTACGACGAGGCCACCGGCCGCCTCCTGTCGCTGGCGGCGCACCGCCAGGAAGGGGCGGGCGATCGCCTCGCGAGCACCGCCCTCGTCTGGTCCGCCGAGGGGCGCCTGACGGAGCTGTCGGAGCAATATCTCTCGGACCCCGCGCGGACCCACGTCTTCACCCACGATGCCCGGCACCGGCTGACGCGCGCGCTGGGCCCCGAGGGGGATCGCCGGTACGTCTACGACGCCCTGGGGAACCTCGTCGTCAAGGAGGGGATCGGGCAGTTCCACGACGATCCGGCCCGTCCCCAGTGGGTCACCCGGACCAGCCGCGGGCAGGCATTCGCCTACGACGCATCGGGAAGCGTCACCTCCATCGTCGCGCCGGGCTCGGAGAAACATCTGTCCTACGACGCAGCCGGACGGCCATCACGGTTCCAGGAGACCTTTTCGGATGTCTCGGTGTCCTGGGAGTACGACGCCGCCGGCCGGATGGTGCGGGAGATCACCGAGCGGCCCGGGGCGCGCACCGTGCGGCTCTCCCCCTTCCCCCAGGTCGAGGTGCGCGACGGCCGGATGGAGCTGCACCTCTTCGCCGGCGATCTGCGGGTCGCGGTGGACGAGGTGGCGAGCGGCCGGACCCTGTTCCTGATCCCCGACCATCTCGGCAGCCCGCGTCTGGCGCTCGACGACGACGCCCAGGTCCGGGGCCGGTACGACTTCCTGCCGTACGGCGCGACCTCCCGGCGCGACGGGGACGCCGGTCTGACCCATCTGTTCACCGGCGCGCCGGAGGAGGCCGGCGGGATGTTCCTGTTGATGGGTTCGCGGCTGCACGATCCGGAGCTGGGCCGGCTCCTGCAGGCCGACCTCCTGGTGCGCGATCCCCACGACCTCCAGTCGCTCCATCGTTACGCCTACGCCCGGAACGATCCGGTGAACCTCTCCGATCCGGGGGGACGGACCCCCTGGCCCGCCATCCTCATCCTGGGGGCGTTGGCCTTCCTGGATCGGGAGACCCGCGCCGAAGTCGGGACCTCGGTCCTGCTGACGGCCGCCTCGATCTTTCTCACCGGATGGCTCGGACCGGGGTTCTCCGCGGGGAAGGCGGCGCTCGAGGGGTCGAAGGCGGCGCTCTACGCCGCCGCGCTGACGCCGATCGTCCTCCGATCGCCGCTGGGTCAGGGGGCCATCGAGGGATACACCCTGCTGTTCCGGGAGCTGGGGCTGAGCCCGAAGGATTCCCAGGCGGCGGCGCAGATGTTCCACTGGTTCGTGTTCAACTCCAGTTTCCAGCGGGCCTTCGCCAGGGGGTTCGCGGAGAACGGCGGGATCCACCCGGGACGGTCGATCGGCGACCCGGCGGCGCTCGAAGCGGAGACCGCCGCCTCGGGGGCCGCCATCGGCCCCCCCACGGGGGACATCTACGGCACCTCCCTGGCGGGCGTGAACCGCTCCGGCGAACGGCGTCCCCTTCACATCAGTGCGCTCGTCGACGACGCCGGGAAGGAGGTCGGTGCCTTCGGCACGCACGGCTTCCCGCTCGGGTTCCAGCATGGCGCCGCCGGCTTCGCGGGCCGCCCGCCCGGCGCCCACGCCCACCATCCGCTCTACGGCGTCGGCGGCGTCTCCACGCATCAGTTCGCCCGGGAGCTCTTTCTCGCCGGGTACAGCGGGACGCTGTTCACCCTCACGGGCCGGTTCACCGACTTTCTGCTGGAGTTCGTCTACGGTCCGTACGGCGGGGGTCTGGTGACCGGGATCCACGCCGGCAACTCGGGACGCTTCCGTCCCGACGACACGACGCTCCCCTGATCGACAGGAGGCTTCGATGCTCCGACGCCCCCCGCGCCTCCCCGTCCCAATCGCCCTCCTGCTGTGCGTCATCGCCGCGACGGCCGCGCGCGCCGACCTGCTGCCGCGCCTCGAGGAGAACGGCCGTGCCCTGTGCGCGGGGCGCGCCGGGCTCCGGTTCGTCCACGGCGCCCTGCCGGACGGCCAGGGGGGGACTCTCCTGATCACCAACTCCGACTACGGCGCCTTCGCCCTCCACCCGCTGGAGGGGTACGACGTCTTCCTCGCCCGCTTCGACCGCGACCTCGCCCTCCGCCCGACCGGCGACGGTCTGTTCGCCACCGACCCCTGCGGCGCCCTGGTGTACGGCGGGCGCGACGATCAGTACATCGAGCAGGTCGTGCAGACCGGCGCGGATCGGTTCCACGTCGCGGGGGTGACGTCGTCCGAGGAGCAGCGGGTGTTCGTCCAGGCCTTCGATTTCGAGGGGAACCGCCTGCCGTTCTCCGACCTGGGGCTCCCCGCTCCGGAAACCTATTCCGCCTATCCCAGGCTGGCGCCCGACGGCCGCGGCGGACTCTTCCTGATGTGGACCGGGTTTTTACCGGACCGCATTCCCCTGCTCGGGCAGGTGAACCTGATCCGCCTGGCCGCCGACGGCACGCCGCTCTGGCCGGCCCCGGTCCGCCTCTCCGGGAACGACGACATCGTCGGCTTCGAGTCGGATCTCCAGCCCGACGGCGAGGGGGGGGCCTACGCGGCCTGGAGGGAGGCGTTAAGCGTGAACGGAGTGGCGGCCGGATACGGCGCGCGCGTGCAACGGGTCGGCGCCGATGGAACGCCGCTCTGGGCCGCGGGCGGCCTGCGCCCCTGCGATTGCGAAGGCGAGCAGTCGACGCTGCGTCTCGCCAGTCTCGGAGACGGCGGGGTGCTGGTGCTGATCAGCACCCTCAGCATGCGTCTTCAGAAGATGTCGGGTGCCGGGGCATGGCTGTGGGGGGCGGGCGGGCTCAGGCTCTCCGACCCCGATGCCTTCGGGAACGCCCAGGACGGCCGGATCCTGCCGGGCCCCGGAGGGAGCCTGTACGTCGTCTGGGAGGAGCAGCGCTCCGTGGAGGGGTACCTGGTGCTCGCCCACCGGCTCCTGCCCGACGGACATCTGCTGTGGCCGCGCGAGGCGCGACTCCGCGCGCGCGTCACCCCCCTCCTGCGCTCGCGCCCCGCGCTTCTGCCCGACGGATCGCTTGCGGTGGTCTGGGAGGACCAGCCACTCGACAAGTTCGGGGACCCGCTGGACCTGTACCTGAACGTCGTCGATCGGCGCGGCCGGGTGAAGGGGCCGCCGGCCGGTCTGCCGATCGCCACCAACCCCGGCTGGCAGCTCCAGCCGGAGATCCTCCCGGTCCCGCCCGGCCTCCCCGGGGCCGAAGAGGGATCGGAGCTCCTGGTCTTCTGGTCCGACGGTCCCGACTTCTCCACCGGGACGGCCGGTTACGCGTTGCGGGCGCAGCGGCTGGCGGTGCGCTCTTCGCCCCGTCTCGACCCCGTCGCGGTGCCGGCGTCGCTGCGCCAGGAGGAAATCCTGTCGCTCACCCTCGCTGGGGACGACCTGCAGCCGGGGGTCCGCATTGCGGCCGGCCCCGGGTTGATCGTCGAGGAGGCGGTGGTCGAGGCGGCTTCGGCGGAGGCCCCGGGCGACCTCCTGCATCTGCGGTTGCGGGCGGAGCGCGCGGCGCCACCCGGACTCCGCGACCTCGTGGCGGTCAATCCCGACGGGGGCGCGGTCGCCCTCGCCTCCTTCCTGTCGATCGGGCTCAATCCGCGCCGGGTGGACGTCGACCAGAGCGGGCGCGCCGACGGCGTCGATCTCGCGGTGCTGGCGCGGGCTTTCGGACAGCGGAGCGGCGAGGCGCGCTACGACCCGGACGCCGACATCGACGTCAGCGGGCTGGTCGACGGCGCCGACCTGGCGCTCCTGGCGGCCCGCTTCGGCGAGCCGATCCCGTAGACCGCCGCCGCATCGGCCCCGGAATCCCCGCAGGATGCAAGGTAATCGCGCACCGGGACCAGACGCAGCCCCTTCAGCAGATCGCGCGCCTTGCCGGCGAAGCCGCGCAGCCCCCCGTAGTGGGCCAGCCGGTAGCGGAACGGCAGCGTCAGTCGGGGCGGATCGGGATCCATCTCCCAGACGTGCAGATCGAGGACCGCCGGCGCGCCACGGGCATTGCGCGCCGCGATCTCGCGCCGCAGGACCCGGTTGGGAACGCGGCGCAGCGCCCACCCGCCGGCGAACAGCAGGCGGACGCCCCAGAAGCGCCCGACCAGCGGCGGGAACTCCAGGATCGATCCGGCCGGACGATCGATCCGATGCGGGTCGAGCGGCCAGCCGGGGTCGCCGATGTGGACGATCGGCGCCAGGCTGGCGTCGTAACGGAACCCCTCCCGGATCAGGGCGTCGAGCGCCGACTCGACCACCCCCGCCGCCCGCCCGCGCCGTCCGCCCCCCGGTGCGCCGCCGAGGCTCCAGCGGGCGGCGCGATGGCCATGCACCTTCTCTCCGGTCGCCATCTCCACCGCGGCCCGCGCGCGCCCGAGATCCTCCTCGAACTCGGCGGCGCTCATCGCCGCCGCCGACCGGTGCAGATAGCCGTGCGTCGCCACCTCGTGACCGCGCTCCGCCACCAGACGCACCAGACGCGGATGGCGCGCCGCCACCCACCCGAGGACGAAGAAGGTGGCGCGGACCGAGCAGGCATCGAGCAGGTCGAGCAGGGCCCGGGTGTTCGGCTCCACCCGCCCCGGCAGGGCGTCCCACTCCCCCGGCGGCACCACCGCCTCGTCCAGGTGGAACCACTCCTCGAGATCGACGGTGAGGATGTTGGGGAATGGGGCCGGTCTCGCCGGTGGAGGCGGCGCCGGGTTCGGCGCAGGCGGCGCCGGTCCCATCGGGCGCCCCGGCGGCTCCGGCACTTCAGTCCGCGGGGGCCGGCGGCGACGCGGCGGCGCTCCGGCCCGCCTCGCGCCGCAACGTGTCGAGGGCCGGCGACCCGCCCGGAGACGCGCGGTCGTCCGCCTCCTCGTGCACGCAGCGGACCACGTAGCGCGGCTTGTCACGCACGATGTCGTAGATCCGGCCGGCGTACTCCGCGACCAGCCCGAGGCCGACGAACAGCGCGGCGACGAGCAGGAAGAGCAGGACGAACAGGGCCAGCACCACCTCGTTCCCCGAGCCGCCGAACCACAGGGCGCGCGCCGCGATCCCGCCGCCGAGGAGGAGGGCCCCCGCCGCCACGATCGCCCCGGCCAGATGGAGCAGGCGGAGCGGCCGGACCGAGAAGGTCGCCAACATGTCGAGCTGCAATTGCAAAAGCCGCAGCACGGAGTATTTGGACGTGCCGGCGTCGCGGCCGGAATGCGCCACGGGGATCTCGGTCGCGCGCCGCGCCAGGGCGTTCGCCAGGGTCGGGACGTAGGCGGCATGCTCGCGGGAGGCGACCACCTGGCGCACCACCTCGCGGCGATAGGCGCGCAGCATGCAGCCGTAGTCGCGCAGCTGCATGCCGGTGATGCGCGCCGCGATCCGGTTGGCCAGACGGGAGGCGAGACGCCGGAACCCGGAGTCGTGCCGATCCTGGCGCCAGGTGTTGACCAGGTCGTACCCCTCGTCGAGCTTCGCGAGGAGCCGCGGGATCTCCTCCGGCGGGTTCTGCAGGTCGGCGTCGAGGGTCAGGACGACCTCGCCGCGGACCCGCTCGAAGCCGGCGAGGATCGCCATGAACTGCCCCGCGTTGCGGTACAGCTCGACGACCCGCACCGTGCCCGGATGCGACCGCTGCAGCGCCTTCAGGACCTCCAGGCTGCCGTCGCGGCTGCCGTCATCCACATAGAGGATCTCGTACGGCCGTCCGAGACCGCGCAGCACCGGGTCGAGCCGGGCATGCAGGCGATCGAGAGACTTCTCTTCGTTGTAGACGGGAATGACGACCGAGAGGTCGGGGCGGCCGGACGGGGCGGCCGGGGTCGCGGCGGCGCATGGCGGTCTGGCGTTCATCCTGGCGGTCCCCCGGCGCCCGGCGGTTCGACGACGCCACCCGGGCGGGCGGCATTATCATCGATCTCCTCCGCGGCCACCAGCAGAAGCGGCATCGCCGCGCGCCCGAGAGGGGACGGCCGGCGGGCGAACCGGCGGGTCACCACCGTCCGCACGCCGAGCCGGTCGCGCAGATCCAGATAGACGTCCTCGCGGATCAGGGCCATCGGCCGCGGGCCGAACCGATCGTGCGCGCCGTCCGGCCGGGCGCGCAGGTGCGCCTCGAGCGCCGCGGGCTCCACCAGGTTCGGGAAGGTCCGGCCGGCGTAGAACAGAACGCTGCCGAGCATCCCCTGCTGGAACCGGTAGAGGACGATACGATCCCCCTGATCGGCGAGCCGCCCCAGGACGGCCCCCGTTTCGCGCCCGCTGCCGTAGGCGGCGACCGCGCCGGGGAGTACCCCGAGCGCCAGCGCCAGATAGACCGCCCCGGTCATGGCGGCAGCGAGGAAACCGGCCCGCGCGCCCTGCCCCGAACGCAGGGCGCGGAACGCCGCCACCCCGGCCGGCAGGAGCGCAGCGAGCAGGATCGTCGGCGACGCCCAGTCGAACGGCCGCGCCGCCCGCAGCAGGCCGAGACCCGCGGCGCACACCGCGATCACGGCGCCGAACAGGAGCGCCGGCGCGATCCGCCGGACCGATCGCCACCGCCCGGCGCCGGCGCCCGCCGGTCCGTCCATCCTGGACAGGAACCAGCCGGCGAGCAGAGCCGCGGCCGGATAGACCGGCAGGAGGTAGGTCCCCCGCTTGGTGCTGGCGATCGACAGGACCAGGAGCGGCAGCAGCAACCAGGAAAGGAGGAAGGCGAGGCCGGCACGCTCCCCGGGTGGCGGCGCGTCGCCGCCGGCCGCTCCGGGACGGAGCGCGATCCAGGCGGCGCCGATCGCGAAGGGGAGGAGCAGGCTCCAGGGGGCCATCTCGAGCAGCAGCGTCGGCAGGTAATAATGAAGCGGCTGCTCGTGCCCCTTCCCCGCCGCGCCCCCGATGAAGCGCTGCACGTTGTTGACCCAGCCGAACTCGCGCGCCGCGCCATCCCCCAGCCGGCGCCAGAGCAGGAAGGCCCACCCGCCCGCCGGCAGGAGCGCCAGCATCGCGCCGGGGATCATCCCGTGGCGCAGCACACCGCGCGCCTCGCGGCGCCAGGCCAGGTACCCGAAAGCCGCCAGCATCGGCAGACCGAGACCGATGATCCCCTTCTGCATCACGGCGGCGCCGGCCGCGGCGTAGCCGAGGAGAAGCCACGCGGCACGGCCCCGGGCGCCCACCGGCGATGCGGCGCCCGCCGGGGCGTGCGGGACGGCCGTCATCCCCCGGAACAGGGCGCCGCAGGCGAGCAGAACCATCAGCAGGAGGGGCATGTCGATGGTGCCGCGGCGCGCCACCCACCAGAACTCGAACGAGGTCAGGAGCGCCGCGGCGCCGAGCAGCGCCGCGGTCTCCCCCACCATGCGGCGTCCGAAGAACCAGGTCAGCAGCACGGCGGCGGCCCCGCAGAGGGCCGGGACGGCCCGCGCCGTTCCCTCCCCCGGTCCTCCCCCCAGGCGGTAGGCCGCGCCCACCAGCCAGTATTGGAGCGGCGGCTTCTCGAGGAACGGCTCGCCGTTGAGACGCGGCACCAGCAGGTCGCCGGTCGCCGTCATCTCCCGCGCCATCTCCGCCTCGCGCGGCTCGTCGGGATTGAACAGGTCGGGAAGACCGAGACCCGCGAACAGCAGGAGCGCCGCGGCCGCAGTCAGGAGCGCGGGCCTGAAGGAGCGTTCCCCCATCACCGCGGCACCGCGGCCCGCCACCCCGTCCGTCGCTCGCCCCGTTCGCGGCAGAACCGGACGAAATTGTCCAGGAGCCGGCGGGACGGGAGCGGGTCGAAGCCGTCGAGTCCCCGCAGCAGCCGATCGACCCGGCCGGGTCCGTGCCGCGCCGGAGCGGCCGCCTCCCGCTCCAGCCGTTCCCGGCGCAGCCGGATCAGGATGTCGAGAATGGCGGGGGTCGCCTCGGGATGGAACTGGACGCCCCAGATTCCCGGCGCCGCCCGGAACGCCTGCACCGCGGAGTTCGCGTTCCCGGCGAGCCGGACCGCGCCGGGCGGCAGGCTTTCCACCCGGTCCTCGTGGGTCGCCAGGATCGGCATCGGGGAGGCGATCCCCTCGAACAGCGGATCGCGCCGGGCCTCCTCGGCAAGGACCACGTCGGCGGCGCCTATCTCCCACCCTTCCGGGTTGCGCGTCACGCGCCCGCCGCGCGCCGCCGCGAGCCACTGGCAGCCGAAGCAGACCGCCAGGATCGGAGGCGCGGCATCACCGCCGCCGCGCAACTGTGCCGCGTTGCGATCCATCCAGGGCTCCGGCTCGCAGACAGACTTGACCGAGCCGGTGACCAGGATCCCGTCGATGCCGTCGGTCTCCGCGGAGGCTCCGTCCCTGGTGACGTCCCGGACTTCCCAGGAGAGGGGGTGATGCGCCAGGGCGTCGGTGAACCAGCGTTCGTAGTCGCCGTGCGTGCCGCGGACCTCCGCGGCGGTGGTGCCGGTCTTCAAGATAAGCAGGCGCACGGACGGGATGATAACCCGGCGGCCGCGGTTATCATGACGGCCCGGAGGAGACGACCATGAAGAAGGACGACGCGATCTACGAAGGGTCCTGCTGCTGCGGCCGGGTGCGATTCACGGTCCGGCCGCCCTTCGGCACCTTCAGCCATTGTCACTGCACCGATTGCCGCAAGAGCCACGGGGCGGCCTTCGCCACCTACGTCGGTGTCCACCGCCCGCGCCTCGCTTTCCTGCAGGGGGAGGGGGAGATCGCCGGGTTCACGACCGGGACCGGGACGCGGCGGAACTTCTGCCGGCACTGCGGCTCCACCCTCACCTGCACGGTGCCGTCCGAGCCGGACGAGGTCTACCTGGCGGCGGCGACCCTCGACACGCCGATCCCCCTGAAGCCGGTGTACCACATCTTCGTCCGCAGCCAGGTCCCCTGGCTGGAGCTCAAGGACGGACTGCCGCGGCACCGCGAGTACCCGGAGGAGTAGCCTGCGATCATGCGACACCGGACGAATCGCCGTTCCACGACGCAACCACCCTCCCGTTTCGCCGCCGCGATTCTCGCCGCCTCGTTCGCCCCGCTCATCGCCGCGGGGTCGGCCTGCGCGCGACCGCCCGCCGAGGCGCCCGCCGCGAGGGTCCCGCTGTTCGAGGGGACGGGCCCGCACGTCCGGCCGGTGACCACCGCCTCGCCGGAGGCGCAGCGTTACTTCGATCAGGGGGTGAATTTCCTGTTCGCCTTCAACCACGACGAGGCGATCCGATCCTTCCGCCGGGCGGCGGAGATCGACCCGGCCTGCGCCATGGCCTGGTGGGGGATCGCCATCGCCAACGGGCCGCATATCAATTACCCGACGATGGACGAGGCGCACGCCAAGGACGCCTGGAAGGCGCTGGAGCGGGCGCGGCGGCACCAGGCGGCGGCGCCGCCCGCCGACCGGGCCCTGATCGCGGCGCTCGGCCGTCGCTATGCC
>JBOGOE010000204.1:0-8746 GCA_050747445.1 Candidatus Polarisedimenticolia bacterium | reverse complement strand
TCACCGGAGTCACCGAGCGGGTCCGGCCCGCGACCAGTCCGGATCTGGAAGCGGAGATGCTGCAGCGCTTCGAGCAGCTCCACCAGCGGGATCTTTACCAGGTCCTCGGCATGAGCCCGGGCGCGACCGGCGACGAAATCCGGCGCGCGTACTACTCCCTCGCCAAGAAGTTCCACCCCGACAAATTCACGCGCGAGGACATGAAGGCGAAGGCGGAGAAGGTTTTCGGTCACATCACCGAGGCCTACGCCACCCTCTCCGGCGAGGCGACCCGGAAGAAATACGACGAGGACCTGCAGGCGCGCCGCAGCCCCAGGACGCAGGCCACCATGGAGCCGGGGGAGCTGGCGCGGCAGAACTTCAAGCACGGCCGCGACTGCTTCGACAAGGGGCGGTTCGGCGAGTCGATCTCCTTTTTCCAGAACGCCTGCGACCAGGATCCATCGAAGGCCGAGCACTTCTACTGGCTGGGGCTGGCGCAGAGTCACAACCCGCGATGGAAAAAGGACGCCGAAGAGAGCTTTCTGAAGGCGCTCGAGAAGGACCCGACCAACGCGGAGTGCTACGCCCAGCTCGGAACGCTCTACTCCAAGGGCGGTCTGCACGCCAAGGCCCGCGACATGTTCAAGAAGGCGCTCGAGTGGGACCCCTCCCACGCCGCGGCCCTGGAAGGGATGGAGGCGGAGGAGGGGGGAAAGAAGGGGCTCCTCGGGATGTTCAAGCGCTGATGACACCCGGGCCGCTCCCGGAACGCTTCGGGGCCTACCGCGTCGAGGGGCTGATCGGCGCGGGCGGGATGGGGATCGTGTACCGCGCCCTCGACGAGGCGCTGCAGCGTCCGGTCGCGCTCAAGACCCTTCTGCCGGCCCTGGCGGCCGACCCCGAGTTCGTGGCCCGCTTCAAGCGGGAGGCCCAGTCGGCGGCGGCGCTCAACCATCCGAACATCACGCAGATCTACACCATCGGGCAGGAGGGGCACGTCCCCTTCTTCGCGATGGAGCTGATCCACGGCTCTTCGCTCGAGGCCATCGTCAAGGAGCGGGGCGCCCTCGACCCGCTGGAGGCGGCGGGGCACGTGCTGCAGGCGGCTCGCGGGCTCCGGCAGGCGGCGCAACGCAACCTGATCCACCGCGACATCAAGCCCAGCAATCTCATGCTGACCGAGGACGGGGTCGTCAAGATCACCGACTTCGGTCTGGCCAAGGCGGCCCGATCCTCCACGCAGCTGACCGCCACGGGGGAGGTGCTCGGCTCCCCTGGCTACATCTCCCCGGAGCAGGCCCAGGGGACCGCGCTCGACTCCCGTTCGGACATCTACTCGCTCGGCGCCACCTTCTACCACCTGGTGACCGGGCGGCTGCCGTTCGAGGCCCCTACGCCGGTGGCGATGATCGTCAAGCATCTGAACGAACCGCTCCGCTCGCCGCGCGCGGTGAATCCGGCGGTCCCCTACCCGATCGCCTCCGCCATCCAGAAGATGATGGCGAAGCGGCCGGGAGAACGGTTCCAGGACTACGACGCCCTGATCCGCGAGCTGGAGCGCGCCCTGGCGGTGTCGCAGGGAGCGGCCGCGGCGCGTCCCGCGACCGCGGCGGGCGCCCCGCCGATCCCCGCCTGGTCCGGGGCGACCGGCGTGGAGGGGCGGCCGGCACGCGGGCGTCCTCCCCTCCCCGCGGTCGCGGAGCCGCCGGCCCGCGGCATCTCGTGGCTGCCGATCCTCCTGGTCGCCGCCGTCGGGGCGCTCCTGATCGCCGGTGTCGTGCAGCATCGCCGCTCGAGCGCCACGCAGCGGCGCGCCGCGTCCGGAGGGGCCGCGGGAGGCGCGACGTCGACCCCTGTCACGGAGAGCCCGGCCATCGAGACCCGCGGCACCTTCAGCACGCCGCCGGCGGACCGGCCCGCGACCTTCCCCGGCCTCGATCGATCCGCCGACGAGCGGATGCGCGATCGCTTCAGGCGGCGCGGCCGAGCCAACCTGATGTTCTCCACCAACGATCACGAGGTCATGCCCGACGGGCGCCTGCGGGTCTTCGGCGAGGTGCGCAACACCGGCGGCACCCTCGCCGGCCAGGGACGCGTCCGGATCCAGATCCTCGACGAGAGCGGCGCGGTGGTCGCGCGCGCGGAGACGTCCCTGCAGCCCGGCGCCATCCCCCCGGGCGGTTCGGCGCAGTACGAGGTTCCGGTCGATTACTCCGGACCGGTCGGGACCATCAAGGCCGAGCTCAGCTGGGTGGAGTAGGCGACCGCCTCACCCGGCCTCTCCGCTCGGCCTCCTACCGTCCTTCGTTGCGCAGACGCCGCTCCGTGTCCCGCCAGCCACCGGGCTTCTCGGCGGCGTCGACCGGGAAATCCTCCAGCTCGAAGATCCGGCGGATCTCGCAGTCGCTCTCCGCGCCAAGACGCCCCGGGGCGTCGACCTGCACGAACTGCCTGGTCCACTCGATCGCCTCCGCCTTCGATCGGACCTGGATGATGGCGTACCCGGCGATCAGCTCCTTGGTCTCCGCGAACGGCCCGTCGATCGCCGTGCGCTTTGTTCCCGAGTAGAGAACCCGCGCCCCCTTCGAGCTGGGGAGGAGCCCCTCGCCCGAGAGGAAGATCCCCGACTTCACCCCTCTTTCGATGAACTCCCCCATGGCGGCGAGGAGCTTCTCATCGGGGAGGACGCCCGCTTCGGTGTCTTTGTCGGCCTTGAGCAGCCCCATGAACCGGATCGTCCCCGGCTTCCGGGCGGGCGGGGCCGCGCGGAACTGTTCCTCCCTCTCCCGCCATCCTTCGGGCTTCTCGGCGGGGTCGACCGGGAAGTCCGTCAGCTCGAACAACGGACGGATCTCGACCTCCCCCTCCCGGAACGGGGCGCGTTTGGCCCATTCGACGGCTTCCTCCCTGGAACCTGCCTGGATCAGCCAGAAGCCGGCGACCAGCTCCTTCGCCTCGGCGAAGGGCCCGTCGGTCACCGTCACCTTCCCCTTGGCGCAGCGGACCCTCGCACCCATCGAGCTCGCCTGGAGCCCTTCCCCCGCGAGCATCGCGCCGGCATTTGCCAGCTGATCGTTGTACCGCCCCATCTCCGACAGGAGCGTCTCGTCGGGCAGAACGCCCGCCTCGGAGTCCTTGCTCGCCTTGACCATCATCAGGAATCGCATCGTCGGACCTCCTCAGTGTTTTGGGGCCGGGCTTCCGGACGCCATGGTCCGCCCCCACCCTGGCTCCACCTCAACGTCGAACGGCGCCTCGCGGGATCGACACCCCGGCCTGAAATTTCCCGGAGAGGAGGTGCCGGGCCGGATCGGCGCGGCATCGACCCCGGGGGCGTCCGGCCCGGGCCAGGCGGATCAACCTGTCGACCACGGTCCCCTCGGCGAGCAGCGCTTCCTTGTGCGCCTTCGGGAGCCTCTTGATCGCGCATTCGACCCTCAACGCCACGCCCCTGGAGCCGACGACCCGCTGAAAGGCAAGTGACAGCGGCCCCCTGCCTCGAAGGGACTTCGCGCCCTTGCCCCGCTCCCGGGCGTGTTCCCCGATCCGACGACGCACGTCCGTCGCAATCCCCGTGTAGAGAGCGCCATCCCGGCGCCGCACGACATAGACCCACCATCGACGCGGGACGGAACGCCGTGGCGCGAAGGCGGGTGGATCGGACATGTCGGATCGGCTCCACGATGCGACCGGACGACTCCCAATCTTATGACAGGGCATGCCACCGGATTGCAATAAGGTAACGGCGCGCCCGCCGCGCTTGACTCCGCCGCCGCGAACACTACCTTCTGCTTGTCACGACCATCTTCGGGTCCAAAACGGGGGAGGGGATCATGCCGAACAGTTTTGTGGCCGCGGACGCCGACCTCTGGCAGGGGGTGTTCCGGATGCTCCTCGCGCCGCTGTCGTGGATCCCCGACATGCAGCGCTGGTTCCTGGACTTCTTCCTCTCCTCGCCGACCACGTGGTGGGCCGCGGCATTGAAGCTGGTCTTTCTCCTGCTGCCCGTCCTGCTGTTCGTGGCCGCCATGTGGTGCACGCAGCTGTCGCTCTACACCATCCCCTTCCGGTCGGCGCGCGTCAGGTTCGCACAGATGATGGTCCTGAGCTGGTGGGACGCGGCCCGGGCGGTCTGGTTCTACTGGGTCGGCCTGTTCCGGCTCGGCGTCGTCGCCGTCGGCTGGTGCCTGACGCTGGCGCGCCTGGCGCTGCGCCTTGCGATGGAAGCGCTCCGGCAGCTCCTGATCGCCCCCTTCACCTTCACGGGCAAGCTCTCGAAGAGCTACTTCCAGCCGGGCGTGCCGTGGATCGCCTTCATGATGCTGCTGTTCTGGTGTCTCCTGGAGGCCACCATCTTCACCTACAGCCTGTTCCCCACGGTGTCGGAGGTCCTGGCGGACCTTGCCGGCGTGGAGGCGCCCCGGTTCGCCGGGACGGTCCTCTACCTGTTCCTGCTCCTTCTGATCCTCGGCAGCTTCGCCTGCATCCAGGCCCTGCTGGACGCCTTCAAGAGGCGGGAGTTCAAGTTCATCGTGCAGATGGTCCTGATCGAGGTGTTCGTGATGTTCTTCGAGGTCATGTTCCTCTACCGGGAGCTGGTGGACGCGATCACTCCCTGGATCGCGCAGCAGACCGGCGAGCGTTTCCGCCTGGGGATCGGGTTCACCCTGTCGGTGGCGACCTTCGGGTGGATCGGCATCCGCGGCATGACCTGGTTCCTGTTCGGGCAGTACGGCACGCCCCCGCTCCTCGCCTTCATCTCCCGGCAGCCGATGCCCCAGGCGGAGGGGCCCGCTCCCCGGCCGGCGGCGCCGGAGCCGGCGAGCTGCTGGAGCGATCTGATCCAGGACTTCAAGCGGGAGACCGACTGGCTGCACGCCAAGTGCCAGGAGATCCTGGAGTACCTGGCCCTGCCCTTCCTGCACGTCCTGGCGGCGGGGTTGAACTTCGTCATGGTCCTGGTCGCGTCGAAGCCGGTGATCAACCTGCCGCTCAAGAGCCTGCAGGACATCATGGACACCAGGGAGATCGCCAATTCCATCCGGTTGCAGCCGAAGCGGGCGGAGAGCCAGTGAGCCGCGCGCGGTCCGCGTCCCGCGGTCTTGCGGTCCTGGTCGCCTCCCACGCGGTCCTGACCCTCGCGTGCGGTCTCCCGTCCGGCGAGCGCAAGCCGCGCGTCAGCCTGTTCATCGGCGTCGACACCAGCGCGTCATTCCAGCGCTCCGGCTCCTACGACGACGCCATGGCGTTCCTGGCCCACTACATTTACGGCCACTTGAACGAGCTCGGGGGCCTCGACAAACCGCGCGAGCTGTTCGTCGGGTCGATCGGCGGGGACAACCCCAACGAGCCGAAGTCCTTCCATCCGGTCCAGGACTTCGCCGGCAAGAGCATCCAGGAGATCGAACAGGATCTGCGGACCTGGTTCGTCCCCAGCGACTCGCTGACCGACTTCAATCCGTTCTTCAGGCAGGTGGCGCGCATCGTGAAGGAGCGCAATCTGGTGCTCGCCCCGATCACCCTGACGGTGGTCACCGACGGCGTCCCCGATTTTGCGGTCCGGCGGGCGAGGGCCGGCTCCCCGGCGACCTACGGGCAGATCGACCTCGGTCCGCTGGAGTACCTGTCCCGGCGGATGAGCCTGCGGCTCGCCTACGTCAGCCCCCAGGTCGGGAAGAACTGGCGCGAGCTGGTGCCGCGCCAGCGCGTCCGGGTCTGGACGGTGGACGCCGAGATCATGAAAGGCTGGAAAGAACAGGTCGATCCCGGCAGGTCGCCGGCCGCCCAGGATCGGCTGTGGGCCTGGATCCACCACAACGTGGACTACCGGGTCCGCTCGATGGGGACCTGAGCCCGCCCGGTTCTTGACTCCCCGCCATGCCCCGCGGATAATCCGCCCGCTCGGACGCCCCCGCGGCGCCCGGATCGTTCCGCCTCAGGCACCACCATCGGGAAGGAGTGCGCATGGGCAAGGCTCCCTCGGATCCGCTCGGCCTGCCGCGCGAGGCCTGGGCGACGCGCCTGGGCTTGATCCTGGCGATGGCGGGGAACGCCATCGGGCTCGGGAACTTCCTGCGTTTCCCCTCGGAGGCGGCGCGCAACGGCGGCGGCGCCTTCATGATTCCGTACTTCGTGGCGCTGCTGCTCCTGGGCATCCCCCTCATGTGGGTCGAGTGGGCCATCGGCCGGCACGGCGGGGCGCATCACGGTCACGGCAGCACCCCGGGGATGTTCCACGCCCTGTCGAAGAAGAAGTGGGTCAAGTACCTCGGGGTCCTCGGTCTGTTCAATCCGCTGGTGGTCCTGATCTTCTACACCTACGTCGAGTCGTGGACCCTGGCGTACAGCGTCTTCTCGGCCACGGGGAAGTACTTCGGCATCACCACCCGCCAGGAGATGGGGACCTTCCTCGCGTCGTTCCAGGGGACGGCTGCGAGCGCCCACTTCTCCGGCATGGGCACCGCCTACTTCTTCATGGTGCTCACCCTGGCCGTCAACGCCTGGATCCTCTACCGCGGCATCGCCGGCGGGATCGAGAAGCTGGCCAAGATCGCCATGCCGCTCCTGTTCCTGTTCGCCATCGCCATCGCCGTCCGCGTCCTGACCCTCGGCACCCCCGACCCGGCGCACCCCGACTGGAACATCGTCTCGGGGCTCGGCTTCCTGTGGAATCCGGATCTCGGGAGTCTCAGGAACAGCGGCGTCTGGCTGGCGGCCGCGGGGCAGATCTTCTTCACCCTGAGCCTCGGGATGGGGTCGATCCAGTGCTATGCCAGCTATCTCAAGAAGAACGACGACCTGGCGCTCACCGGTCTCGCCACCGCCTCGACCAACGAGTTCGCCGAGGTGATCCTGGGCGGCATCATCGCCATCCCGGTCGCCGTCGCCTTCTTCGGTCCCCTCGAGACGCGGGCGATCGCCGCCGCCGGCTCGTTCGACCTGGGGTTCATGGCGATGCCGATCATCTTCCAGAAGATCCACTTCGGGCACCTGTTCGGCTGCCTCTGGTTCCTGCTCCTGTTCTTCGCCGGGATCACCTCCTCGGTCGCGATGGGCCAGCCGATCATGGCCTTCCTGCAGGAGGAGTTCGGCTGGAGCCGGAGGCGGTCGGCCGCGGTCCTGGCGCTGGGGGTGTTCCTCTGCATCCAGCCGGTCATCTTCCTGGGGCCGTTCCTCGGGGAGATGAACTTCTGGGCCGGGACCTTCGGTCTGGCGCTCTTCGCCCTGGTGGAGGTGATCCTGTTCGCCTGGGTCTATGGGATGGATCGGGCCTGGGAGGAGATCACCCGCGGCGCCGACATGAAGATGCCGCGTCTGTTCTACCACGTCATCCGCTGGGTGACGCCGGCCTACCTCATCCTGATCCTGGGCTTCTGGACCTGGCAGCAGGCAATCCCCACCCTGAAGATGGACGGGGTGGCCGCCGCCGATCGTCCCGCCACCCTGGGGGCCCGGCTCATGCTGCTGGGGCTGCTCGGGGTGCTCCTGCTCCTGGTCGGTCACGCCTGGAGACGCCGCGATCGCGCCGGGAGGCCGGCATGATCGCCGCCGCGACCGGCGCCGTCCCCGCCGCGGGCCTGACGGGGGGCGGGGTGCTGTTCATGTTCCTCGCCTGGGGGAGCATCACCCTCCTGACGATCTGGTGCTTCTACCGGATCCTGCTGGTCCAGGGGAAGAAGAAGTAGCCGGGCGGTCAGGGGCGCCGGGCGGGGTCCTTCCCGGCCGGCTCGGGCGTCCCGATCCGGGTCGCGTAGTAGATGTAGTGCAGCCCGGACGCCAGGGTCATGGCGAGGGTCAGCCAGCACAGCGCCCCTACCACGAACAGAGCCTCCACCCGCAGCCAGTTCAAAAGCAAAACCGTCCCGATGGTGATCAGCTGCACCCCCGTCGTGAGCTTCCCCAGCACCGTCGGCTTGAAGTGGATCATCCCGGAGGTCAGGTGGACCAGGAGGGCGATGCTCACGATGAACACGTCCCGGCTGATGGCGACGATGGTCAGATAGATCGGCAGGTGGTTGGTGATCACGAAGTCGGGGACCGACTTCGGATGGTCGGGCAGGGCGAGGACGATGAAGCAGGCGGTCATCAGAAGTTTGTCGGCCATCGGGTCGAGGAACGCCCCGAGACGCGAGCTCTGCTGCCAGCGCCGGGCGATGATCCCGTCGAGGGCGTCGGTGAGGCCCGCCAGCAGGAAGACCACGAACGCCCACCCGTGATGGTTCGACAGGAGCAGGGTGATCAGGAGCGGGATGGTGGCCATCCGGCAGATAGTGAGCTGGTTGGCCAGGGTCAGCACGTCCCCTCCCCCCCCGTTCCGAGCGCCCGGGCCGCGAAGTCGAGCGGCGCGGCGAACGGCGCGGCCGCCGCGGCATCGATGGTGAACCAGGTCACCCCTTCCTCCCTCCGGAACCAGGTCCACTGCCGTTTGGCGTAGCGCCGGGTCGCCCGGCAGGTCGCCGCGATCGCCTCGGCGAGCGGCAGGGTGCCGCGCACGTGGCCCATCGCCTCGCGGTAACCGAGCGCCTTGAAGGCGTTCGCCTCCGGGGGGACGCCCCGCTCCAGAAGCCCGCGCACCTCGTCCACCAGCCCCGCGGCGAAGAAGCGGGCGACCCGCTCGTCGATGCGGCGATAGAGGGCTTCCCGATCCAGGGTGAGGCCGATCTTGACCGCCGCGTACCGGTCGGCCCCGAAAGGCGCGCGTCCGATCAGGTCGGTGAGCGGCCGGCGCGCGGTGAGGGCGACCTCGAGCGCCCGGGCGATCCGC
>JBOGOE010000203.1:0-1653 GCA_050747445.1 Candidatus Polarisedimenticolia bacterium | reverse complement strand
TCTCCTCACCGCAGCGTGTCGCAGCTGGCGGTGGTCCTGACGCTGGCGGCCGTCTACTGCGGGTGCGGCGCGCTGTCGCGTCCGCCGGCGGCGGAGCTGGCCCTATTGAACGGCACGGTCCTGCTGTTCGAGGGCATCGAGCGGCAGGATCCCTCCGGCGCGCAGGCGGGCAGCACCGGGATGGGCGGCGCGGCGTCGAACCCTTCCGCCGGGGCAACCCGCGCCACCGCCCCCCCGCGCTTCGCCGAGGCGCTCGCCGTCACCGGCGGCCGAATCGCCTTCATCGGGACCACCCGCCAGGCAAAGCGGCACATCGGGCCCGCGACCCGGGTCATCGATCTCGCAGGGCGCATGGTCATGCCGGGGATCGTCGACGGTCACTTCCACGGCACGCGGCGCACCGACTGCGAGATGGGCTACGCCGGCGGCACCGTGAGGCAGATCCTGGACAAACTCCAGGCCTGCCTCGACGGGCCCGATCAGGCCCCCCTCAAAAAGACCAATGTCCGATTCTCGGCCAGTCACTTCTTCGGCGAGGCGATCGAGCCGGCCGGAACTCCCCTGACGCGCGCCGATCTGGACCGGCTCGACACGTCGCGGCCGGTCATGGTCACCAATGCCGACGGGCACAAGTTCTGGATGAACAGTCGGGCGATCGACAACGCCGGCATCGGCGAGAAGACACCCGACCCGCCCGAGGGGCGGATCGCCCGCGACGCGAAGCGCCGGCCGACCGGGATGTTCGCCGATTTCGATCCCGGCGACTGGGGTGAGGCGGTGCCGGTCACCGACGCGATGCGGCTGGAGACGGCGCGACGGACGAACGCCGACGCCAACCGGATGGGGATCACCGTGGTCTTCGTGCCCGGCGGGGACGAAGAGAAGCTCGCCGCGTGGGCGAGGCTTCAGGAAGAAGGCGGCCTGTCGCTCCGGCTCAATCTGGGGCTGTCGGCCGATTTCGTCCGCGGCAACGGCGACCTCGCTGACCTGCGCGCCAGGATCGCCGCCCTGGACGACTGGAAGGAGCGCGCCGGCGGGCTCATCGAGGTCACGAGCGTGAAGGTCTATTGCGACGGCGTCATGGAGTACCCGGCCCACACGGGGGCGATGCTGAAGCCGTACCGGGTCAACGCCGGGACCTCCAACCGGCCGGACTGGCGCCCCGGGTCGTCGCGCGGCCCCGATCCGTCATGCGCCGACGCCCGGGCCGGCTTCGTCGAGCTCGACAGGGCCGGCTGGCAGATCCACGTCCATGCCATCGGCGATCGTGCCACGCGGGACGCCCTGGACAACTTCCAGGCGGCCCTCGATCAAAACGGCGGGCGCGACCGGCGCCACACGATCACCCACCTCGAGGCGATCGACGCGGCCGACGTGCCCCGTTTCGGCCGCCTCGGCGTGATCGCCAGCATGTCGCTGCAGTGGGCCCGGCGCGACGCGTATCTGGTGACCGGCACCGAGGGGTACATCGAGGAGACCCTCTACGAGCACCTCTTCCCCGCCGCCGGACTCTGGCGCTCCGGCGCGGTCATCGCTGGCGGCAGCGACTATCCGGTCGATCCGCTCCTGCCGTTCGTGCAGATCGAGACGGCGCTCGACCACACCGGCGAGCCCGTCCCCGGCGTGCAGCCCGGCGCGCTGAGCCCCGGCGAG
>JBOGOE010000202.1:0-9638 GCA_050747445.1 Candidatus Polarisedimenticolia bacterium | reverse complement strand
GGCATAGGCACCACGTGCCTACGGTGAGAAATCCGGGCTAGCGCGTGGCGGGGGGAGCGTAGGAGGCGATGGACGTGTCGGTTTCCCAGAGCCGGACCTCGACGACCCCGAGTCCGCGGGAGGCGGCGTCGTCGTAGATCAGCCGTGCGATCGCCTCGGCGGTCGGATCGGCGTCCATGAGGAACACCGGTTCGTCGTGCTGCTTCAGGATCGCCGCCAGGGGGTCGTTCCGGTGCAGGAGCATCCGGTGATCCAGGTTCTGCTCGATGAAGCCGCGGACGACGCGCGCGATCTCCGAGAAATCGGCCACCATCGACTGGTCGTTGAGGGACGGGGCCTCCAGGATGATTTCGGCCCGTCCGTTGTGGCCGTGCAGGTGCGCGCACTTCCCCTGATATCGGAGGAGCCGGTGGCCGTAACAGAAGTCGACGATCTCGGTCACCCGGAACATGAGAGACCCGAACCCTAACACACACGCGGGGATCGGTCAAACGGCGTCCCGCGGCCGCCCACCGGCGGCCGCCAGCACCTTGGCGACCAGGGACGACACCGGCAGCCGGCCGAGGCGCGCGGGGTCGATGAAGCGGTAGCCGCGGGGCGGCGGCTCGGCGAGCATGCGCCCCAGGCGGACCGTCACCGCGTAGCGCCGCGTGGCGATGGTGTGCATGGTCCGGCCGACGCGGCGGCCGGAGTGCAGCCAGGCGGCCATCGCCGCCCCGGGGGCGGTCCCCCCGTCCGGCCCGGTGTCGAGACCGGTCGTGGGGAACTCCCACAGCCCCTGCATCATCCCGGAACCCCCCCGGCGGCGCATCAGGAAGCGGCCGCCCCTCCCGACCAGAACGACCGTCGCGTGCCGGCGTCGTACGGCCGGGCGCTTCCGGGGCGGCGGGATCAGGTCCTGAAGTCCGGCCACCCGGGCGGCGCAGCGGGAGGCCACGGGGCAGCGCGGGCACGCTGGCGCGACCGGCAGGCAGATCGTGGCCCCCAGCTCCATGAGCGCCTGATTGAGGCTTCCAGGGTCGGGGGCCACCCGCACCAGGGTCTCCGCCCGCTCCCAGAGAAGACGCGTCGCTGCGCCCGAGCGCGGATCTCCCCGCCGTCCGTCGAGTCGCGACAGGACCCGCGCGACGTTGCCGTCCACCACCGGTCGCCGGTCGCCGAAGGCGATGCTGGCGATGGCGCCGGCGGTGTAACGGCCGACCCCGGGCAGGGCGAGGATGGCGTCGAAGTCGCGCGGGAAGCGCCCGCCGTGGCGTGCTTCGATGCGCCGCGCCGCGGCGTGCAGGTGGCGCGCCCGGCGGTAGTAGCCCAGTCCCGACCAGGCGGCCAGGGCCTGATCGGGACGGGCGGTGGCGAGGGCGCGGAGCGACGGGAAGCGGCGCAGGAAACGCCGGTAGTGGGGGAGGACCGCGCGCACGGTGGTCTGCTGCAGCATGATCTCGGCGACCCAGATCCGGTAGGGGGCGTGCGTTCTCCGCCAGGGGAGGTCGCGGCGGTGCGCGGCGTACCAGCGCAGCAGCCTCCGCACCGTGCCGCGCGGGTCGTTCCTGGAGGCCGGCATGCGGCCGATTATAATGGGCGCATGGCGGAATCACGGAACCCCGCTGGGGAGGGCGCTCCCGCGGCATCGGTGCGTCTCCACCCGCGCCGCTGGCGCGACTTCCGCTACGTCTATCCGGTCCTGTCGCGCCGCTCCCGGGGGATCTCGATCGGCATCAACCTGAACCCCGACAAGGTGTGCAACTGGGACTGCGTCTACTGCCAGGTCGATCGGACGGTCCCGTCCCCGATCCGCACCGTGGACGAGGAGGTGCTGCACGACGAGCTGCGGGCGATCCTGCGGGCGGCGCGCGACGGATCGCTGTTCGCGGACCCGGAATTCGCCGCCGTCGCGTCGCCGTACCGCGTGGTGCGCGACCTGTGCTTCGCGGGGGACGGCGAGCCCCCGTCGTACCCCAATTTCCACGGCGTCGTCGAGGACGTGCTGCGGATCCGCAGGGAGGAAGGGTTCGGCGACCTCAAGGTCGTGGTCCTGACCAACGCCACGCTGCTCGATCGGCCCCGGGTCAAGGAGGCGCTCCTGCTGCTCGACGCCGACCACGGCGAGCTGTGGCTGAAGCTGGACGCGGGCACCGAGGCCTATTACCGGATGGTCGATCGCTCGACCCTCCCGTTCGCCCGGGTCCTGGCGAACCTCCGCGAAACGGCGCGCGGCCGCCCGGTCGTCCTGCAGAGCCTGTTCATGAAGCTGCACGGCCGGAATCCGCCCGCGGAGGAGATCGAGGCCTACTGCGACAGGGTCCGGGAGATCCTGGCCGCCGGCGGCGTCCTCCGGGCGATCCAGGTCTATACCGTAGCGCGGCGGCCCGCGGAGCCATTCGTCGAACCGCTGGCGGACGACGAGGTGGACGCCCTGGCCGCGGTCATCCGCGGGCGGGTCGGGGTGCCGGTCGAGACCTACTACAGCGAGAGGCTCGCCTGAGCGACACCCTGTTCTTCGACGGCGGGTGCGGGTTGTGCCATGGTTTCGTCCGGTTCGTGATCCGTCGCGACCGCGAGGGGGGCTTCCGCTACGCTCCCCTGCAGGGAGCGACCTTCGCCGCCGCGGTCCCCGCGGCGACCCGCGTCGCGCTTCCCGACAGCATCGTGGTGCGCGCGGCCGACGGACGCCTCCTGGTCCGCAGCGCGGCGGTGTTGTACGTCCTCCGCCGGCTCGGCGGCGGATGGGCCCGGATCGCGGCGGCGGCGGCGCTGGTGCCGGGGCCCCTTCGCGACCTGATCTACGACGGCGTCGCCAGGGTGCGCCGGTCGCTGTTCGCGCGGCCGGCGTCGGTCTGCCCGATCGTCCCCGCGCCGCTGCGCGATCGCTTCGACCCGTGAGCCTGGCGGCGATCCGGCGGCCGGCGGCTCCCGGGCGGGCGTGGCGCGACCTCAACGTCCGGATCGATCACTTCCGGATCTGGTACAAGATCACCTGGCAGCGCGGCCGCATCCTGGCCACCCGCGACCCGGCGTGGGAGTCGTACGATCGCTTCCTCCGGGCCCCCGAAGAGTTCTACCGGCCGTCCGGTCCTCCGGTGGTGCGGACGGAGCCGTCGGGGCGGCTGGGAGGGGCGGCGGTGATGCGCTTCTCCTTCCCGACCCTGCACCCGCTTCCGTTCCACGAGAGCAACGTGGCGGTCGGCCGCCTGTACCTGCCGCGCGGCCCCGAACGGCCGCCGGTCGTCCTGGTCAGCCACGGGTGGGCGCACCGGTCCTGGCGCGGCGTCGAGCGTCTCTATGTCCGCCCCTTCCTCCGGGCCGGCTTCGCCGTCGCCTTCGTCGCGCACCCGCTGCACCTGGATCGGACCCCCCGCGATACCAAAAGCGGCGAGCTCCTGGTGTCGGGGGACGTGGTGCTGACCGTGGAGGGGTTCCGGCAGGGCGTGGTCGATCTGCTCGGCACCGCCGGCTGGCTGCGGGCTTCGGGTTACCGTCGCGTCGGCCTGTTCGGCTACTCGCTCGGGGGCTACCTGGCCGGCATCCTGGCGGCGCTGCGCGGCGACTGGGACTACGTGGTCCTGGGCGGCACGGGGGATTCGCTGGTGTCGCCGATCCTCGACACGCCGCTCGGAAGAAACGTGCGCGAGGACCTGGGGGCGTGCGGCATGCTCGACCGGGCCCGGCTGTCGCGCGCCTGGCGGATCCTCTCCCCCGGGGCGCTGCCCCGGCGGGTGCCGGCGGATCGGGTCCTGATGGTCGCCGGCCGGTACGATCGGATCATGCTGCCGGCCTCGGTGCGGCGGTTGTGGCGCGCCTGGGACCGGCCGCGTCTCGACTGGCTGTCACGCGGCCATTACACGCTGCTCGCCACCAACCGCGGTCTGCTGCAGCGCGCCCTGCCGTTCATGCGGGAGCGCGCCGCGCGCCCCGGAACCTCCGCGGCCGATTAGGGGGCCGGATCGACGGCGCGCTCCGCCGCCGCGCCGGCGCGCAGCACCTCGAACCACTTCCAGACGCAGTTGCCTATGGTCAGGAGGATCGCCCCCATCATGATCGCGGTCAGGGAGGCGTTGAGGTACCCCTGAAAGCGGATGGCCGCGGTGGCGGCCTGCCCGGCCATCGGAAGGAAGCTGTCGGTGATCGACAGCCAGCCGGCGCTCAGGGTGGTGACGGCGACGAACGCCAGCGGCAGGAGCGTCACCCAGGCGTAGCGCGCCCTGCCCGATTTGATGATGACCGTGGTGCCGATCGACAGGGCCATCGCGGCCAGCAGCTGGTTGGCGATGCCGAACATCGGCCAGATGGTGCTGATCGATCCGGTGTGGATGAAGTACCCCCAGGCGCCGACCACGGCCGCGGAGGCGATCAGGGTCCCCGGCATCCAGTCGGTCTTCCCGAACCGGGGGTGAAAGCGCCCGAGGAACTCCTGCACCAGGAAACGGGCCACCCGCGTGCCGGTGTCGATGGTGGTCAGGATGAACAGCGCCTCGAACATGATGGCGAAGTGGTACCAGTACGCCATCAGGCCCCTGAGTCCCGGGATGCTGGAGAAGATCTGCGCCATGCCGACGGCCAGCGACACCGCGCCGCCGGTGCGCCCGGCGACCTCCTCGCCCACCTGCCGCGACAGCTCGGGCAGGTGTTCGACCTGCATCCCCAGGGTCGCGAACTTCTCGGGCGGCACGTTGATGGCGAAGTAGTCGGCCGGGGTCAGCGACAGGGCGGCGATGAACGCCATGACCCCCACGAACCCCTCGCAGAGCATCGCCCCGTAGCCTATCGGCCGGATGTCGGATTCCCGGTTGATCATCTTCGGGGTGGTCCCGGAGGAGACCAGCGAGTGGAAACCGGAGATGGCGCCGCAGGCGATGGTGATGAAGCAGAACGGGTAGAGCTTGCCGGGGATGATCGGCCCGCCGCCGGCGGTGAAGGCGGTGAAGGCCGGCATGCGGATCTCCGGCGCCACGACGAAGACTCCCAGAGCCAGGGCGGCGACCACGCCGATCTTCATGAAGGACGACAGATAGTCGCGCGGGCAGAGGAGCATCCAGACCGGCAGGATCGAGGCGATGAACCCGTACGAGGCGAGGGCCAGGGTGAGCTCTCCCTTGCCCAGCGTGAAGAACGGCGCCAGCGACGATTCGGGGATGAAGCGGCCGACGATCACCGCCAGGATCAGCCCGATGACGCCGATCACGGTACCCGACAGGTAGGCGCCGCGGCGCCAGCGGTACATGTAGAGCCCCATGAACAGCGCCAGCGGAATGGTCACCGCGATGGTGAAGGTGCCCCAGGGGGAGTGCTGCAGGGCGTTGACCACCGCCAGCCCCAGCCCCGCCAGCGCGATCACCACGATGAACAGGATGGCGACCATCGCCGTGAGGCCGGCGACCGGATTGATCTCGGCGCGGGCGATCTCGGCGAGCGAACGGCCGTCGCGGCGGACCGAAGCCGCCAGGATCACGAAATCGTGCACCGCCCCGCCCATGACCACGCCGACGACCAGCCACAGGAACCCGGGCAGGTAGCCGAACTGCGCCGCCAGGACCGGCCCGATCAGCGGCCCGGCCCCGGCGATGGCGGCGAAGTGGTGGCCGAACAGCACCCAGCGGTTGGTGGGGTGGTAATTCTGGCCGTCGTTGAGACGGTGGGCGGGCGTGACGCGCGTGTCGTCGAGCGCCAGGACCTTCGCCGCCAGGAACGCGGAGTAGAAACGGTAGCCGACAATCAGGGCGCAGAGCGCCACGACCAGCAGCCAGAGGGCACTCACCGGCGGGCGCTCAACGCGGCAGGATCCAGCCCGGCTCCCGCATCAGCTCCCGGATGGCGGCGGCGTCGGCCTCGGACGGCAGGACCTCGGCGAGGTGACGCGCCTGCTCCTCCGCCGGCAGCGGACGGCCGTCGACCGCGTGGCACAGCCCCGCGAACTCGCCGATCCGGCGATTGAAGCGCGGGTCGGGGACGTAGAGGGCCGGGGCCCCCTCGGGACGCTCGCGGTTGAGCGCCTCGATCAGACCGGCGATCTCCGTGGCGTACAGGGAGCGGGCGTACTCGTTCAGATGGTCGCGGTCGGGTGGAGCGGCGTTCTGGTCCTCGTCGAAACGTCCCTTCAGACCCCAGACGTAGGCCCAGTGGGCGGAGGACGATCCGTCGGTGCCGAACAGATCGAACGCGGTCGGGATCCACTTGTTGAAATACTTCTGCAGCAGCGGGATCGGAACCCGGCCGGCCTTGACGATCCGCTTCAGGCCGTTGTTCCCCGTTCCTAGATGGAACGACTCCTCCTTGAGCATCGGCCCCATGCTGCGCGCCAGGGGGGCGAAGGCGCTGTGCGACAGCATCCCGAGCTGGAACTTGCCGTCGCGGTCGACGAACTGCGTGTAGGTGAAGAAGTCGACCCAGTGATCGACCGGCACGTTGAACGAACCCAGCAACCGGTCGCCACGGAAGGCGCGCCGCTCCAGGAGCTTCTGCGCCTCGACGCGGCCCGTGGTGCCGAAATGGGTGATCAGCAGGTGGCACATCTGCCAGCCGTGCCGCATCTCCTCCCGCATCACCCGGACGAGCGCGTCGAGGTCGTGCTCGCCGGGAGCGGCGCGCACGAGATCGCGCTGCTGCTCGACCGAAGCGAACTCGGTGTCTCCCTGGTAGGTGATCAGATGGAGCAGGGCGTCGCGGATCCGCTGGTCGGGGACCTCCAGCAGGGTCTCCCATTTCCGTTCGCCGCGGAAATCCCCGAATTCGATTTCGCCGGCGTGCAGGTCGCCGTACTTCGCCTCGAAGGCGTAGCCGCGGGTCACCGCCGGGTCGAGATCGATCTCCGTGACCCAGCGCCTGAAGGTGTCGACCCAGTCGTCGAAGGTGGCGATGCGGGCCGCGCCCATGGGGCGCATCCTACCACAGCGCCCCGCCCTCCCGTCGCCCGCGGGGCGTGCCCGCGGCCCGCCCCGGACCTGTATTGCAGGCGGTCCGCGGTCTCCAGGCCACAGGGGGGGCGATGGGCGGAGTGCGTGCCGCGCGCGCGGTTCCGGTGGTCCTGGTCCTCGTCGCCCTCTCCGGTCCGGTCCGCGGCTCCGGGACCGGCCGCCCGCGCGCCACATCCGAACTCCACGATCGCGGCTCGATCGCCGGCCGGGTCGCCGACGGATCCTCCGGCGCTCCGGTGCCCGCGGTGCCGGTGCTCCTCGCCTCCCTGCCCGCCGTCCCCCCGTCCACGCGGGCCGTCCTCACCGATCCTGAAGGGTGGTACCGGTTCGCCGGTCTGGCGCCGGGCGTCGAGTCACTGGGGCTGCATGATCTGCACGCGGCCTGGAGCCTGCCGGCGGGCCCGGCCGGTCGTCTCGAGCTGGGAATCCTGGAGGCGGCGAGCCGCTACCGGGAGGAGTTCACCGCGGGCGAGGTGGCCGCCATGCGGGCGGAAAGCCGCGGCTTCCGGGCCCGCCTCGACCTGCCTCTCGACCCGCGGACCCTCCTGAAATTGCGCGCCGCCCCGAGCACGGTGGACGCCTCGGCGTCGATCACCGGGTCGGTGCCGGACGGCTACCTCCTGGTGGACGCGGCGGAGCGGGACACGGTCCGGACCACCGGGGTGTTCGTCGAGGACGCCTTCCGGGCGGGACGATGGGCGGGACGCGTCGGCGTGCGTGCCGACCGGTTTTCCGGAACGCCCGGGACCTGGCTGAGCCCGCGTCGATCTGACGATGCTGGGAGGAGCGCGAGGGTGGCGCTGGCGCCTGGCCTGGGGCTGGCTGCTCGCCACCCAGCGGAAGGACGGCCTGACCTATTACCGGAACACCGATCGGCGTCATGCCGCCAGCCTGCAGATCGATCACGACCTGCCGCGCGGCTGGGAGGCCGGGGCGACGCTCCGGGTAGCGGGCGGGCTGCCCTACACGCCGCAGATCCCGTGGCCCGACGGCGTCGTCTACGGACGGCGGCTGGGGAGCCTCAACGCCGCCCGCCTGCCGGCGTCGGCCCGGCTCGACCTGCGGGTCGGCCGCCGGGTGGCCACGCGTCACGGCGCGCTGGAGGGGTTTCTGGAGATCCTGAACGCGACCGACCGGCACAACGTGCGCCACCTCGCTCCGGTGTTCGATGCGGCGACCGGAACGTTCCACGAGGTCGCCGACACGCAGGCTCCCTTCACTCCGGTGGTGGGGTTCGCGGTGGATTTCTGAGACAGGACGCCGTCAGGAGCCGTGCACGGGCGGAGGTTCCGGCGCCGGTCGCGGCGGGATCCCGGTCCCCACCGGAGCGGATCGGGCGGGGGCCCCGGGGCCCGGCAGACCGCGCCGCCAGGGCTCCTCGGAGCCGTAGCGGGTCAGGAGGGCGATGCCGACCGCCAGGGCGTTGAGGATCAGCCCGAGGGCAACGTCGAGCAGCGGGATCAGCGACAACACCGCGTAGATCGCGAAGCCCCCCAGGGCCGAAGCCAGAGGCGACGGCTCGCGCTGGAACAGGTTGCGCCCGGCGGTCCGGCCCACCAGGTAGAGGATCGACGTCAGACCGATCCACTTGGTCCCCATCATGCAGAGTCCGAGGGCGAGCGCCAGCGGGATCCCCAGGATGCTGACGAACAGGATCAGGAAGGCGACCACGAACGCGGCATAGGCCGCCAGGCCGGTGAGGAGCGCCCAGCCCCAGCGCTTCGGGAGCGCGGCGGCGATGACGCTCAGACGCCGCGGGATGAGGGCGGCGAGCAGCAGCACGACCAGGAAGAACATCCCCAGGCTCGCCAGCTTCAGGAAGAGCCAGAAGCGGGCCAGGGCCGACAGCCCTTCGCCGTGGGCGAACGGGACGAACTCCCCGAGGTTGATGTTGACCAGCTCCCCTTCGACGCGGCTGCCGGCGGAGCGCGACAGGCGGCCGCCGACGTTGACCATCTCCTGCTCCACAGCGGCTCCCTGTTCCAGCCGGGCCCCCGAGAAGATGGTCACCACCGAACCCTCGATGGTGCCGGCGAGGCGGAGCGAACCGAGGATCACGACCACGTCGCCGCTGACGATCCCCTCCACGTTGACATCGCCGAAGATATTGACGATGTCCCCCTCGTGGATCTCCCCCTTCGGGACGTAGACGTTGTCCGAGACCGCGACGCTCGGGACTGCCCCCTCCTCCTCGTCGCCGTCCAGGCTGATGGTGACGTTGGGGTGGATCTGGACCTCGACGCCGAGGACCGGGGGGCCGGCGGGCCCGGTGGCGTCCGGTGCGGCCGCCGGTGCGGGTGCGAACGCGGCCGCGAGGGCGAGCAGCGCGGCCGGAACGGCCGCGCTCCGGAGCCGGCGGTTCATCGGACACCTCCCTGTAAGGGGATCCCCGGGGATGCCGAGCGCGCCCGGGCGAAGACCAGCAGGCTGAGAAGGATCGACAGGAGGCCGGCGAGCGCCACCGCCGCCAGCAGACCGCGCAGGAGGGGCGCCGCGACGTGCGCCACGTCGAGCAGGGCGTGGACGAGCGGCCCCGCGGCCGAAAGCAGCGTCCAGGCGGCGAAGGCGGCTCCTTCCCACAGGCGGACCGCGGCCTGTCCCAGGGCGACTGCGGTCGTCAGGACGGCTCGGGCCCCTTCGTCGCCGCTGGTGTAAAGCACCACGACGGTGGCCAGGAGCGCCGCGGCGCCGGCCCCTCCGAACGCGAAGGCCGCCGACAGGAGCGTGCGC
>JBOGOE010000201.1:0-12931 GCA_050747445.1 Candidatus Polarisedimenticolia bacterium | reverse complement strand
GCCCTCCGCGGGCGGGCCGGGACCGGCGGGCGCGGCGGTCCTCGTCCTGTCGGAGGACGACGACGTCGCCGGTCCGGTCGACTCGCTGCTGAGGGCCGAGGGGCACCGGGTCGGGGTTTTCGGGGGGCGGGAGGGACTGGAGGAGCTGCGCGCCGCGCTCCCCGATCTCCTGGTCCTCGACCGGGATCTGGCGCCGGACACGCTGCGCTCGGTCGCCGGGCTCCTCGAGCCGCGCGCCGGGCGGGCGTCGTTCCCGGTCCTGGCGCTTGGGCGCGGCAAGGAAGGGGCCGCCTCCGGGTTGCCGGCCGGCTGGCACGAGGACGCCAGCCTGACCTTGGGCCGGCCGCCCGCCCCGGGGGAGCTGCGTGCCGGGGTCGCGGCCCTGTTGCGATTCGCCTTCTACCGGCCCTACCGGGATCTGGTCCACGACCTCAGCCAGCCGGTGACCGCGATCCACGCCCTGGTCCGGAACCTGGCGCGGCCGCAGGCGGCTCCGGTGGAAGGGGTCCGCCCGCCGCTGGAGCGCCTTCAGATCGAGGTCGAGCGGCTCATGACCCTGATGGAGGAGTTCCAGCGCCGCCGGGCGGGAGCGGCGGGTCCGCGGCCGGGGCGCTGAGCTCGCCGGCCTTCGCGGCCATCGATTTCAGGAGGGGACCGGGGACGGCGCCGCGCAGCTCGACCAGCGCCCCTCCCTGATCGACCGCCATCCCGTCGAGCAGTTCGAGCCAGTCCTTCTCCGCCTCCTTGCCGGCCCCCATCCGCGCCATCGCCAGAACGCCGCGGACCGCATCGGCCAGCCCCCTCGCCCGGTCCTCCCCCTCGGCTTCTCCGAGGAGGCGGAACTCCAGACGCTCCCCCACCCGCCCCTCGAACGCCAGCGAGCGGAGGCTTTCGATCTGCGGGCCCGCGGGCAGGGTCTGCAGGGCCGTGCCGCGGCTGCCGGCGTAGCCGCGCATCAGGGACGACAGGGTCCGCACGTCGATCGCCCCCCAGATCTGGGCGGCGGCGGGCAGCCGGCGCAGGGCCTCGAGGAGACCGCCGTTGTCGTCCAGGCCGCGCCCGCGATGCGCGGCGTTGCTCCGGATCGTCTCCAGCACGTCCCGCGGGCCGACCGCCAGACCGCCGTCGAGGATGAGGAGCGACAGATCCGGCAGGGTGTCGCCCGCCTCCACCAGGGTGCCGATCTCCCCGCCGCCGATCACCGCGCGCGCCTTGTCCCGGTCGTATTTACCTTCGGCGACGATCCCGTACGCGACCTTGTGATCGGGGCGCGGGATGACCGCCATGCCGATCCGCCCGGTCCCCGCCAGCAGCTCCATGCCGAGCCGATCGCGGATCTCCCGGAACGGCCCCTCTTCCGCGATCCGGGCGAATTCCCGGAGCCACTCCGCGCGGGCGCCGGCGCGGCCGATGGCGCGCGTCTCGAGGACCAGGAGCGCCACGCTCTCCTTCGGCAGGGTCCCGAGCAGGCTCCGCTTTACGATCGCGGCGCCGTCCTTCCGGCCGGCGCAGGCCAGGACCAGCCCGCACAGCACCGCCGCCGCCGTCACCCGCGCCGCACGCCTCATGTCCGATCCTCCGCTCGGAAGTCGCGTCAGAAGTCCCGCCGGTGGAACAGCCAGGCCGCCAGCGCCAGCGCCCCCGCCCCGGAGAGCGCCGAGCCCAGGACCGCCGGCCCGTCGATTGTGCCACGCTCGACGATCAGCGCGAACGCCATCCGTCCGAAATCCCAGGTGCGGGGGAACAGGTGATACAACCCCTCGACCGCGGCGCGCGCCGCCGCCCGGCCGCCCGGCCCCAGGAGGTACAGCCAGTCGCGCGTCTCGTGCGCCGGCCGGACCAGAAGGCTCGCCACGACGATCATGGCCGCCAGCATGGTGCTCACGGCCGCCGAGCGGAACAGGATCCCCAGGAGGACGATCCACGACAGGAGGCAGGCGAAATACAGCACCATCACCAGGGCGCTCGCGAAGAACCCGCCGTTCCAGACGCCGGTCTTGAACGCCAGGATGATTCCGAGCCCGGCGACCATGTAGACGAGGTTGACCGAAGCCGCCAGGAGCCCCCCGAGCCAGCGCGCCAGGAACAGCCGCGTCCGGCCGATCGGCTTCGACAGCAGCAGATCGATCGTCCCCCGCTCGAGCATGCGGGGAACCAGCCCGGCGGTGGCGAAGGTGGAGAGCATCACCCCCAGACCGTAGAGGGCGAGCGAGGCGCCGAACTGCACCCAGCGGACGAAGGCTTCGGCGGTCAGGAGCGCCCCCTCGGGGCCGGGGGGACCCCCGATCCGGAAGCCGCCGGGGGCCGGCCGTCCTTCCTGGCCGAGGATGGTCAGCGAGGCGATGGCGCCGCCGGCGATGTCGGTCCGGAGCGCCAGGGCGAACAGCAGCAGCACCAGGGTGACGATGGCGGTGTAGACCACCAGGGTCCGGCGGTACACCAGCTCGCGGACGGTGTCGATCAGGATCGCCGCGATCTTCATGCCGTCCCTCCGGCCGGCGGCGCCGGCGGGGCCTCGTCGGCGACGATCTCCACGAACGCCTCCTCGAGGCTCTCGCGATGGGGGACGACCGAGACGATCAGCCCCCCCGCCGCCCGCACCGCGTCGAGCAGCGCGTTGAGCGGGGCGGGGTCGGCGGTGGCGACCTCCAGACGCCCCGCGGCCGTCTGGACCACCGGCGCGATCGCCGCCAGACGCGGCAGGCTGTCCGGGGGCAGCCCGCGCACCTCGAGACGCGTCGTCCCCTTCGACCGGGTCAGGTCCTCCACGCTCCCCTCCCTGAGGAGGGTCCCGTCCTTCAGGATGGCGACCCGGTCGCACAGTCGTTCCACTTCCGACAGCAGGTGCGAGCTCAGGAAGATGGTCGCCCCGCGCTCCTTCTCCTGCAGGAGGAGGTCGCGGATGGCGCGGCGGCCGAGGGGATCGACCCCGTCGGTCGGCTCGTCGAGGATCAGGAGATCCGGCTCGTTGAGGAGGGCCTGGGCCAGACCGATCCGCTGCAGCATCCCCTTGGAGTAGCGCTGCGCCCGCATGCCGCCCCATTCCTGGAGCCCGACCCGGCGCAGGAGCGCCGCGACCCGCGCCGCGCGGCCCGCGGCCGGGATCCCCGACAGACGCGCGAAATGGATCAGCACCTGCGTGCCGGTCAGGTGCGGCGGATAACGGTGCCCCTCGGGCAGGTAGCCGATGCGCGCCAGGGAGCCCAGGTCGCCGGGCGGCCTCCCCAGGACGGCGGCGCTCCCCCGCGTCGGGAAGGCGATCCCCAGGAGCAGCTTGGCGAGGGTGGTCTTGCCGGCGCCGTTGGGGCCGAGGAGACCGAAGATCCGGCCCCGCGGCACCGACAGCTCGAGTCCCTTGAGGGCCTGCACGCCGGGGCGGGAGCGCGACCCCGAAGGGTAGGTCTTGCACAGATCGCGGGTCGCGACCGCGGCGTCCGTGCTACATCCCCATGACGTGGTAGCCGTTGTCCACGTAGAGGATCTCGCCGGTGATGCCGCGCGACAGGCTGGAACAGAGGAACATCGCCACGTCCCCCACCTCGGCCGGCTCGGTGTTGCGCGGCAGGGGGGAACGCTCGCGCACGATCTGCAGCATTTTCACGAACCCCGGGACGCCGCGCGCCGCCAGGGTGCTGATCGGCCCGGAGGAGATGGCGTTGACCCGGATGTTGCGCTTGCCGAGGTCGTGCGCCAGGTAGCGGACCGAGGCTTCGAGGGCCGCCTTGGCGACCCCCATGACGTTGTAGCCGGGGACCACCTTCTCCGAACCCAGATAGGTCAGCGCCACGATGCTGCCCCCCTGGTCCATGAGCGGCGCGGCCCGCTGCGCCAGGGCGACGAGCGAGTAGGCGCTGATGTCGAGGGTGCTCCGGAACCCGTCCCGGCTGGTCGCCAGGAACTCCCCCTCCAGATCGGTCTTCGGGGCGAAGGCGACGCAGTGGATCAGCAGGTCGAGCCGCCCGAACTCAGTTTTCAAGCGGGAGAACAGGGCGTCGATCTGATCGTCGGCGGTGACGTCCATCGGCAGGACCAGCGACCCCGGGAGATCCGCCGCCAGCGACCGGACGTTCTCCTCCAGACGCTCCCCCTGGTAGTTGAACGCCAGCCGGCACCCTTCGCGGGCGAGCGCCTCGGCGATCCCCCAGGCGATGCTCCGCTTGTTGGCGACGCCGGCGATCAGCCCCTTCTTCCCCTCGAGCAGCATGACGGCCTCCTCGTGCCGGTCCGACGGCCGCGCCGGGCCGCCGGCGGCGTCAGACGGCGTTGGACGCCGGCCCGATCGGCGGGGCGATCGGCGCGGACGGGCGGGTTTCGACGGGCGCCGGCTGCAGCGCTTGCGACGCCTCCAGGATCGCCCCCTCCAGGACCTCCAGCCCCTCCTCCAGCTGCTCCTCGGTGATCACCAGCGGGAACAGGGTGCGGATGACGTTGCCGTAGGTCCCGGCGCTGATGGTGACCAGACCCCGCTCCAGGCACAGACGCAGGATCCGGTTCACCAGCTCCTTCGCCGGCTCCTTGGTGGCGCGGTCCTTGACGAACTCGATGGCCCGCATCGCGCCGACGCCCCGCACGTTGCCGACGTGCGGGCATTTCTTCCAGAGGGCCTCGAAGCGATCGCGCACCTTGTCGCCGATCTTCGCCGCCCGCTCCGCCAGGTTGTGCTTTTCGAGCAGCTCGATGGCGGCGAGGGCCGCGGCGCACGACACCGGGTTGCCGCCGAAGGTCCCGCCGAGGCTCCCCGGCATCGGTCCGTCCATGATCTCGGCCCGGCCGGTGACCGCGGCGAGCGGCAGACCGGCGGCCATCGACTTGCTGGTGACGATCAGATCCGGCTCGATCCCCCAGTGCCCGCAGGCGAACATCGTTCCGGTCCGCCCGAAGCCGGTCTGCACCTCGTCGGCGATCACCAGGATGCCGTGCTTCCTGCACAGGTTGAACAGGATCGGGTAGTACTCCCGCGGGGGCATGATGAACCCCCCCTCCCCCAGGACCGGCTCGACGATCAGGGCGGCGACCGTGGTCGGATCGACGTAGCGCTTGAAGAAATCCTCGATGAAGGTGCCGCACTCGATGTTGCACCCCGGGTACTTCTTTCCCCACGGGCAGCGGTAGCAGTAGGCGTACGGCATCCGGTGGACCTCCGGCGCGTACGGGCCGAAGTGGTCCTTGTAGGGGTGCACCTTGCTGGTCAGCGACATCGCCAGAAGCGTGCGGCCGTGGAAGGCGTCCTCGAAACAGATCACCCCGGTCCGCTTCGTGTAATTGCGCGCCACCTTGACGGCGTTCTCCACCCCCTCCGCCCCGGTGTTCACGAAGAAGGTCTTCTTTGGAAACGCCCCGGGGGTGATGCGGTTCATCACCTCGGCCAGGCGGATGTACGGCTCGTTCATGGCGACGTGGAAGCAGGAGTGGGTGAACATCGAAGCCTGCTGCTGGATCGCCCGCACCACCTTTTCCGGGGCGTGCCCGACGTTGAGCACCCCGATGCCGCCGGCGAAGTCGATGAAGCGGTTGCCGTCGACGTCCTCGAGGATCGCTCCCTCCCCCTTCGCCATGACGATCGGGTTGATGTTGAAGGGACCGCGCGGGACGGCCGCCTCGCGCGCCTTGATCAGCTCCAGCGACCTGGGGCCCGGGACGGCGGTTTTCAGGACGATGTGCTTGCGCATGGCTCAGGCGTCCTTCTTGAGATGGTCCCAGCGGTACGGGTACCAGTAGGGCTTGGCCTCGATCTTCCAGTCGAGATGGACGTGCTTCGGCTCGCGGAAGGCGTCGAGCCCCTCGATCCCCAGCTCGCGGCCGATCCCCGACCGCCGCATGCCGCCGAACGGCGCGGCGTCGTTGTCGGTCAGCGGATCGTTGATCCAGAAGGTGCCGGCGTGCACGTTCTCCATGGCGTACAGGGCGTGCTCCAGGTTGTTGGTGTAGATGTTGGCCCCCAGCCCGTACTCGGAGTCGTCCGCCAGCCGCACCGCCTCCTCGATCCCGCTGACCGGCATGATCGGGGCGATCGGGCCGAAGGTCTCGGAGCGCATCAGGTCCATGTCGTGGCTGACGTTGGTGAGCACGGTCGGCTCGAAGAAGAACCCCTTCTTGAGATGGGGGGGCCGCCGGCCGCCGCAGGCGACCCGCGCGCCCTGGGCCGCCGCCGCCTCGATCTTCCGCTCGATCTGCGTGCGATGCGACTCGCGGATCAGCGGGCCGCAGTCGATGTCGGGACCCAGGGGATTCCCGATCCGGAGCGTCCGGGTGAGGGCGACGAACTTCCTGACGAACTCGTCGTACACCTTCTGGAAGACGTAGAACCGCTCGCCCGAGGTGCAGACCTGCCCCATGTTGAGGAAGGCGGCCCACACCGCGCCGCGCGCCGCGACGTCGAGATCGACGTCGTCGCAGACGATGAACGGGTCGTTCCCCCCCAGCTCGAGGTTGGTCTTCTTGAGATGGTCCGCCGCCGCCCGGGCGATCAACCTCCCGGTCGCGATGCTGCCGGTGAAGGCGACCAGCGGCACCTCCGGGTGGACGACCAGCGCCTCGCCGACCTCGGGGCCGTAGCCGGTGACGATGTTGACCACGCCGTTCCCGAGGATCGCCAGGTCCTCCGCCAGCATCAGGGTGGACAGCGGCGTCTCGTTGGAGGGCTTGACGACCACGGTGTTGCCGGCCGCCAGCGCCGGCGCCAGCTTCCAGGTCAGGAGCAGCAGCGGGTAGTTCCAGGGGGCGATGGCGGCCACCACGCCGAACGGCTCCTTGCGCACGAAGTTGAGCTGGTGCCGGAACCCGGGAGCCACCACCTTCCCACCCTGGTCGCGCGCCAGCTCGCCGTAGTAGTCGAAGCAGGCGGCGCACCATTCGATCTCGTCGAGGTTCTCGATGAGCGGCTTCCCCCCCTCGAGGGTCAGCTGGCGGGCGATCGCCATGTGCCGATCGCGCAGGCGGCGCGCCACCTGGTGCATGAGCCCCGCCCGCTCCACCCCGGGGAGGTGGCGCCAGTCGCGGAACGCCGCGGCGGCCGATGCGACCGCCAGGGCCACGTCCTTGTCGTCGCCGCGCGGCACCTCGTCCAGGATCTCCTCGGTCGCCGGGTTGTCGACCGCGAAGGTCCTCCGGGAGACGCTGTCGGTCCACCGGCCTTCGATCCACATCTTCGCCATGAACGGTCCCCGGGATCAGGCCCTGCGGCCGCGCGCGCCCGCGGCGGCCGCGGAAACGGCGGAGTATACGTACCCCCGCCCCGTCACGGGCCGCCCGCCGCGATCGATTTCAGCGCGTGCCGAGCGTGTGGAGCGATTCGTCGAGCGCCTGGACCAGGCGGTCGAGGTAGGCCTCCGGGATGTTGAGGGGCGGCTCGACGCGGATCACCGTCGGCCGGTTGAGGGCGTAGGCCACCAGGATGCGCCGGGTGTAGAGGGCGTCGGCGAGCGCCCCCCCGAGCGCCTCGTCCCGCATCTCCATCCCGAGCAGCAGCCCCTTGCCGCGGACCGCGCGGACCAGCGCCGGGTGTTTCGCCTGCAGCTCCCGCAGCCGGCCGAGCAGTCCCTCCCCCAGCCGCCGCGACCGCTCCGACAGCCGATCGCGCACGGTGATCTCGATCGCCTTGGCGGCGGCGGTGGCGGCGAGGGGGTTGTTGCCGAAGGTCGAGGAGTGCCACATCGGGTTGGCGTGGAAGGCGGCGAAGATGTCGTCCCGCGTGGTGAACGAGCCGCAGGGGACCACCCCCCCCGACAGCGCCTTCGCCAGGCAGAGGATGTCGGGGACGACGTTCCAGTGGTTGACGCCGAACAGGGCGCCGGTGCGTCCGAGTCCCGTCTGCACTTCGTCGGCGATCAGCAGGACGTCGTGCCTGGAGCAGGTCTCCCGCACCGCCGGGAGATAGTCGTCAGGCGGGACGATGACCCCGCCCTCCCCCTGCACCGGCTCGACCACGAAGGCGGCGGTGTCGCGGGTGATCGCCCGCTCCACGGCGGCCGCGTCGCCGTACGGCACGAAGGTCACGTCCTGCAGGAGCGGCTGGAACGGCTCGCGGAAGACCGCGCGCCCGGTGACCGACAGGCTGCCGAGGCTCTTTCCGTGGAACGAGTTCTCGGTGGAGATGAAGCCGCGCTTCTTCGTATAAAGGCGCGCCAGCTTGAGCGCCCCTTCGATCGCCTCGGTGCCGCTGTTGCAGAAGAAGGTCCGCTTGAGGTTCCCGGGCGCGACTTCGGCCAGCCGGCGGCCGGCCTCCGCGGTGATCGGGTTCACCAGGTACTGGCTGTGGAGCGGCATCCGGTCGAGCTGCGATTTGACCGCCGCCACCACCTCCGGGTGGCGGTGCCCCAGGGAGAAGATGCCGTACCCCCCGAGGCAGTCGACGTACTCCTCGCCGTAGATGTTGCGGATGAGCGACCCCTCGCCGCTCCACTCGATCAGGCTGCGGTCGCGGTCCCGGTCCTTGGGCTTTGGAAAGCGGCGCAGGTAGGTGTTCCAGTTGTCGATCCCCTCCGCGGCCAGGGCGTCCTGCTCCGCGCGGGTCAGGTCCTTGTCGATGGGAAGGTTCACGCCAGGCTCCGCAGAGTGTCCTCGAGGGCGTTGAGGACCTCGTCGATCTGCTTCCTGGTTATGAAGAGGGCCGGCTCGAAACGAAGGGTCTTGGCGTTGAGCAGGGTCCCGGCGACCAGCACCCCGCGCCGGAACAACCCCGCCGCAACCGAGTAGCCGAACTCGGTGCTGACGAACTCGACCCCGATGAGGAGCCCCCGGCCCCGGACCTCGACCACCTGGTCGGGGTAGCGGGACTGGATCTCCCGGAGCCCCGCGAGGAAGTAGTCCCCCGCCTCGGCGGCCTTCCCCGGCAGGTCCTCGGACAGGGTGACGTTGACGGCGGCGATCCCGGCGGCGCAGGCCAGCGGGTTGCCGCCGAAGGTCGAAGAGTGCAGGAACGGGTTGTCCTCGAGCACCTTCCAGATCTCCGGGGTGCTGATGAACGCCGACAGCGGCATCACCCCGCCGCCGACCGCCTTGCCGAGGCACATGATGTCGGGGATCACGTCCCAGTGATCGACGCCGAACAGCTTGCCGGTGCGACCCATCCCGGTCTGCACCTCGTCGGCGATCAGCAGGACGTCGTACTCATCGCAGATCTCCCGGAGCCGCGGCCAGTAGTCCTCCGGCGGCACGATGGCGCCGGCCTCCCCCTGGATCGGCTCGGCGACCACCGCGGCGATGTCCAACCCCACGTCGCGGGCCTTCTTGAGCTGCCACTCGACCTCGTCGGCGTCGCCGAATTCGACGAAGTAGACGTCCTGCAGGAGCGGCTCGAAGGCCACCCGGAAGTCGGCCTTCCCCATCAGCGACAGCGACCCGTACGACTTGCCGTGGAACCCGCGCAGCGTGGAGATGAAGCCCGATTTCTGGGTGTGGAGTCGGGCCAGCTTCATCGCCCCCTCGACGGCGTCGGTGCCGTTGTTGATGAAGAAGCACTTCTGGAGATTGCCCGGGGCGATCTCCCCCAGGAGCTCGGCGAGCGCGCCGCGCAGCGGGTCGAGCAGCTCCTGGCTCGACAGCGGCATCCTCTGGAGCTGCGCCTGGACCGCCGCCACGATTTTTGGGTGGCGGATCCCGGCGCTGTAGATCCCGAACCCCCCGAGGCAGTCGATGTACTGCCGCCCCATGATGTCCTCGACGTACACCCCCTCGCCGGTCCACTCGATGGCAGCATACTGGTCGGCCTCGGCGACCGACTTCCGGTACTCCAGGAAGCCCGAATTGAAGTAGGCGTCGAACGACTTGATGGTCTCCTTGACGATCCGCTTCTTGGCGGACATCGGGAGGGCCTTCCCCTTGGTGATGACGTCGAGCCAGTGCTGCGACTCCTTGATCACCTTTTCAGGGGACATGCGGCGTGCCGAGCGCCGCACCCTCGCCTTGGCCGCCGCCTTCAGGGAATGGCGGACCGCGGGGCGCTTCTCGGGGAGAGCCGCCGGCACGGCGCTCCCCGATCGGGGGGCGACCCGGATGCTGCCGTTGGTCGCCGGATCCCTTCTGCGGGCGGAACCGTTGCCGGTCCGGCCCGCCGCCAGCCGGACGGCGGACAGAACCACCACTTCGTCAGGGCCACCCTTGGCGGGCGGCCTGGCGTCTCGCTTCATGTTGTTCTTCATATGAGAACCTCTAAGTCTTCATGAAAAAAGAAAAAAGCTCCCCCCGGGCTCTGAGAGCCGCGACCACCACTACCGCGCCTGGGGACAGGTGCCGGGGTTGTCGCCGGCCGGAACGTCGGTTATGTGTCGGACAGGAGAGGACGGGTCTTGCGGAGGTTGGCTGCGAAACCACCGGACAGGAGCCGCCGCGCCGCCACTTCCCGCATCACCGAAGCGTGATCTCCGGGGTGGTCGGCTCGATTCGTGTGCTGTCGCATTGAGAGCTCCTGCAGGTGCGGTGGATCGTAGCGAAACGGAGGGCTCCGGGTCAAGGCTCCGGGCCGCAATCCGGCCCGCCTGGGCAGGGTGTTATGCACCTAATACATTGGCCTGAAACGCTTTAGGGAATTATTTGAGGGCGGTGGGCGGGTTTGCATTTCGCAGGGGGCGCGCATCATAATTAGTGGCGCCCGGTCACCACCCCTGCCGGAGACCCGGATGCCCGATGGTCGCGATCCCCGGAGCCTGCTGGCGACAGCCCTCAGACAGATGTCGGCGTCGATGAAGGCGATCGCTTTCTACCCCGACCAGCATCCAACCGTGGTCGCCGCCCTGGCGCGATCGGGTGGGGCCCTCCGGGACGCCCTGGCGGCACGGGAGGGCGTCCGCCTCGGGGTCGCGGAGACCGGGTTCCTCCTGGACGGCGAGCCGATCGATCCGGACGACGCGGCCCTCTCCGGCTTCGCCTCGTACCTGAACCGTCGCGGCGTCGGCGCCCTGTCGCTCGGGCTTCCCGTGGACGAGGAGTCGATCAAGAAGTTCCTCGGTGCGATGTCGCTCGACGCCGCGACCATCAGGGCCCGGGGCGGCGCCGCCCGCTGTCTGCAAGAGATCCGGCCGGCCGGGATCGGGGTGGAGGATTTCGATCTGGCCGGCGTCCTCAAGGGGGCCCGGACCGGAGGGGCGGTCGAGGCGGGTGCGGGGGGCGCCGCGGAGAAGCCCGCCGCCGCGCCGCTGTCGTGGAACGATCTCCTCGGCAGGTTCCTCCTCGGCCAGGACGCCCGCAAGCCGGCCGGGGCGGACCAGCTGATCGCCCTGGTGGCCCACGACGCGGCCGCCGCCTCCCGTCTGGTCGCCTCGATCCAGGAGTTGACCGCCACCCTCCCCGACCGGGCGGCCCCGCTTACGACGGCCTTCACGCGGCTGTCCGAAGCGGTGGCCGCCGCGGATCCCGACGGCCTGACGGCGCTGGCGAAGAACCTGGGGGCCGCCCTCAATCAACTGGATCACGAGGGGCGGATGGCGCTCCTGCAGTCGAGCATCCCGGTCCCGGGGACCACGCTCGACATGGCGCGGCTGGTGCGCGCCAACCTGCCGGACGACAGCGTCGGCGACCTGATCGTCTCGATGGTGCAGTCGGAAGGGGCGCTGAGCGCCCGTCTCGCTTCGGTCATCAAGAAGGTCCTGATCGACAAGGGAACCGCGGCGGACGGCGCGCGTGGCTCGATGCTGGACGCCATCCAGGCGGCCCGGCGGACCGGCAACCACCCGCCGGCCGACGTCTGGCAGGCGGTCGAGGAGCTGATCACCGAGGCGCAGGACGACTGGATCTCGCGCGAGTACAAGAGCCTGCTGGAGCTGATGGGAGAGCAGGCGCCGGCGCTCGACGCCAGGACCCGCGAGGAGCTCCTGGCGGCTCCGGGCATCCGGGAGGCGCTGACGGCGGAAGGGATCGCCCGCCGCGCCTGGCTGCTGTACGGCGACATCCTGGAGGTCGATTCGGAGCCGGCGCGGCTCTGGGTGGCCATCGACCAGGTGGAGAAGCGGGTCCGGGAGATCCGACCGGCCTGGCTGGCCGAATGCGGGCAGGTCGGCCGCTCCATCCGGGGTCTCCAGAACGCCAGCCCGTCGCACCCGCCCCACGTCCTGGAGGCGGCGGGTCGGGCCCTCGGAACGCTGGCCACCCGGTCGCTGCAGTGCTACCGGGAGAGGTTCCACGACCTGACGCCGGAGATGAAGCAGGGGTTCGTGGAGGGGCTGGAGGAGCTCGGTCCGCACGCCATCGAGCCGCTCCTGCGGGGCCTGGCGGAGGAGCAGGACTGGGAGATCCGCCGCACGCTCCTGAGCTACGTGGCCGGCCGGGGGCGCGCGGCGGTGCCGGCGCTGCTGCGGCGGCTCAACGACGAGTCGTGGTACCTGGTGCGGAACGTCATCCTGATCCTCGGTGAGATCGGCGACGCCGGCACCATCGGCCCGATCGCCTCCCTGCTTGCCCACACGGAGGCGCGGGTGCGGCGCGAGGCGGCGACCGCCCTGGGGAAGATCGGCGGTCCGCGCGCCTTCGCCATCCTGAGCGAATCGCTGGACGATCCGGACATCGGGGAGGTCGCGGCGCGCGCCCTGGCGACCATCGACCGGCAGCGGACGGTCGACACCTTCCTGCATCGGACCGAGCGGCTCAGCCCGTTCGGCAAGGGGAACCGGCAGCTGCGGGAGGCGATCAGCGTCCTGGGCGAGCTGGGGGCCAACGAGTCGGTGCCCCGCCTGCAGACCATCCTGCTGCGCGGTTTCTGGCTGCCGCCCCGGGCCGGCGATCCGGTCCGGATCGCCGCCGCCTGGGCGCTGCAGCGGATCGGCACCGCGGACGCCATGGCGGCGGTGGAGAAGGGGGGGCGGGTGTTCCGCGGTCCGGTGCGGCGCGCCTGCTCCGAGATCCTGAGCGGGCGCGGCGCCCCGGCGGGGCGGATGGGAGGCGCCGGCGGATGAGCCACAGACACGCGGGACCGGAGCCGGCGGCGGGGGCGGCCCGGAAG
>JBOGOE010000200.1:0-6262 GCA_050747445.1 Candidatus Polarisedimenticolia bacterium | reverse complement strand
CCCCGCGGGCGCCGCGCCGCTGCCTGCGGGGCTGGCGGGGTCGCTCGCCTCGGTCCGACCCGAGCTGCCGGAGGGACGCGTCATCGCGGCGGCAGTCGAGGAGGAGATCGCCATCGAAACGCCGCTGGTGTCGATCCGCCTGAGCAATCGCGGGGGCCGGGCGACCTCCTGGAAGCTCCTCAACTACGTTGACGAAGACGGCGCGCCGCTCGATCTCGTATCGCCCGCCGGCGCCAGGCTGGGGCTGCTGCCGCTGCAGCTCCTGCTGGAGGACGCGGCCGCGACCCGGGCGCTCGCCGAGGGGCTGTTCCGGGTCGAGCGGAGCGAGGAGACGCACGACGGCCGCCCCGTCACCCGGGTCGGCTTCTCCTGGAGCGACGGGAAGGGGACGGCCGCCACCAAGACCCTGGCGGTGCCGCACGACTCCTACCTGGCGGAGTTCGGCTACGCAGCGCAGGTCGCGGGCCGGCCGGTCGCCCCGACCGTCGTCTGGGGCGCCGGGTTCTCCGGCCACACCGGTCTGGAATCGGGTCAGTACGCCGACACCACGTGGGCCGTGGCCGGGAAGGTGGACAAACCGGAGCGCCGCCCGCGCGCCGACATCAAGCCCGAGGAGCCGTTCAGGGTGGCGGCGACCCTCGCCTACGCCGGTGTCGAGGACAAGTATTTCGCAGCGCTGTTCGTCCCGCCGCTGCCGGTGGCCGCGGAGGCCCGCTGGCAGACGCTGCGGCTGGTCGAGGAAGGGCGCGAGCACTTCCATCTGGCCGGGATGGTCCGTCTGGAAGGCGTGTCGCAGGTGAAGCTGTTCGTCGGGCCGAAGGACCACGATCTCCTGAACTCGCTCGGCTACGGTCTGGGCCGTCTGGTCGATTTCGGCTTTTTCAGCGTCATCGCCCTGCCGCTGTTCAACGCCATGAAATGGCTGGAACGCTACACCGGGAACTTCGGCTGGGCCATCGTCATCCTGACCATCGGGATCCGCCTGCTGTTCTTCCCCTTCATGCATCGCGGCCAGGTCAAGATGAAGGTCATGCAGGAGAAGATGAAGAAGGTCCAGCCCAAGGTGAAGTCGATGCGCGAGCGCTACCGCAAGCTGGAGCGCAAGGAGCTGGAGCGCGGCAACCCGCGGGCGCGTTACCAGCTCCGGCAGAAGATGAACGACGAAATGATGGCGCTGTACCGCGAGGAGGGGATCAATCCCTTCGGCACCATGTCGGGCTGCCTGCCGCTCCTGGTCCAGATCCCGATCCTGTACGGCTTCTACCAGATCCTCACGCAGGCGATCGAGCTGCGCAAGGCGCCGTTCCTGCTCTGGATCACGGACCTGTCGCAGAAGGATCCGTACTACGTCACGCCGATCGTCATGGGGGCCACCATGCTGATCCAGCAGGTGATGACCTCCTCGTCGATACCCGACCCGACCCAGCGGCGCATCATGTACCTGATGCCGATCATGTTCACCTGGTTCTTCCTCCAGTTCCCCTCGGGCCTGGTGCTATACTGGCTCGTCAACAACATCCTCGGAATCGCCCAGCAGCACCTCGTGAACCGGCACCCGCTGGCGCGCGCGCAGACGGCCTCGACATGAGCGACGACACCCGTAACGACGACCCCGCGCCGGAAGGGGAGGCGCCCGCCGCCGAGCCCGCGGAGGTCACGCGGCTCGCCGATCGGATGCTGCAGGGGCTGGGTCTCGACGTCCGCGTCGAGGCACGCGACGCGGGGGAGACCATCGAGGTGGACGTCAAAGGCGACGACAGCGGCGTCCTTCTCGCCCGCAAGGGAGAGGCGCTCAGCGCCGCGCAGTACCTCCTCAACCGGATCGTCTACCGCGGCCGCCGCGGCAAGAAGATCCACGTCGACAGCGGCGGCTTCCGCCGCCAGCGCGAGGAGGAAATCGTCGAGATCGCGCGGTTGACGGCGGAGAAGGTGCTGGCGCAGGGAGAGGAGCAGGCGCTCAGCCCGCTGAACCCCTACGAGCGCCGCCTGGTCCACCTGGCCCTTTCGGAGATGGACGGCGTCGAAACGAAGAGCGTCGGCGACGGCTTCCTGAAACGGGTGGTCATCAGGCCCTCCGCCCGGCCGGGCGGAGGGCCGGCCCGCGGCGGAACCGGCGCCGGCTCCTGACCGGCGCCTGACGCGCCAGGCTCCCGGCCGCCCGTCATGAACCCGGATCCATCCGACACGATCGTGGCGATTTCCACGCCCCCCGGGCGCGGCGGGATCGGCGTCGTCCGCCTCTCGGGTCCGCGTGCCGCCGCGATCGCCCGCCGGATCTTCCAACCGCGTGACGGCGCCGCCGCCGGACGGCCGGCGCCGGCCGAACCCGCGTCCGCGCCGCCCGGTCTGGACTTCGGCCGCTTCACGGACGCGGATGGCGCGGCGATCGATCACGGCTACCTGGTGATCTTCGAGGCGCCGCGCGGCTTCACCGGAGAGGAGACGGCCGAGCTCTGGTCGCACGGCAGCCCGGCGGTCGGCCGCGCCCTGGTCGAGACGGCGGTCGGGCTCGGGGCCCGGCCGGCGACCCCGGGTGAGTTCGCACTCCGGGCGTTCCTCAACGGCCGGATCGACGCCACCCGCGCCGAGGCGATCCGCGATCTGATCGAGGCCCGCACCGCCTGGCAGGCGCAGGCGGCGTTCGAACAGGTGCGGGGCCGGATCGCGGCGGAGGTCGATCGGCTCAAAGACCGCCTGGCCGGGAGCGCAGCGCGGCTGGAGGCGGCCATCGAGTTTCCCGACGAGGGGGAGGCGCCCCTGTTCCTGCCGGAAGAGGGGATCGCCGTCGACCTGCGGGCGATCCGCGCCTCGATCGAGGCCCTCGCCTCGACCTGGGCGCGGGGTCGGATCGTCAGGGAAGGGCTGCGCGTCGTCATCGTGGGGGCGCCGAACGCCGGCAAGTCCAGCCTGTTCAACCGGCTGCTCGAGGAGTCACGCGCCATCGTCACGCCGATCCCGGGGACGACCCGCGACCTGCTGGAGGAGACCGTCGAGATCGACGGCGTTCCCGTCGTGCTGATCGACACCGCCGGGCTGCATGCGCCGGCCGACGAGGCGGAGGCGGAGGCGGTGCGCCGGGCGCGCGACGCCATGGAACGGGCCGATCTGTGGCTGGTGGTCCTGGATCGCTCGCGGGCGCTGCACGACGAGGAGCGGCGTCTGCTGCGCGACGCGGCGGAGCGGGCGGCGATCGTGGTCCTGAACAAGAGCGACCTGCCGCGCGGCCTGACCGGCGCGGCGGTCCGCCCCGCAATCGAGGTCTCGGCGAAAACCGGCGACGGGTTCGAGCTCCTGCGCCGGCGGCTGCACGCGGCGATCGGTCCGGCGGGCCGCGGAGAGAAGGAAGGAACCTTCGTGACCAACGTCCGCCACCGCGACCTGCTCCTCAAGGCCGCCGCCGCCATCCGGCGCGCCGAGGGGGCCGCCGGCGACCGGATGCCGCCGGAATGCCTGGCGCTCGATCTGCGCGATGCCCTCGATCGGCTGGGGGAGATCACCGGCGCCGTCGGGGTCGAAGGGATCTACGAGCGGATCTTCCGCGATTTCTGCATCGGCAAATGAGCTATGACGTCGTGGTGATCGGCGCGGGCCACGCCGGCTGCGAGGCGGCCCTGGCCGCCGCCCGGATGGGTTGCCGGACCGCCCTGGTCACGCTCGACGCGGGGGCGGTCGGGAGGATGTCCTGCAACCCGGCCATCGGCGGGCTGGCAAAGGGGCATCTGGTGCGCGAGATCGACGCCCTGGGCGGCGAAATGGGACGCGCCATCGACGAGACCGGCATCCAGTTCCGCCTTCTCAACCGCAGCCGCGGGCCGGCGGTGCAGGCGCCGCGCGCCCAGGCCGACAAGGAGGGGTACGCGGCGCGCATGGCCGCCGCGATCGCGGCGGCGCCGGGGCTGACCCTGCTCGAAGGGGAAGCCGCCGACCTCGTCGTCGAGGGGGGTGTCCTGCGGGGTGTCACCCTGGCGTCCGGCGCGACCCTCGACGCCTCCTGCGTCGTCGTGACCACCGGCACCTTCCTGCGGGGTCTGTTGCACGTCGGTCTCGCGAGCCGGCCGGGCGGGCGGATCCACGAGAAGCCGTCGGTCGGTCTGTCGGCGGCGCTGGCGCGACTGGGATTCCCGATGGGGCGGCTTAAGACCGGCACGCCGCCGCGGGTCTTGAAGACCTCGGTCGACTTCGACCGGATGGACCGCCAGCAGGGGGATCCCGAGCCGGTGCCGTTCTCCTTCGAGACCGCGTCGATCGACGCCCCCCAGGTCGACTGCCACGTCACCTTCACCAACCCGCGCACCCATGCCATCATCCGCGAGAACCTTGATCGCTCCCCCCTCTACACCGGCGCCATCACCTCCGTCGGACCGCGCTACTGTCCGTCGATCGAGGACAAGGTGGTCCGGTTCGCCGACCGCCACCGGCACCAGATCTTCGTCGAGCCGGAGGGGCGGGACCATCCCTGGATCTACCTGAACGGCGTCTCCACCAGCCTGCCCGAGGCGGCGCAGGAGGCGATGGTCCGTTCGATCCCCGGGCTGGAGCGGGCGGAGGTGGCGCGCGCCGGATACGCCGTGGAGTACGACTTCGTGCAGCCGACCGCCTGCCGCCACACCCTGGAGACCAAGGCGGTGCGGGGGCTGTTCCTCGCCGGCCAGATCAACGGCACCACCGGTTACGAGGAGGCGGCGGCCCTCGGGCTGATGGCCGGGATCAACGCGGCGCTCCGGGTCCACGGTCGCCCGCCCCTCGTCCTGTCGCGCGCCGAGGCCTACATCGGCGTGCTGATCGACGACCTGGTGCTGAAGGGGACGACCGAGCCGTACCGGATGTTCACCTCGCGCGCCGAGTACCGTCTGCTCCTCGACATCGACAGCGCCGATCTCAGGCTGACCCCGCGCGGCCGCGACGCCGGTCTGATCGGCGACGCACGCTGGGAGCGGTTCCTGGAGAAGCGCGACCGGGTGGCCCGGTTCACGCTCCTTCTGGAAACGACCTCGATCTTCCCCGACCCGGCGACGCAGCGGCGCGCCGAGACGACCCTGGGGTTCCGCATCCCCGGACCGACGACACCGGCGCTCCTCCTGCGACGCAACGACGCCACGCTGGAGGGGATCGAGGCGTTTCTCGGTGGGGCGCTCCCCGGGGTGGCGCACCCCGACGAGGCGGCGCCGGCGTGCGTCGCCGGAGCCGGCGGTCCGTCGCCCCGCGAGCGCCGGGCGATCGCGAGCCGGATGCGCTACGGCGGCTACATCGAGCGCCAGTCGCGCGACGTCGAGCGGCTGCGCCGCGAGGAGGGGAGGCGGATCCCGGACGGCTTCGACTATGCCGTCATCCCGGGGCTGTCCCGCGAGGTGATCGAGAAGCTGGAGCGGGCGCGGCCGGAGAGCCTGGCCCAGGCGGGGCGGATCTCGGGGGTCACCCCCGCCGCGATCAGCCTGATCAATGTCTATCTGGAGAAGGGACGAAGGGAGCGGAGCGCCCCCGGCGTCACTTCATGAAGTCCTTCGCGTCGACGTTGAAGAACTGGTAGCCGCTGTATCGCAGCCTGACGATCCCCGCCAGCTCTTCCGTTCCTTCGAGATCGAGAGCGAACTCCCTGTACTCCGCTTCGTCCGGCAGCGAGATCTTCTGGAACTCGTTGAGAAAAGTGATGTTATAGCGTCCGCCCTGCGGCCTCTTCCCCATCGGGAAGATCAGAAAGCGGGGGGCCTGGCGGTACGCCTTCAGCTCCAGCTTCAGCCGCTCGGCCTGATTGCCAGGCTCCGCCTCGACCCTGAGGAGGTTGTGGTTTTCCGCATCGACCCAGACCCGCCCGCTCCATTCATAGATGGTGGTGCCGGACGTGAAGGGGAGAGGCGCGGTGAACTCCAGGATGTGCGCCTGCCGGAGCGAGTACCACTCCTGCCCGGAGTAGGTGAAGCGGAACAGGTGCTGGCGCCGGGGAGCGAACATCAGCGTCCAGGAATAGGAGTCGGGGAAGCTGAAGATGACGTCCGGCTCCGGAACCGTTCTCCCGAGCCGGCCGGTGTGCCGCTGGCGATAGGGGAGGTAGCGCTGCTCCTGCGCTTCGACGTACATGTAGTCGTAGCGCCGCTCCTCCCCCGGCTTGTCCTCGAAGCGCCGCACCCGCTCCACGCAGATGAACCGCAGGGCGAGCGTCTCGTAAAGCCGCGCTCTCTCCCCAAGCTTCACCAGCAGCGTCTGCAAGTCGGGCGGCTCGACGACGGGCGGCGCCGGGGCGGACGCCGGCGACGCCGTGACCAGG
>JBOGOE010000199.1:0-5898 GCA_050747445.1 Candidatus Polarisedimenticolia bacterium | reverse complement strand
GCCCTGGCGCGCGTCTTCGCGGCGCGCGGGCGGCGTCGCCTGTGGCGGGGCGCGGCGGTCCTGCTGCTGGCCGCCCTGTGCGCGCTCGGCGTGACCGCCGCCGACGACGGCGACAGCTTCGCCCCGTCCCCCGACTACCGGTTCGCCGCCGGAGACGTCCTCAGCCTGAGGGTCTGGAACGGGCAGAAGCTCGACGAGCTGAAGCTCACGGTGCAGAGCGATGGCGAGGCGTTCCTGCCGGTTACCGGGATCGGCTCCCTCAAGATCGCCGGGCGCAGCGTGGTGGAGGTGAAGGACGAGATCGTCGCCCGGTTCGCGTCGATCTACCGCGAGACACACGTCGAGCTCCTGGTGACCAGGTACGCCGGTCACCGCGTGGCCCTGATGGGGGAGGTCAAATCGACCGCGCGGAGCGACAGCGGACCGGGCGAGTGGGCCCTCCAGGGGCCGACCCGCCTGGTGTCGTTCCTGTCGTCCCACGGCGGTCCGGGGGCCGACGCCGACCTGATGCGCATCCAGGTGATCCGCCGCGGCCAGGAGCCGCGCGAAATGAACCTGTTCCGCGCCGTGTTTCAGGGCTCCGACGCCGACGACCCGTGGCTGCAGTCGGGCGATCTGGTGTTCATCCCCTCGCTGTCCATGGGGAACCGCAAGGTCTACGTCCTCGGGGAGGTCGGCTCGCCCGGGGTCGTCAACCTGATCGACAAGATGGGGCTGGTCGAGGCGATCGCGCGCGCCGGCGGGTTCACCCAGAAGGGGTACCTGAAGGGGGTCGTAGTGCTGAAGCGCGGCCCCGACGGCCGCGCCGAGATGAAGATCGCCGATTTCAAGGAGATGTTCCGCGAGGGGACCCTCGACGCCGACATCGAGCTGCAGCCCGGCGACATCGTGTTCGTCCCGCGGCGGGCCATCGCCACCCTCCAGGAGCTGTTCTCGATCATCAATCCGGCTCTCGGGATCATCGAGTCGATCTACATCATCGACAATTTCCGAAAGGACTGAGCCGTGGCCGCCCAGTACGATCTCAACCTCCAGGATTACCTGAGGATCCTCAAGAAGCGCTGGAAAATCGTCGCCGGCTCGTGTCTCGGGCTGGGGCTGCTGACGCTCCTCCTGACCCCGCACGTGCGCCCGGTGTACGAGGCGGGCGCCCGGGTCAAGTGGAGCCGCACCGACAGCATCACCGGGTTGTTCCTCGAGACCTTCACCTGGAGCCCGGGGGACGACCTCGCGACCCAGGCGCAGATCGTGACCAGCAAGCCGGTCGCCCTCAAGGCGGCGCAGCGTCTTGGCCGCCTCCCGAAGGAGACCACCCTCGATCAGGTGCTCGCCGACACCTCCCTGTCGGACACCCTCGACGCCCTGCTGCGCACCTACACCGCGACCCCGATCGCCAACACCAGCCTGATCGAGATCCGGAGCGCCTGCGGCACGGCGCAGGAGGCGGTGACGGTCGCCAACGCCGTGATGGAGGAGTACATCGTCCAGCACACGTTCGAGCGCAACCGCCAGGCGATCGAGGCGCGCCAGTTCGTGGAGCGGCAGGTCGCCGACGTGGCGGCGCGCCTGCGCGGCGCGGAGGAGCGGCTCACCGCCTTCCGGGAGCGCCACGTCGGCGCGAGCAATCCCGGCGCTGTGGAAGTGCAGTTCTTCCAGGACGAGTCGTCGCGCACCGAAGCGCGCGTCGTGGCCCTGGAGGGGCTGGCGCGCCTGCTGCAGACTTCCGGTGGCGCGGGCCGGAGCCCGGAGCTGCTCCTGGTCGAGCTGCCCGAAGAGGGGCTGGCGAGCCTGCGCGCCGAGCTCATGAAGCTTGAGGAGCGGAAGCGCCAGCTGCTCTCGTTCCAGCGCGAGGACTCCCCGGAGGTGGTCTCGCTGATGGAGCAGATCGACCGCCTCAGCGAACGCTTCCGGCGCGAGGCCGGCGCCGCCCTGGCGCTGGCGCGCGAGCGCAAGGGGGTGCTCGACGGGAAGCTGAGCCGCTTCCCGCGGGCCGCCCAGACCCTGCTGCAGCTGCAGCGCGACGTGCAGGTCAACGCCGAGGCCTACGAGATGCTGATGCGCAAGCACCAGGAGGCCCTGATCAAGGAGGCCGACAAGGTGCAGGAGCTGAGCGTCGTGGAGGTGGCGACGCGGGCCGAGCCGCGGCGCGTCCCGGGCCGGTTCCTGCGCGCCTTCGTGGCGCTGATCGTCGGTCTCCTCCTCGGTCTGGTCGGCGCCTTCCTCGCGGAGACCCTGGACACCTCCATCGGCAGCATCGAGGATGTCGAGCAGTACCTCGGTCTGTCGGTCATCGGGGTGGTCCCCCACATCGAGCGCGACGAAATCCGGCGGGAGATGCTGGAACGCCACCCGGGGCTCGCCGGGGACCCCGGTCTGGAGGGCTGGAGCATCCTGGTGACCCAGTTCGCGCCCCAGTCCCCGGTGGCGGAGGCGTTCCGATCGCTGCGCACCAACATCGAGTTCTCGCGCATCGGCAAGGCGGGGCGGACCTTCCTGTTCACCTCCGCCTCCCCCAGCGAAGGGAAATCGACGACCGTCGCCAATCTGGGCGTCGCCATGGCGCAGATGGGGATGAAGACCCTGGTCTGGGACTGCGACCTGCGCAGCCCCGCCCTCAACCGGATCTTCGCCCTGCCGCGCGAGCCCGGGTTCACCCACGTGGTCCTCGGCATGTCGCGGCTCGATGATGTCCTGCACCGCTTCTCCGACGCGTTCCTGGGGCGCATCGACATGCGCGCCATGCTGAGCAGCGCCGGGCTGGAGAACCTGCACATCCTCACCGCGGGAGCCCTGCCCCCCAATCCTTCGGAACTGCTGGGCTCGCCGCTTCTGGGGGACTTCATCGTGGAGGTGGCGTCGCGCTTCGACGTCATCCTGATCGACGCGCCGCCGGTGCTGCCGGTGACCGACGCGGTGGTCCTGTCGACGCGCGTCGACGGCGTGGTGCTCTGCTACCAGCTCGGACGGATCGGCCGCGCCGTGCTGAAGCGCGCCAAATCGCACCTCGACAACGTGCGCGCGCCCCTGCGCGGCATCGTCCTCAACGACGTGAAGGCGGAGGTCAGCAACTACACGCCGGAGATGCAGTACATCTATCACCGCTACAAGCAGGCGGGCGGCGAGCCCGCCGCGCCCGCCGGGGAGACGACTCCGGACAGCCCTTCGGTCGCCGCCGGCGGTCAGAGGTAGGGGCCTCCCGTGCCCGCCGCGGCGATCCCCGCCCCCGCGCGCCACGCCCTGCTGCTGGCCGGTCTGTGCGCGGCCCTCGCCGCCCTGTCCTGGTGGGTCGGCAACGCCCCGGTCCACCTGCCGCTCCTCCTGGTCGGCGCCGCCATCCTGTTCCTGTCGACCCTGCTCTACGCCGAAGCCGGTCTGGTGATCATCGTGGTGTCGATGCTCCTCTCCCCGGAGATCCCGCTGGGGGGCGCGGGGGGGCCGGGGCTCGAGGGGAGCCGCAGCGTCATCCTCCGGACCGAGGACCTGGTCCTGCTGCTCGTCGGTCTCGCCTGGATGGCGCGCATGGCGATTCACAAGGATCTGGGGGCGATCCGCCGCACGCCGCTCAACGCCGCGATCTTCGCCTACACCGCCTGCTGCCTGTTCTCGACCTTCCTGGGGATCGAGGCCGGCCGCGTCCGCCCCCTCATCGGGATGTGCTACATCGCCAAGTACGTCGAGTACTTCCTGCTGTTCTTCATCACCGTCAACCACGTCCGGTCGCGGGAACAGTGGCGCCGGCTGCTGGCCGCCGTGCTGGCGACCGGGGCCCTGATCACCGCGTACGCCGGCTGGCAGATTCCCTCCGGAGCGCGCCCCTCCGCGCCGTTCGAGGGGCGGGTCGGGGAGCCCAACACCCTGGGAGGGTATCTGGTGCTGATGTTCGCGGTGGCCGCCGGCGTGGCGTTGCTGCAGCCCCGGGGGCGTCTCCGGATCGTCCTTGCGCTCCTGGCCGTCGCCACCCTGCCGCCCCTCCTCGCCACCCTGTCGCGCTCCTCCTGGATCGCCTTCGTCGTGGCCCTCCTGACCCTGCTCCTCCTGGCGCCGGTCCGCCGCCCCCTGGTGGTGGGGGCGATTGTCGGCGCGGCGCTCCTGGTGTTCGCCAACCCGCAGAACGTGGAGGACCGGGTCCGTTACACCTTCGGCGGGGCGGAGACCAGGGATCGGGCCGGCCGGATCCGGCTCGACTCGTCCACCTCGGCGCGTCTGGAGTCGTGGGGCGAGGCGACCCGCGCCTTCGTGCGGCGGCCGCTGTTCGGCTGGGGAATCACCGGTTACGGCTTTCTCGATGCGCAGTACTTCCGGATCCTGGTCGAGCTGGGGGCCTCCGGGTTCGCCGCGTTCGCCCTGCTGATGGCGTTCGTCTGGAGGACTTCGCTCCGGGCCTTCAGGGAGCTCGAGGACCCCCTGCACCGCGGCCTCGCCCTGGGGATGTGCGCCGCCCTGACCGGGCTGCTGGCCCACGCGATCGGCGCCAACACCTTCATGTTGATCCGGGTCATGGAGCCGTTCTGGCTCCTCTGCGCGCTCGTGGTGGCGTCGCTGTCGTTCGGGGAGGCGGCGGCATGAGCGGCGCCGCCCTCCCCGATCGCCGTCTCGCGGCGCGCGGCGTGCTGTGGGGGGGCGTGGAGAACGCCGCGGCGGCGATCGTCGGTCTGCTCCTCACGCCGCTGGTGGTCCGGGTCTCCGGGATCGAAGGGCTCGGTCTGTGGGGCGCGGCCTGGTCGCTGGCCCACGCCGCGGGAGTGTTTGACCTCGGCGTCGCCTCGGCCTACGCCCGCTTCGCCGCGCGCGCCATCGCGCTGCGGGACATCCCCTCGCTCAACCGCACCCTGGGGGCCGGCGCCGGGTTCTATCTCCTGCTGGCCGCCATCGTCGGCGCGTCGCTCCTTGCCGCGGGCCCCCGGTTGATCGATCTGACCGCCCCCTCCGCCGGAGTGCGCGAGACCGCCCCATGGGTGGGGGGTGGCGCCCTGCTCACGGTGCTGCTGCGCGCCGTCCTCTCCGGCTACCGCGGCGTCGTCGCCGGGGCGCAGCGGCTCGACCTGCTCGGGCGGATCGGGGGCGCGGCGGCCATCCTCGAGGGGGCCGGAGCGGCCGCGTGCCTCCTGTCCGGTCTGGGTCTGCGCGGCATGGCGATCAATTCGGTGGTCGCCGCGCTGGCGGTGTCGGTGGCCGAGGCGATCACCGCCCATCGTCTCTGTCCGGGGCTCCGGATCCTGCCGTTCCGGACCGGCGCGGCGGAGGCGCGGGAGATCCTCTGGTTCGGGACGCGGCTCCAGGCGACGCGCGCCGCCGAGGTCCTCGGCGACCACGTCCCGCGTCTGGTCCTGTCGTTCGGCGCCGGGCTGCAGGCCGCGGGGATCTACGACCTCGGCGCCCGTCTCGCCGGTCTGCTCCGGGTGGCGGGACGGCTGCCCCTGCCGGTGATCCAGCCGCTGGCGTCCCGTCTCGAGGCGCTGGGCGAGGCGGGCCGGATCGGGACGGTGCTGCGGCACGCCACCCGGTTCGTCGCCCTCCTGGTCCTGCCGGCCGCGGCGCTGGTGCTGCTGGACGCGCCCGCCCTGCTCGCCGCCTGGACCGGGAGCGCGCAGGCCGCCGCCGTCCCGGGCGCCCGCTTCCTCGCCGCCGCGCTGGCGCTGACCCTCATCCTCTCGCCCGCCCGCCTGATGCTGCGGGGGATGGGATACCCCGGCGTCGAGGCGATCGCCTCGGGTTCCGGCGCGGTGGTGCATCTCGGACTGGCCCTGCTCCTCGCCCCGCGATTCGGTCCGGCCGGAGTGGCGGCGGCCGCGCTGGCGGCGGCTTTCGGCGCGGGGGCGATCCTGCTGGCGGGCGCCCGGCGCGTCCGGGCACCACTGCCGGTCGAACTCCTGCGACCCGCCCTGGCCGGTCCGGCGG
>JBOGOE010000198.1:0-5181 GCA_050747445.1 Candidatus Polarisedimenticolia bacterium | reverse complement strand
GGCCTGGGAGCAGACCCGCTACCTCCATTTCGCGTTCGCGGTCCGGCGCGGCGCCGAGGATCTGGAGTATCGGACCCATCTCTGGGATCGGTACGCCGGCCGCCTGCGATACGAAAACGTCGACAAGGAGGGGCGCCCCGTGGTCGTCCTGCTCGATGTCAACACGCGGGACGGGTCGGCGTGGCGCGACGGACGGCCGCTGGCGACCGAGGGCGCGAAAGCGCTTCTCGACGAGGCCTACGAAGCCTGGATCAACGATACGTACTGGCTGCTGATGCCGTACAAGATGAAGGATCCGGGGGTGCGTCTGCGGTACGCCGGGAGCACCGAGGAAGGGGGGGCCGTCGTCGATCGGATCGAGCTGAGCTTCGAGGGAGTCGGTCTGACACCGAGGGACCGCTACTGGGCGTCCATCAATCGGACGACCCACCTGATGGATCGGTGGGCCTACGTGCTGCAGGACGATCCCCCGGACAAGGAGCCGACCGTGTGGGAGTGGAAGGACTGGACGCGCCGGGGCCGTGTCCTGCTGTGCCCCGAGAAGGTGAGCGTCCGCGGCGAAGGGGCCGAAGTCCGGATCCTCCACCCGATCATGGAGGTGTACGACGCCGTACCCGAAGCGGCGCTGCTGCGGCCGGATCCCCTGCCGGAGCTGTCGCGCCCCGGGACCCCCTGACGGTCAGACGACGCCAAGACGCCGCCCGACCTCCGCGAAGGCCCCCAGGGCGGCTTCCAGATCCTGCCGCGTGTGCGTCGCCATGACGATGGTGCGCACGCGCGATTTCTCCTCGGCGACCATCGGGAAGTAGATCCCCTGCGCGAACACGCCGCGTTCGAACAGGGCGTCGGAGAAGGCGGCGGCCTTCCGGCCCGACCCGATGATGACCGGCGTGATCGGCGTGACCGAGCGGCCGGTGTCGAAGCCGAGACGCGCCAGACCCTCCTTGAAGAAACGGGTGTTTTCCCAGAGCTGACGGTGCCATTGCGGTTCCGTCTCCATGACCTCGACGGCCGCGGCGGCGGCGGCGACCACCGCGGGAGGGTGGGCCGAGGAGAACAGGAACGGCCGGGCCCGGTGGATGTAGAACGCCGCCAGCGAGGCCGCCCCACAGACATACCCCCCCATGACCCCGACCGCCTTGCTCAGCGTTCCGATCTGGATGTCCCACTTTTCCTTGAGCCCGAAGTGGTCGACGGTGCCGCGGCCCTGGGAGCCCATGACCCCGGTGGCGTGCGCGTCGTCCACCATCGGGATGGCGTCGTGCTCCTCGCACAACGTGGCGATGGTCCGGAGGTCGGAGATGTCGCCGTCCATGGAGAACACGCCATCGGCCACCACCAGGATCTTGCCGGTCCGCTTCCGCCGCGCCGCGACGAGCAGCTCGCGCAGGTGCCCGTAGTCGACGTGGCGGAAGACGGCCCGATCCGCCTTGCACAGGCGGCAGCCGTCGATGATGCTGGCATGGTTGAGCTCGTCGGACAGGATCAGGTCCCCCTCCTGCATGAGGGTGGAGACGACCCCGACGTTCGCGGTGTATCCCGACTGGAACACCAGCGCCGCCTCGGTTCCCTTGAAGCGCGCCAGCCGGCGCTCCAGATCCAGGTGCGGGGTCATGGTCCCCGCGATGGTGCGGACCGCCCCGGGACCGGCCCCGAACTCCTCGAGGGCCCGGCGGGCGGCCTCAACGACCTTGGGATGGGTCGTGAGGCCAAGGTAGTTGTTGGAGGAGAGCTGGATGATGTCGCGACCGTCCATGCGGACCCTCGGGCCGGCGGCGGTCTCCAGCACCCGGGGCATCCGGAACAGGCCTTTCGACCGGAGCCCCTCGATCTCCGCGTTCAGAAACGCCTCGAGCCGTCCGTTCACGGGAGCGCACCTCCTTCCGCCGGGACGCCGGTCCCGTCGCCGGTCATGCTCAGGATGACCTTGCCGCTTTCGCGGCCGATCATGGTCCGAAAGGCCTCCTCGTACCGCTCGAGCGGGAACCCGTGGGTGATGATGGTGCGGATCGCGACGCGGACCTCCGGCCGGGACACCAGGGCGCGGGTCCTCGTCCAGGTGGCGTAGATGCGGCGGCCGATGATCCCCTTGAGGGTGACTCCGCCGAAGATCACGTCCTCGGCATAACGGTGCAGCGTGACGGCCTCCTGCTTCGGGAGCCCGAAAAGAACCACCCCGCCGCCACGGCGCACCGCGCGCAGCGCCGCGTCGATGGCGTCGGGATGGCCGCTCATCTCCATGACGACGTCGGCCTCCCACGGGGCGGCGGCGTCGCGAATCCGGCCCACCAGACGCTCCCGCTCGCGGACGCGTCCCGCCTCGTCCAGGGGGCCCGCCTCGGTCCGCAGGGCGGCGTGCGCGCCGACGGCGCGCGCCAGGTCGAGGCGATAGGGCGCCGTGTCCACGACGATGACGCGTGCCGCGCCCTCGGCGTTCGCCACGATGATCGAGAACAGTCCGATCGGTCCGGCCCCGAAGACCACGACGCAGCGGTCGCGCACCTCGAACCCGGTGGCGGCGTGGACGGCGTTGCCAAAGGGTTCCTCGATGCAGGCGACCTCGACCGGGATGGTCGCGGGGTCGTTTTTCCAGGCGCACGCGGCCGGCAACGCGATGTACTCGGCGAACGCGCCGTCACGCTGCACGCCGATGATCGACTCGTTGACGCAGACGTGCGGCTGTCCGTGCCGGCACTGGTAGCAGGTCCCGCACGGGATGTGGGACTCCGCCGACACGAAATCCCCCGGGCGGATCGGCTCGGCGGCGTCCTCGCCGACGCCCCGCACGGCGCCGCCGACCTCCACGACGTCGCCGCAGAACTCGTGACCGAGCGTCAGGGGCCGGGCGAAGTTCCCGGTGGCCGCGAGAATCTTGTCCCGGACGCTGCCGTCCCAGTTGTAGATGTGCGCGTCGGTGCCGCACAGGGACGCGGCGCGCACCCGGATGACGAGGTCGCCGGGGGCGCAGCGCGGCAGGGGAATCTCCACCAGCTCCAGGCCGTCCGGCCGGGGGGCGACTTTACGGAGTGCCTTCATCGGACGCTCACGTCCCGTCCGGCGCCGCGGCCGGGGCCTCGGAGGCATCGAGGGGAACGCGCCGGAACGGGGCGGATTATAGCCGTCACGCGCCGGCCGGAGCAACGCGCCGCGGCAGGCGAAACGGAAGGTCGCGGCGGGCAGGACGTTCCGGGGGCCGGGACCGCGTCACGAAACGGCGGTCTCAGAAGCTCCAGACCATGCGGAGGCGGTAGGTCCTGCCGTTCTGCGGGATCTCTTCCTGCGTGTGGAACTCGGCGGCCGGGTCGGCGTACCCGGTGTCGAACAGATTGAGGACGGTGGCGCTCAGGTCGAGACCGCGCGCCAGCCGGCGGGCCAGGAGCGTGAGGTTCGCCAGGACGAAGCCGCCGGTCTCCGCGCGGGTCCGGAGGATCCGGTCGCTGGTGTACAGGATCTCCGCCCCGAGATCCAGCCGCTCGCCGGCCAGGGGCAGCTCGAGGTGCAGCTTCGCGAGATGGGCCGGGGAGTTGGTGAGATGGTCGTCGCCGGCGTCGTGCGTGTCCTGGAACGCGTAGCTGAACTGCAGCCGGCGGCCGCGGTTCCAGCGCTGTTCGATCTCGACTTCGGCCCCCCGGGTCCGGATCGCGCCGAGGTTCTCGAGGGCGCCGAGCGATCCGTCGTCATCGATCAGGCCGTCGATGGTGGTGCGGAACAGGGTGCCGCTGACGCGGAGGTTGCGGCCGCAATAGCGCTCGAGAATCAGGCTTTCCTCGACGATTTTCTCGGGGTCGAGGAAGGGGTTGGCGGCGGCGCCGAGCACCTCCTCGGCCACGTTCGGCGCCCGGAACGCCTCGCCATAGATCGCTTTCCAGACGGTGCGGGGGGAGGGGTGGAACAGCAGGGCGACGCGGGGGTTGGTCGAGCCGCCGAACGAGCTGTAGTGGTCGTAGCGGACACCGGCGTGAACCGTGGTCGTCCTGCCGAGCCGGATCTCGTCCTGCACGTACAGGGCGAAATCGTCGCCATCGAGGCGCGTGTAGGTCCGGAAAGGGCCCGCATAGTCCAGCACGCGCCGCGCCTGCTTGGGGTGGTCGCGAAACTCGGCCCCGACGGTCAGGATCTGGCGCTCCGAGGGCTTGAACGACCCCTGGAGCTCGCCCCCGACCCAGTACGAGGTGTAACGCTCGCGGTAGTCGGCGCCGTAGTCGTAGACACCGGTGTACCAGTAATTGTCGTAATAGGCGCGTGCCAGGAGGCTGACGCGGGAACCCGCCTGCCGCTCGTAGCGCAGGTCGAAATAGGCGCGTGCGTCGGCCGTGGTGTTGCGGCCCGAGCCGGGGGTCGCCTGATAGGGTGCGGCCGCGAGGTCCTTCTGCCGCCAGTTGTAGGCGCCGGTGAGGGTGAGGTTCCGCAGCCGCAGCCGGGCGAAACCGCGCCGGAAGTCGTCGTCATCCACCCCGGTCACCCGGCCTTCGTCGGCCGGGGTGCCCATGTCGTCCAGCTCCGGAAAGTTGAAGTCCTGCCCGGCGCTCTTGAACCCCGAGGCCGACATCGTCACCTCGGCGGCACCGCCGAAGACCCGGCTCCAGGCGGCGCGCCCCGCGCGGGTCCGGTGGCTGGCCCCCAGGGCGGCGACCTGGACGCCGGGCATGGCCCCGGCGCGGCGGGTCACGACGTTCACGACCGCGAAGAAGCCGCCGGCGCCGTAGAGGGAGGAGCCCGGCCCGCGGATGATCTCGATCCGATCGATCAGGTCCATGTCGAGGACCTGCTCGGTGCCGACATAGGCGCTTCCAAAGAGGTTCTCATTGATCCGGTGGCCGTCCACCAGGAGCAGCGTCCGGCTGTTGTAGTCGGAGGGGCGGCTGAAGCCCCGGACGCCGACGTACGTGTAGGCCCGATCGTAGGTCGTGTAAAAGCCGCGGACACCGGCCAGGGCTTCGGCCAGCGTCTCGTAGCCGAAGCGCCGGATCTCGTCGCCGGTGACGAGGGTGATCGACGAGGGGGCCTCGGTCACCTGCTGCTCGTACCGGGACGCGCCGTAAACGACGTCGATGTCGAGCAACTGCTCCATGGGCAGCTCGGTGAGGTCCAGCGGGGTCCCGCCCGCGCTGGCCGCCGGGCCCATCAGGAGCATGGACAACCCGATGAGACCCGCCGGCCGCGGGCGGCGGCCTGGTGGAC
>JBOGOE010000197.1:0-1892 GCA_050747445.1 Candidatus Polarisedimenticolia bacterium | reverse complement strand
TTCGTCAGGTTGGCGTCCTGGTTCTTCTCCACCTGGTGGAGGAGGTGGCGGATGCGGCGCCAGGCGGTATTGCCGAAGGTGCGGGTGAGGAGGATGTCGCGCCGGGCGCGCTCGGCGCCCTTCTCCTGGATGCGCGTGTTGGCGCGGGAGAGGCACGCGATGAGGGCGTAGAGATCGCCGGCGGCCTCGGCGAGGCGCTCCTGGATGAACTCGCGCTCGACGATGCCCTTGCCGTGGGTGCGGAGGGCGGATTCGGCGGCGGCGGACAGGGCCTCGGCGTAGTGGGCGGCGCGGGCGGCGGTCTTCTGCAGCGGCGGCTGGATGTCGGGGAGCTGCTGGTCGGTCAGGACCTGACGGATCTTCTTCAGGGCGAAGTCCGACAGCACGCCGATCTGGGAGATCGGGTCCTTCAGGGCGCGTCCGACCGCCTTCAGCTCCTCGCCCAGCATCTGCACGCCGGCGAGGGCCACGAAGACCCGCAGGATCTCGTTGGTCCCCTCGAAGATCATGTTGATGCGGCAGTCGCGCAGGTAACGCTCGTACGGATACTCCTTGATGAATCCGTTGCCGCCGGCGATCTGCACGCTGTCGTTGATGACCCGCCAGGCGTTCTCGGAGGAAAAGATCTTGCACAGGGCCGATTCGATGGAGTAGTCGGAGTCGCCGCGCTCGGCGAGGGCGGTGGTCAGGTAGACCATGCTCTCGGCGGCGTACGTCCCGGTCATCATGGCGGCGATCTTGCCGCGGATCATCTCGAACTCGGCGATCGGCCGGCCGAACTGGCGGCGCTCCAGGGCGTACGGGACGATCCGGTCGAGCATCTCCTTGGCCCCGCCCAGGGTGCCGGCGGCCAGCGACACGCGGCCGTCATTCAGGACCTCCATGGCGTATTTGAAGCCGCGTCCCGCGTCGCCCAGCAGGTTCCCCTCCGGCACCGGCACGTCCTTGAGGTACAGGTCGGTCGTCGAGGAGCCCTTCAGTCCCAGCTTGTCCTCTTCCTTCCCCGTCCCCACTCCGGGAAGGTCGCGTGTGACGATGAAGGCGCTGATCCTGTCCTCGCCCCTCACGGTCGCCCGCGCGAACACGGTGAACAGACCGGCGTGACCGCCGTTGGTGATGTAGCGTTTGCCGCCGTTGAGCACGAAGACGCGCCGCGTGTCGTCCCACACCGCCCGGGTCTTGAGCGAGGCGGCGTCCGAGCCCGACTCCGGCTCGGTCAGGGCGTAGGCAGCCAGCATGTCGCCGCGCGCCACCGCCGGGAGGAAGCGCTTCTTCTGTTCCTCGCTGCCGTACAGGACGATCCCCTTGCTGCCGATTCCCAGATGGGCCCCGACGATGGTGGCGGTCGAGGCGCAGTGACGGCAGACCTCCTCCATGACGCGGCAGTACGAGGTGATCGGCAGCCCCGCGCCGCCATATTCCTCCGGGATCGTCAGGCCGAAAATCCCCAGCTCCTTCAGCCCCGCCACGACCTCGGTCGGAAACTGCCCGCGACGGTCGATGGCGGCGCCGTCGAGGTTCTCCTTCGCCCAGGATCGGAACGATTCCAGGACCAGATCCAGGGTCTCCTTCGCCTCGGCCGGCGGCTTCGGATACGGAAAGATCATGCCGGCCTCGAGACGGCCGCCGAACAGCGACTTCATGAACGACTTCGGCGCGGCGGCGCGGGCGGCTCCGGGTTCGGACGGCCTGGCGGCGGGCTTCGGCACGGGGGTGGCCCTCAGGATCGGTCGGGTTCCTTCCGGATGAGCGACATGGTCAAGTTAGGCGTTTGATCGAAATTATCTTGCCAACTTGCGGGGTTGCAGTTCGTAATTCCATTCGCCGTGGAACGCATGAGGTCGCAAGACCAGCTCACTCATCTGTGCCTTCGAGACCACAACGCCTGTCCG
>JBOGOE010000196.1:0-4375 GCA_050747445.1 Candidatus Polarisedimenticolia bacterium | reverse complement strand
CGCCAGGGCCGGCGCCGCGAGCCCGGCCAGCCGCTCCGGCGGCAGGCGGGCCATGTGGCGCGCCGCCAGGGCGTCCAGCTTGGCGCGATCGAATCCGGCGGGGGCGCGCGACACCCGGTCCAGATCGAAGCGGGCGATGAGCTCCTCCGGTGTCAGGAACTCCTGCCCGTCGGCAGGTGACCAGCCGAGGAGCGCCAGATAGTTCAGCAGCGCTTCCGGGGGATATCCCTGCTCGCGGAAGGCGTGCAGCTCGGTGGCCCCCTCCCGCTTGCTCAGGGGGACCCCCCCGGGTCCCACGATCAGCGGCAGATGGGCGAACACCGGCATCCCGCCGGCTCCGAACGCGCGATAGAGGAGCGCCTGCCGCGGGGTGTTCGACAGATGGTCGTCCCCGCGGATGACGTGGGTGATCCCCATCCGGAGATCGTCGACCACCACGGCGAAGTTGTACGACGGCCAGCCGTCCTGCCGCAGGATCACGAAGTCGCCGATCTGCGACAGCGGGAAGCGGATGGCGCCGTGCACCCGGTCGTCGAACACCACCGCCTCGTCACCCGCGGCCGCGCGCGCCACATTGAAGCGGAGCGCCGCGGGTCCGCCCTGCCGCCGGCGGGCGGCCTCCTCGGGGGCGAGGGCGCGGCAGCGCCCGGAGTAGAGGGAGACGCGTCCCGCCTCCCGCTGCCGTGCGCGCTCCTCCTCCAGCGTCTCGAGGGAGCAGAAGCACGGATAGGCGAGACCGTCCTGCTGCAACCGCGCCGCCTCCCCGCGGTAGATCGGCAGCCGCTCCGACTGGCGGTAGGGGCCGTGGTCCCCCCCTTCCTCGACCCCCTCGTCCCAGCCGAGCCCGAGCCAGCGCAGGTCCTCGACCAGGCGCGTCTCGTGCAGCGGAGAGGAACGCTGCGCGTCGGTGTCCTCGATGCGCAGGATCAGGGTGCCGCCCGAATGACGCGCGAACAGCCAGTTGAACAGGGCGGTGCGGGCGTTGCCGACGTGCAGCGAGCCGGTCGGCGAGGGGGCGAAGCGGACCCGGGGCTTCATCGCAGGCTCCGGGCGGATCGCCGCGCCGGGAGAAGGAGCACGACCGCCTGCGCCGCCAGCCCCTCGCCCCTTCCCAGCGCGCCGAGCCCCTCCGGCCGCTTCGCCTTGATGGAGACGCGGGCGGCGTCGCAGCCCAGACAGGCGGCCAGCCCGTCGCGCATCGCCGCGAGGTGCGGTTGCAGGCGCGGCGCCTCCGCGAACAGGACCGCGTCCAGGTTCCCCACCTCGAAGCCGTCGCCACGCACGTCGTCCATCACCTCCCGGACGAACTCCAGGCTCGCGCGCCCCCGGTGCCGATCGTCGGAGGCGGGGAAGCGCGCCCCCATCTCCCCGCGGCCGAGCGCCCCCAGGAGCGCGTCGCACACCGCATGGGCCAGGACGTCGGCATCGGAGTGACCGGCCAGACCGCGCGCGTACGGGATCTCCACGCCGGCCAGGACGAGGCGGCGGCCGGGCGCCAGGGGATGGAGGTCCGCCCCGAGTCCGATCCGCGGCGCGGCGGCGGCCGTCCGCCGCCCCCGTTCCGCGGCGGACCGCGCCCGCCCCCTCTCAGGTCGTCTCGGCATCGAGAAGGGCCTCCGCGAGCCTCAGGTCGAACGGGGTCGTGATCTTGAAGTTCCGGGGCGATCCCTCGACCCCGACCACCTGGACGCCGCACCACTCCACGAGCGCGGCGTCGTCGGTCGCCACCTTCTTCTCCCGCGCCGCCCGCGCGTGCGCCGCGCGCAGGATGGCGGCGCGGAACCCCTGCGGCGTCTGCGCCAGCCGGAGCCCCGACCGATCGAGGCTGCGCGCCACCGCCCCCGTCGCGTCCATCTCCTTGATGGTGTCGGGAAGCGGCAGGAGCGGGACGGCGGCGCCGTGGGCCGCTGCCGCCTCGATCACCCTGTCGATGGTGCCGGTCTCGACCAGGGGTCGCGCGGCATCGTGGATCAGCACCAGGTCGGCCTCCCCCGCCGCGTCGAGCCCCAGCCGGACCGAGTCCTGGCGCGCCGCCCCGCCCCGCACCAGCCGCACCCGGTCCGCCAGGGGACCCAGGGCCCGGCGCGCGGCGTCGAGCCCGGCGACCGCGGCGACGATCCGACCGACGCGCGGATGAGCGGCGAAGACCGCCGCCGCGCGCCGCAGCATCGGGATCCCGCCAATCGGCTGCAGGGCCTTGGGACCGGTGGCGCCGAGCCGCGTTCCGCGGCCTGCGGCGACGAGGACGACGGCGACCGTCATGGGCGGGGAGGAGCGACGTGGCGGCGCGGCGCGCCTCAAATTTTCAGGATCTCGTCTTCCTTGTGCTTCGCCAGCTCGTCGATCCGCTTGATGTGCTGGTCGGTAATCTTCTGGATCTGCTCCAGCGTGCGCCGCTCGTCGTCCTCGGAAGTCTCCTTGTTCTTGAGGAGCCTCTTGATCGCCTCGTTGGCCTCCCGGCGCTCCAGACGGATGGCGGTGCGGCCATGCTCGGCGACCTCGTGCACCTTTTTCGCGAGCTGCCGGCGCCGTTCCTCGGTGAGCGGCGGGACGGGGATGCGGATCACCTTGCCGTCGTTCCCCGGATTGAGACCCAGGTTGGCGGCGCGGATCGCCTTCTCGATCTTCGGGATCAACGACACGTCCCACGGCTGCGCCACGATCAGGGTCGGGTCGGGGACCGTCAGACCGGCGACCTGGTTGAGCGGCGTCGGGGTGCCGTAGTACTCGATGGAGATCCCGTCGAGGATCGCGGGGGAGGCGCGGCCGGTGCGGATGGCCGCGAGCTCGCGGCGCGTGTGCTCGAAGGTCTCGTCCATCTTCTTCTGCGTGTTCGTCAGGATCGCGGTGTGCGGCATCGCGGCTCCTCTCAGGCCCGCCCGGTGGCGTTGACGACCGACCCGATCTTCTCGCCCAGGACCGCCCGGCGGATGTTGCCGCGCCCGCCCAGGTTGAAGACGACGATGGGGAGACCGTGGTCCATGCACAGCGAGATCGCCGTCGCGTCCATCACCCGCAGTCCCTTTTCCAGCACTTCGAGGTAGCTGATCGCCTCGAACCGCCGGGCCTTTTTCGTGGTGCGTGGATCCGCGGAGTAGACGCCGTCGACCTGGGTGGCCTTCAGGATCACCTCCGCCCGGACCTCCATGGCGCGCAGGGCGGCGGCGCTGTCGGTGGTGAAGTAGGGATTGCCGGTGCCGGCGGCGCAGATCACCACCCGGTTCTTCTCGAGATGGCGGATGGCGCGGCGCCGGATGTACGGCTCGGCGACCTGGCGGATCTCCAGCGCCGACAGCACGCGGGTGTGGACGTCGATCCGTTCGAGCGCGGCCTGGAGGGCCAGCCCGTTGATCACGGTCGCCAGCATTCCCATGTAGTCGCCGGTGACCCGATCGACGCCGTCGTTCTCGCCGGTCATGCCGCGGTAGATGTTGCCGCCGCCGATGACGACGGCCACCTGGACGCCGAGCGCGTGGATGTCCCGGATCTGCGCGGCGAGGCTGCGGACGACGGCGGGATCGATGCCGGCGGAGCGCGCGCCCATCAGCGCCTCGCCCGACAGCTTCAGCAGGATCCGCTTGTACTTCGGCTCCCTGGCCACGCTCCGCTCCCCGCGCCGGGGGCCCCGGATGGACCCGGGCGGACGGTCAGGCGCCGGGCGGTCGCCGGTCACCCTGTCCGAGGACGAATCGGACAAAGCGCCGCACCCGGATGTTCTCGCCGCACTTGGCGACGACGCCGTGGATCACGTCCCGCACCGTGACGTTCGGGTCCCGCACGAACGGCTGCTCCAGGAGGCAGAACTCCTGGAAGAACTTCTCCATCTTGCCCGCGACGATTTTCTCGACGACCGGCTCGGGCTTGCCAGTGGCCCGCGCCTGCTGCCGGTAGACCTCGCGCTCCTCCGCAAGGACCGCCTCGGTCACCTCTTCGCGATCGACGAAACGCGGCTCGGAGGCGGCGACGTGCATCGCCAGGTCCCGGACCAGCGTCTGGAAATCGGCGGTGCGGGCGACGAAATCGGTCTCGCAGTTGACCTCGACCAGGACGCCGATGCGCCCCCCGCCGTGGATGTAGGAGCCCACGGCCCCGTCGCTGGTGGTCTTCGCCGACCGCTTGGCGGCGGTCGCCTGGCCCCGCTGGCGAAGGATCTTGTGGGCCTGAGAGAGGTCGCCCTTCGCCTCGACCAGGGCGGACTTGCAGTCCATCATCGGAGCCCCGCTCAGGTCGCGGAGCTCCTTCACCTTCGACGCGCTGATCTCCATGATGCGGTCGTGCCTCGCGTGGGCCGGGTCGGGGGACTAATCTGTAATCGCGTGGTCGGCGGGGGCCGCGGCCTTGCGCTCGGGCCCCGCGTCGGTGTTCACCGCCACCC
>JBOGOE010000195.1:0-4335 GCA_050747445.1 Candidatus Polarisedimenticolia bacterium | reverse complement strand
CGGCGGCGGGCCGGCAGCCGGGGTCGTTCCCGCGACCGACGCCGAACCGGCGGCGCGGGTCCTGCTGCGGCGTTACGGCGTGGTGTTCCGCCGCCTGCTGGAACGCGAGGGGCTGATGCCGCCGTGGCGCGATCTGATCCGCGTTCTCCGGCGGCTGGAGGCGCGGGGCGAGGTGCGCGGCGGCCGGTTCGTGGACGGCGTTCAGGGAGAGCAGTTCGCCCTGCCCGAGGCGGTCGGATTGTTGCGCGAGGTGCGGCGGCGTGGCCCGGCCGGCACCCTGGTGTCGCTCAGCGCCGCCGACCCGCTCTGCCTCGCCGGCCTGCTGCTTCCCGGATCCCGCCTTCCCGCGGCGCCGGCGAACCGGATCCTGTATCGCGACGGTGTGCCTCTGGCGGTGCGCGAGGCGGGCGAGGTGCGTCTGCTCGCCGACCTGCCGCCCGGACCGGCCTGGGAGGCGCGCAACATCCTGCTGCGCCGGCCGGCGGTCCCGCAGCTGCGGGCCTCCCTGGGGCGGCCGGCGTGAGGGGGGGGCGATGAACTGGCTCTTCAAGGAGGAGCCGTCGAGCTACTCGTTCGACGATCTGCGCCGGGACGGCGGGACGGTCTGGTCCGGGGTGAAGAATCCGCTCGCGCAGCGTCATCTGCACGCCGTCCGCCGCGGCGATCGGATCCTCTACTACCACACGGGGAGCGAGAAGGCCGTGGTCGGGATCGCCCGGGCCGCCTCGGATGCCTATCCCGACCCGAAGGACCCGGCCGGCCGCCGGGCCGCCGTCGACGTCGCCCCGGTGGAGCGCCTGCCGCGCCCCGTGCCCCTGGCCGCCGTCAAGGCGGACCCGCTGTTCGCCGGCTTCCCGCTGGTCCGGATCTCCCGCCTGTCGGTGATGCCGGTGAGCGATCGCGAGTGGGCGGCCCTGATGATGCTGGCTGCGGGGCGGGGAACGACGCGCGGGCGGCGGCCCCCCACGCCCCGGCCGTCCCCGGCACGGAGCCCTCAGCGCTCGAAGTAGTCGTGCTTGACTTTCGGGAGCCGCTCCGCGTACATGAAGTGGTCGGAGTGCTCCGCGTTGTGGCATTCCACGCAGACCTTCTCCGGCACCGCCCTGCGGATGTTGGCCGCCGTCGGTTCCGCGACGTGCGCCGCCCCCGGCCCGTGGCAGACCTCGCACTGGACGTTGGCGAGGGTCTGCTCCGGCATCCCGAGCCGGTAGCCCTGCGGCGTGCCGTAACCGACCACGTGACAGGAGACGCACTTCGGCTGGAAGTGCCGGTGCCGGTCGAGCAGCGTCTTGTAGGCGCCGGCGTGCCCGGTCATCATCCATTGTTTGTGCTGCTCCTCGTGGCACGCGGCGCACTTCGCCTGCCCGACGTAGCGCCCGGCGACCCGCCCGGGGTCGTCGGCGAACAACGGCGGCACGCTCTCCTGCGCCGCCGCCTGCCGTCCGACCCGGTCGTAGAAGCGGTTGAGCAGATCCCGCACCATCGGATCGTCGGGGACGTCCTCGTAGAGCCAGTGGTCCTCGAACACCGCCTCGGCGATCCGCCCGCCGCCATCGACCCCCAGCCCGACGCTCATCAGACCGTACGAGGTCATGTGGGTGGTGGCGACCAGGAGCCGCCCCACGAACCCGGAGTGATCCTCGCGATGCAGATCGGCGCCCCCCTCCCCGCCGGCGGGGGCGTCGTACTCGGTCGACACCACCATGTCGAGTTCGGGGACCTCGCGGGCGATCGCCCGGATGGTCGGGGGGGAGAGGCGGCCGAGAGCGATCACCAGATCCGCCTGCCGCGCCAGCGCCGGGACCTCCCGTTTCAGGGTCTCGACCGGATCGAGAATGACGAGACCGGCGGTGTGCTCTTCGTACAGGCTGCCGGCGGCGCGGCCGTAGGGGGGCTCGAACACCCCGACGACCGCCACCCGCAGCCCGCCCGCCGCCAGCCGCAGCGCGGCGCGGGCGATCGGCCGCCCGTCGCGCAGGACGTTGGCGGCCACGAAGGGCGTCGCCATCGCCGCGGCCTGCTCCCGGAAGTGATCGAGACCGAACGTCAACTCGTTGGTCCCGACCGCGGCCGCCGCGTAGCGCATCCGATCGACCAGGTCGAGATAGAGCCGCTGCTCCTGCCGCGACAGGAAGTCGAGCGATGACTGCTTCTCGGGTCGGATGAACAGGTTGCCGGCGTCGAGCACTAGGAGATCGGGCGCCTTCCGGCGCAGCCGCGCCAGGACCGTGGCGCGGCGCGCCACCCCGCCCGCCTGGTTGGTCTTGCAGCCGCAGTTCTCCAGGTAGCCGTCGGTCTTGCCGGTGTAGGCGACCGAAAGCCGCCGCACCGCCGGGCCGGCCGGCGGCTGCGGCGCGTGCTTCGCCGCCTCCAGCCGGTAGAAGTCCTCCACCGGGATCAGATCGGCCCCGCCCCTGACGTAGCGATCGCGGAACTCCTCCCACGGGCCGTCCTTGGACGCGGGGAGCGCGTCCCACAGGGAGCGGGCCTTCCGCCCCCGGAACGCGGCCGCCACCACCGTGTCGAGCGAGGCGGCGCCACGGGAATCCTCACGCAGCCGCCGGTCGAGGACCGCCAGGACGAACGGCGCCAGCATCTCCTTCTCGGCGCGCCGCGTCCCCGCCTGGGAGTAGAGACGCTCCAGATCGCGCACCACGCCGTGCATGCCGAGCGTGGTCAGGTAGCCGACCGCCAGGCCTCGGTCGATCTCCTGAAGCGGCACCAGACCGCTTTCGGACACCGCCCTCCAGGAGTAGAAGTTCCGGAGACCGTCGACCAGCCAGTACTCCTCCGGACGGCCGATCTCGGTGCGGTTCGGGGCGTGCCGCAGATAGGCGTCCAGCAGGTTCTCGGCGAACCGGTGCAGCCGGTTCGCGGTCATCGGCGCGAAGGTCTGACCCTGACCGGTCCCCCACCCCTCGCCGGCGATCTCGTCCCCGGTGGGGGCGCGCGGCGCCGCGATCACCAGATACTCCCCGCCGGGTCCGCGCCCGAACAGCCGCGCCAGGTAGGACGCGACCTGCTCCATGCGCGCCACCGCGGCTTCCTCCTCGGCGGCTCCGATACCCGCCTCGAACGCGACCCGGAGATCGCCGTCGCTCAAGGCGGCGAGGCGGCGCTCGCGGAACCGGCCCAGACCGATCGGGGCGGCCACCAGGTGCTCGGCGGCGTACCGCCCGCCGATCGCGGGCCGCCAGCCCTCCCCGGCCCGCGTCCACGGGACGATCGCCGTCCACCCCTCCGGCAGCCGGAAGCGGACCTCGAGGTCGCGCACCTGCTCCGCCGGCTGCGGCACCAGGAACAATCCGCGGCCGGTGGCGAACACGAACCCGGGTCCGGCCCAGCCGTGACAGCGGCCGGTGTAGCCGACGTGGCCGTCCCCCTCCCGGGTGCCGGGCGCGACGCTCCAGGCGACGCGGACCGGGCCGCCGCCGGCCGCGATCTCGAAGCGGGGCAGGTCGACGCTCCGGTTGTCGACCGTCACCGTCTCCAGCCGCGCCTCGACCGGCAGCGGCGAGCCGTCGGCGCGGGTGGCCTCGAGCCCTTCCACCCGCATCACCTGGTGCGCCGCGTAGCCGCGGAGGGTCAGCGCGCCGGCGGGGACCGCGTCGATCGCCAGGACCACGCGGAGCGCGCCCGGGCGCGCCGCGTCGACCGAGACCTCGTAGCGCAGCACCGGGTCCCGGGCGCAGGCGGCCGCGGGGAGCGTCAGGAGCAGAATCGGGAGACCGCGGACGGCGGAACGGTGAGCGCTCACGGGCCACCTCAGTCATGCGACGGCGGAAACCGCCGGATCGAAGGTCGGCGAGTGGTCCCGATTATGTCGCGGTCGCGGCCGCTGTCAAGCCCCCGCGGAGTAGAATGACGCGCCCCGCCGGCGACGACCGGCGCGGCCATCACCCATGGAACGCGCTCACTTCGAACGGCTGGTCGCCCAGGCGATCGACGACCTGCCCGACGACTTCAAGGAGAAGCTCGACAACGTCGCGGTGACCGTCGAGGACCTGCCGTCGCCGCGCGACGCCCGGCGGCACGGCCGCGGCGGCCGGTTGCTCCTCGGTCTGTATCAGGGCCAGCCCCTCACCCGGCGCGACACGCGCTACGGCATGGCGTTCCCCGACAAGATCACCATCTACCAGAGCAACCTCGAGGCGATCTGCCGGACCGACGCCGAGATCCGCGAGCAGGTGCGGACCACGGTCCTGCACGAGATCGCCCATCACTTCGGAATCGACGATGCGCGGCTGCACGAGCTGGGGTACTGAGATGCGGGGTGGCGGCCCCGCCGCCCGGTGCGGCGCCGCCCTCCTGATGGCCGCCGCGGCGATCCCGGCC
>JBOGOE010000194.1:0-3428 GCA_050747445.1 Candidatus Polarisedimenticolia bacterium | reverse complement strand
TGTCGATGATGGCGCGATGACCGCGGTGCAGTCCGTCGAAATTCCCGATGGTGGCGACTGGCCCATCCGCGTGGGCGCGCAGCGTGGCGATGTCGTTGAACAGCTTCACCGAAGTCCTCCGCCGGCGGCCCGGCTCAGGGAAGCAGCCGCACGTACAGGGCGTCGGCGATCCGGAGCGCCAGGTTGGCGTAGGCCCCGGCGATCAGATCGTCGGTGACGATCCCCCAGCCCCCCGGCAGCCGCTCGGCGCCGCGCGCCGGCGGCGGCTTGAGGACGTCGAAGACGCGGAACAGCAGGAATCCCCCGAACACGGTGAACGGAGCCGGCGGCACCCACAGCAGGGTGACGAAGATCCCCGCCGCCTCGTCGATCACCACCGGCTGCGGGTCGTGGCGCCGCAGCGCGCGCGCCGCCACCCCCGCCGACCAGATCGCCGCGCCCGACAGGAGCACGGTGACGAGGGCGTACGCCCAGGCGGGGAGGAAATGGCCCGCGGCCACGGCGAACGGGAGGGCCGCCAGCGTCCCGACAGTGCCCGGCGCCACCGCCGCGCGTCCCGCGCCGAACAGGGTGGCGAGCCGGATCGCGCCGGCCTCGAGCGGCCCGCGCGGCGCGCTCACGGAGGCACGGACCCCCGGACGCCCGCGGCCCCGCCTCCCGGTTCGCCGGCCACCTCCCCGACCAGATCGAACGCATGCGCTTCCCTGACGATCACCGGGACGAAGGTGCCGGGGACGATCGGCCCCGGCGCGTCGGTCAGGATCACCCGGCCGTCGATCTCGGGCGCCTGCCCTTCGGTGCGCCCCGCCAGAAGCAGGTCGCTTTCGGGATGCGGTCCCTCCACCAGGACCTCGAGGGTCCGGCCGACGAGGCGGCGCTGGCGGCGCGCGGCGATCCCTTCCTGCGCCGCCAGGAGCGCCCCCCGCCGCTCCTCCTTCACCGCCGCCGGCACGTCGTCGGCGAGGCCGGCGGCCGGGGTCCCCTTCTCCTCGGAATAGGTGAACACGCCGACGTGGTCGAACGCCGCCTCCTCGACGAAGCGGCGGAGCGTGTCGAACTGCGCCTCGGTCTCGCCCGGGAAGCCGGCGATGAAGGTGGTGCGCAGCGCGATTCCCGGCACTTCGCGGCGCAGCGTCTCGACCAGCCGGAGGTGGCTGTCACGCCCGCCGCCGCGGCGCATCGCCTTGAGCATCGCCGGGTCGGCGTGCTGCAACGGCACGTCGAGATAGCGCGCCACCCGGCGCCCGGCGGCCAGCGCCGCGACGAACTCGGGCGTGATCCGGTTGGGATAGGCGTACATCACCCGGATCCATCGGATCCCCTCCACCGCGTCGAGGGCCCGCAGCAGCCCCGCGGCGGTCGTCCCGTCCCCGAGATCGACGCCGTAGTCGGTGGTGTCCTGGGCGATCAGGTTGAGCTCGACCACGCCCGCGCCGGCCAGCCGCCGCGCCTCCTCGACGATCGACGCGATCGGGCGGGAACGCTGGGCGCCGCGGAACGACGGGATGGCGCAGAAGGCGCAGGTGTGATCGCACCCCTCGGAGATCTTCACGTAGGCCGTGTAGGACGGGGTGGCGAGCCGGCGCGGCGTCGTGGCGCCGTACAGGTAGCGCGCCGCCAGACGGCTCGCTTCGAAACGGGTCCCCGCCTCGAGGGCGCAGGCCTCGGCGATCCGCTCGACATCGTTGAGACCGACCAGGGCGTCCACCTCCGGCAGGGCCTCGCGGAGCTCGTCGTGGTGCCGCTGCACCATGCAACCGGCCACCACCAGGCGGCGGCAGCGGCCGGTCTTCTTGTGCGCCGCCATCTCCAGGATGGTGTCGATCGACTCCCGGCGGGCCGGCTCGATGAAGGCGCAGGTGTTGACCACGATCACGTCGGCCTCGGCGGGGTCGGCGGTCAGGGCGAAGCCGCGTCCCTCGAGGGTCCCGAGCATCACCTCGCTGTCGACCAGGTTCTTCGGACAGCCGAGGCTGACCATCCCGACCTTGATCATGCCGGTCTCACGGTGCGAGTCGATTGAGGGTGCGCGGGTAGGGGATGGTCTCGCGCAGGTGATGGACGCCGCCGATCCAGGCCACGAACCGCTCGATCCCCATGCCGAAGCCGCCGTGCGGCACGGAGCCGTACTTGCGGATATCGAGGTACCAGCGGAACGCCTCGAGCGGCAGCCGGTGCTCCTCGATCCGCCTTTGGAGGAGATCGTGGTCGTGGATCCGCTGGCTGCCGCCGATGATCTCGCCGTACCCCTCGGGCGCCAGCATGTCGACGCACAGGGCGCGCGACGGGTCGGCCGGATCGGGCTCCATGTAGAACGCCTTGATGGCCGCCGGGTAGCGGGTGATCATGACCGGGCGGTCGAGCTCCTCGGTGAGGACCGTCTCGTCGAAGCCGCCGAAGTCGTTGCCGGGAACAAACGGCGGTGCGTCCTGCGCCCTGGCCCGCTCGGCGATCCCCGGTCGCGCGAGCCGGGCGGACGCCTCGTCGTAGGTCAGGCGGGGGAACGGCTTGCGGACCGTTTCCAGCTTCGCCGGATCGCGCTCGAGGGTCCTGAGCTCGGGGCCGCAGCGCTCCAGCGCCCGGGCGACGAGCGCCACCACGAAGTCCTCGGCCAGCGCCATGACGTCGTCGAGCGTCGCATAGGCGACCTCCGGCTCGACCATCCAGAACTCGGTCAGATGACGCCGGGTCTTCGACTTCTCCGCGCGGAAGGTGGGACCGAAGCAGTAGACCTTCCCGAAGGCCATGCAGGCCGGCTCGAGATAGAGCTGCCCCGACTGGCTGAGATAGGCCTTCTGCCCGAAGTAGTCGGTCTCGAACAGCGTCGAGGTCCCCTCGCAGGCGGCGGGGGTCAGGATGGGCGAGTCGATGAGGGTGAACCCGCGCGCGTGGAAGAAGTCGCGGATCCCCTGCGCGATCTCGCTCCTCAGGCGCAGCAGGGCGTGTTGTTTCGACGAGCGCAGCCACAGGTGGCGGTGATCGAGCAGGAATTCGGGGCCGTGCTCCTTGGGGCTGATCGGATAGTCGTGCGCCACCTGGTGCAGCGTGACCGAGCGGAGCGCCATCTCGTGCCCCCCCGGGGCCCGCGGGTCGGCGCGAACCACCCCGGTGACCGTGAGGGAGGTCTCCTGGGTCGCCTTCTGGCAGGACTCGAAGACCCCGGGCGCCGCCTCCGGCTGGAAGGCCACCGCCTGCAGGTAGCCGGTCCCGTCCCGGACGATCAGGAACGCCAGCTTTCCCTTCTCGCGCTTGTTGTAGAGCCAGCCACGGATGCGCACCTCGTCGCCGACGTGCGCCCCCACGTCCCTGATGGTGGAATCGATCACCCGGTCACCCTGGAAAGGCGCAATTATAGGGGGCTCAATGGATTAACGTCAAGGAATCAGGACGGTGGTATAGTCGGCGCCGTTCCGGAGGGGCCGTCCCGA
>JBOGOE010000193.1:0-3284 GCA_050747445.1 Candidatus Polarisedimenticolia bacterium | reverse complement strand
GCTCCCGGTACGCCTCCGTCCCCCGCTCGCGCACGAACAGGTCGGGGTCCTTCCCCGCCGGCAGCGTCACCACCTGCACCTCGAAGCCGTGCTCCAGGAGCACCTCGAGGCTGCGGCGCGTCGCCGCCGCCCCGGCCGCATCGGGGTCGAAGTTGACCGCGACCCGGTCGGTGAAGCGCTTCAGCAGCCGCACGTGGCCGGTCGTGAACCCGGTTCCGAGCGTCGCCACGACGTGGGCCACACCGGCCTGGTGCAGGGCGATCACGTCCATGTACCCCTCCACCAGAACCGCGTACCCCTCCCGCCTTATGGCCTCCTTCGCAAGACCGACGGCGTAGAGGTTGTCCCCCTTGCTGAACGCCGGCGTCTCCGGCGAGTTCAGGTACTTCGGCTCCCCCTCGCCCAGGATCCGACCGCCGAAGCCGATCGGATCCCCCGCCAGGTTCAGGATCGGAAAGATCACCCGGTCCCTGAACCGGTCGTAGGTCCGGCCGCTTTCCTCCTTGCGGGCCAGGAGACCGGCGGCCACCGCCTGGGCCTCGCCGATCCCCGCCGCGGCGAGCTGCCCCTTGAGACCGCTCCAGCCGTCGGCGGCGTATCCGATCAGGAACCGATCGATCGTCTCCCGTTGGATGCCGCGGCCGGCCAGATAGTTCCGCGCCCGCTCGCCCCCCGGGCGCTGCAGCATGTCCCGGAACCAGGCGAGGGCCTTGCGGTTGGCCGCCAGGGCCCTTTGCCTTTCGCCGTCCTCCCGCTCCCCCGCCGCCGGCAGCGCGATTCCGTAGCGCCCCGCCAGGGTTCGCAGCGCCTCGGGGAAATCCACCTTTTCATAGAGCATCAGAAACTTGAAAACGTCCCCTCCCGCGCCGCAGCCGAAGCAGTAGAACAACTGTTTGTCGGCGTCCACGTGGAACGAGGGGGTCTTCTCCTGATGGAACGGACAGAGCGCGCGATAGCGCGCTCCGCCGCTCTTCTTCAGGGGGAGGTAATCCGAGACGATATCCCGCAGGTCGGCGGCGGAGCGCACCGCCTCGACCACGCCGGAGCCGCCTCTCCCTCCCACTTGGTGCCGCCTCGGTTCTTTCTGAGTCAGGCCTTCAGTCGTTGAACCGGCGTTCCTGCGCGAGCCGCTTCAGCGCCTTCTTGCGCGCCGCCAGTGCCTTGATCTTCCGCTTCTGGCTCGGCTTCAGGTAGTGCTGGCGCTTCTTCAGCTCCGAGAGAACGCCCGACTTCTCGCATTTGCGCTTGAAGCGCCGGAGTGCGTTTTCGAGCGACTCGTCCTCGCGCACCCTGACGAGGGGCATTCAGTTCATCCCTCCCTTCCGAGTTTGTGCCATGCCGCTCCGCAGTTTCCGGACCCGGCCTCCGCGGAGCCGTGGCCCCTGTACGGGGCGACGCGCAGCCGCCGGGTTCACCAGTCTGTGCGAAGGCTTGCCGGGCCGGGGAAAGACTAGGCTCGACAACGAATTACCAAAGCTCCACGGACCAACGCGACGGTAATATACGAGCCGATCCACACCATTGTCAAGGAACGGCAGATGAAAGACTTGTGATTGTTCGGGGTGGCTTGATTGCTGGCGATGTCTATTCCACTGGGTGAATTAGCGGTGGCCAGAGATTAGTCTTTGGAATCTTCAATCTTTGCATTGATTATTGACGCGGCATATCCGGCCCCGAAGCCGTTGTCGATATTCACCACGAGCAACCCCCCGGCACAGGAGTTCAGCATCCCCATCAGGGCCGACAGCCCCTTGATTCCCGTACCGTAACCGACACTGGTGGGCACCCCTATGACCGGCGCATCGACCAGGCTGGCGACGATGCTGGGGAGGGCCCCCTCCATGCCCGCCACGGCGATGATCACCCGGGCTGACAGGAGGGACCTCTTGTGGTCCAGCAGGCGGTGGAGGCCCGCGATGCCGACGTCGTAGACCCGCTCCACCCGGTTCCCCATGACCTCCGCGGTCAGGGCCGCCTCCTCCGCCACCCGGATGTCCGAGGTCCCGGCCGCCAGGACCAGGACGCCGGGCCGGAGCGGGCGGCGGGCGGGGGCCGGCAGGGTGATGGCGCGCGCCTCCTGGTGATAGCGCGCCCTCCGGAAGCGGCGGCGGAGGGCGCGGTACACCTCGGGGGCCACCCGGGTCACCAGGACCGGCTGGCGGCGGCTGGACACCCGCGCCATGATGGCGCCGATCTGACGCACGCTCTTCCCCTCCCCGAAGATCACCTCGGGGAAGCCCCGGCGCAACGCCCGATGGTTGTCCACCTTGGCGAACCCGAGGTCCTCGTACGGGAGCAGGCGCAGGCGCTCCAGCGCGGTCTTGATCGACATCCTGCCGCGGCTGACACGGTCGAGCAGTCGCTTCACTGCGTCGCGATCCAGGGCGGTTCCCCCCGGGGCGGACGCCGCCCCTGCGCCAAATTCTAGCCCGGGACAGTTGACAGGCGGGTGGCCCATTTCATACCATCCCGGCCAAAGAGAAGTACGACGGGCCTTTCGGTCGACCGCGCCCCACGTCCAAGGGCCTGGAACGCGCTCTCGAAGGAGACCAAAGCCCGATGAGGAGCGCATGAAAGAAGACAAGCGGCGCCACCCACGCGTCGCCAGAAAAATAAGGGTGCGGTCCACAGGGCGGGAGGCCGTGGAGCTCGAAACCATCGACCTCAGTGCCGGCGGTTTCTCCTGCACGGCCCCCGCCTTCCTTGCTCCCATGACCAAGCTCGCGGTTTCGCTGGTGCTGCCGGCGCACGAGCAGGCCCCCGAGCAGAGCGTCGAGGGAGAGGCCGTGGTGGTGCGCACCCAGCCTGACACCCCCGGGCGCGGCAACGGGGAGTACCAGGTCGCCGTGTTCTTCTCTCGCATGGACGAGGACGATCGCCGCACGCTGCAGCGGTTCCTCGCGGCGGGTGCCGGGAAGCCGGGACACTAGGACTTCTTACCATGAGACGCTTCGTCGTCGGCGTCACCGGCGCGAGCGGCAGCCTGTGCGCCGCGTCGGTCCTGCGCCACCTGGCCCGCCATCCGGAGATCGAGCGGGTCCACGTCGTCCTCAGCCAGTTCTCCCTGCAGACCCTGAGCGTCGAGCTCGGGAGCCGCGCCGCGGACGAGCGGGAGGGGCTGCGGCTCCTGCTCGGCGACGCCCCGGCCGATCGCGTCGTGCTGCATCGCGCCTCCGACATGGCGGCCGCCGTCAGCAGCGGGTCGTACCGCACCGACGGGATGGTCGTCGTCCCCTGCAGCGGCGGCACCCTCGCCGCCATCGCCAACGGCACCTCCTCCAGCC
>JBOGOE010000192.1:0-3668 GCA_050747445.1 Candidatus Polarisedimenticolia bacterium | reverse complement strand
GCCCCGCGCCGCGGCGGCGACGCCCGCCAGCGCCGCCTCCGCCCGCAGACCCGGCAGCGCTGCCAGCATCGGGATCAGGGTGAGCGACACGGCCAGCGACGCCAGGAGCGAGAACGACACGGTGAGCGCCTGGTCGCGGAAAATCTGCGCCGCGATCCCCTCCACGAAGACCACCGGCACGAAGACCGCCACGGTCGTCAGGGTGGAGGCGACGACGGCGCGGCCCACCTCGGTGGCGCCCTCGCGCGACGCCTGGAGCGCCCCCTCCCCCCGCTCCCGGCGCTTGTGGATCGCCTCCAGCACGACGATGGCGTTGTCCACCAGCATCCCCACCCCCAGCGCCAGACCGCCGAGGGACATGACGTTCAGGGTGGTGCCGGTCTGGTACATCAGGAAGAAGGTCGCGATGATCGAGATCGGGATCGAGATGCTGATGATCAGCGTGCTGCCGAGGTCCTTGAGGAAGAACAGCAGGACGACGACGGCGATCAGGCCGCCCAGGAGGGCGTTGCCGATCACCTCGTCGATGGAGGCCTGGATGAAGCGCGCCTGATCCACCCCGGCGACGATCGCCATCCCCTCCGGCAGCTCCTTGCGCACCCGCTCCAGCCTCTGCCCGACGGCGCGCGCCACGGCGACGGTGTTGGCGTCACCCTCCTTGTAGACCGCCAGCTCGACCGCCTCCCTGCCGTTGAAGCGGGTGACCACCTCGCGCTGGCGGTGGCCGCGCTCGACCTCGGCGACGTCGCGCAGCATGACGTTGCGCCCCTCCTTCGTCAGGATCACGGTGTCGAGGATGTCCGGCAGACCGCGGAACTCGTTGCGCGCCCGGACCAGGTAGCGCGCCTCGGACTCGTAGAGGCTGCCGCCGGCCTGATTGACGTTCTCGCGTTGCAGCTTCTGGTTGACCTCCTGGATGGAGATCCCGAGCAGCGACAGCTTCCCCTCGTCCACCCGGACCTGGATCTCCTCCTCGAGACCGCCGTTCACCTTGATCGCGGCGACGCCGTCGGTCGACTCCAGGTCCTTCTTGACGATCTCCTCCGCGACGTAGCGCAGCCGTCGCAGGTCCATGTCGCCGGTCATGTAGAGCCGCTGGACCGGATCGTTGTTGGGATCGAACCGCAGGACGACCGGCCGGGTCGCCTCGCGCGGCAGGACGGCCCGGTCGAGCTTCTCGCGCACGTCGATGGAGGCGAAGTCCATGTTCCGCCCCCAGCCGAACTCCAGGGTGACCTGCGACAGACCGGGACGGGAGACCGAGACGATGCGTTGCGCGCCGCCGACGATCCCGACCGCCTCCTCGACCGGGCGGCTGACCAGGACCTCGATTTCCCCGGGCGCCGCGCCGGGGTAGCGGGTCTCGACCGTCAGGCTCGGATAGGAGAGTTCGGGAAGGAGGTTGATCGGCAGCCGGGTGAAGGCGACGACCCCGAACACCAGCAGGGCCACGGCCAGCATGCAGACCGTGACGCGCCGCTTGACCGAGAAATCGACCAGACCCATGGCGCCCGCCTTCCCCCGCTCCGCCGCCTCTTCAGCCGACGCGCGGTCCGGTCCGGGTGCGGCCGAGGTCGGAGCCGGCCTCGGCGGCGGGGACGACCTTCACCGCCGCCCCGTCCTTCAGGCTCCCCTGGCCGGCGACCACCACCTGCTCCCCGGGCTTGATGCCGGAGATCGCCTCGACCCGTCCCGCTTCCTCGAAGCCGAGGGCGACGCGGCGCTTCTCCGCGACGCCGTCGCGGGCGACGAACACGTAGGTGTCGAGCTGGTCGCGGATCACCGCTTCGCGCGGCAGCAGGACGGCGCGCTCGTGGGTCTCGCGCACGATGTCGATGGTGACGAAGGCTCCGGGCCGGACCTCCGGGGGCGGGGTCACCGCCTCGACCGTCAGCTTCACGGTGCCGGTCGCCGGATCGACGACCGGGCTGATCTGGCGGATGCGGCCGCGGAAGCGGGTCCTCTCGTCCGCCTTGAGGGTGATGCGCGCCTCGCGCCCCTCGCGCAGCCCGAGGACGTCCTTCTCGGGGAGGTAGATCCGGGCGATGAGCGGATCGAAGTCGGAGACGGTGAACAGGATGTCCCCCGGCCGGACGTGCTGGCCGATCCGGATGCTCCGTTCGGTCACCCGGCCGGTGAACGGCGCGCGGATCAGGGTCCGGTCGAGACGCCAGCGGGCCTCCGCCAGCTCCTGCTCCGCCACGTCGTGGTCGGTCTTCGCCTTGTCGAACGCCTCCGGGCTGATCAGCCGGTCCCCGGCCATCTTCTGCGCGCGCTCCAGGATCTGCCGCGTGCTGTCGGACCGGACCTCCGCCTTGCGGACCAGGATCTCCTGCTCCTGGCGGGCCAGCGACGCCAGCACCTGGCCGCGGGTCACGCGGTGCCCCTCTTCGACGTGCAGCTCCCCGACCCGCCCCTCGGCCTCGGCGAGGAGCTTGACCTCGTCCTCGGCCACCAGGTTGGCCGTGGAGGTGATGTAGGCGGAGACCGCCCCCGAGCCGGCGGGGGAGACGCTCACCGGAATGGCCGTCTTCTCCTTGTCGTCGCCGTCCTTGTCGCCCTTCTTGGAGTCCCGGTTGCTCGCGTTCACGACCGCGCCGCCGGCCGCATCGGAGCCGCCCGCGGCCGCGGGGGTCTCCGTCCGTCCCTTCCGGCCGAACAGGGCCAGCCCGGCGGCGGTCAGACCGGCCAGGGCCAGCACCACGACGACTCCGAAGACCAGCAGCCTGCGACGCGGGCTCGAGGACATCTTCGTATTCTCCAGGGTTGTGTGCAGCGGGCGGTGCCTGCCCGCCAGCCCGACTCAACGCTCCGACCCGGTTCGGGGTTCCCGGCCTTTCGGGTTCCCGACCTCTCAGATACAGGGTGATGGTTCCCGGTTCCCGGTGGGCCGCCCGGGAGGGCGTCGTTTATACCCCGACAGGCCTCCGGCCGGCCACTCCGGCGGTCGTCGCATGGCCGCCGGCTGTCGCGGCGCCCTCCGGGGTGGGGAGGGACGGCGCGGAGTGATAACCTTCCGGTTGCCTCGAGGAGGGTTCCCATGATGAAGCGACGCGGGAGGAACGCGCCGTTCGCCTGCGTCCTGTGCGCCGCACTGGGGGCGGCTCCGGCGACGGCCGGCACCACGTATCTGGGCGCCAGCGCCGGCAGGACTTCGGTCGACGCCTCGGCGGGGATCGAGTCCTTCGACGCCGGCGCGACCGCCTACAAGGTCTATGGCGGTACCCGGCTGCTCAAGCTGCTCGGCGTCGAGGGGGGGTACTTCGATCTGGGCAACGCGGACGATGCGTCGGGCGGGACGACGTTCGACACCGAGATCACCGGGTGGGAGGTCTTCGCGGTCGGCGTGCTGCCCCTGCCCGGCCCCCTCGAGCTGTTCGGCAAGTATGGTCTGGTGCGCGCCGACGTCAACACCCGGTTGAGCGGGTCGATCAACCTGTCCGGGTCGGATACCGACTGGGACACCGCCTACGGATTCGGCGCCGCCTGGTCCCTGAAGTTCCTGGCGATCCGACTGGAGTGGGAGCGGTTCGACCTGAGCGGCAGCGATCGTCAGGAGCTGTTGAGCGCCGGCATCGAGATCCGGTTCTAGCAGGAGAGGTGTCCGGATCGCGTATCATGCCGCGCGTCATGCCGCCGAAGACGCGCCGCGCCGCCGTCCGCCGTCC
>JBOGOE010000191.1:0-11682 GCA_050747445.1 Candidatus Polarisedimenticolia bacterium | reverse complement strand
TAGAGCGCGGTCAGGAGATACGAGAAGATGTGCGGCCGGGGGGCGAGACGCGCCGCCGCGAGCACCATGGCCAGCGCGAGAAGCGGCGCGGCGGCCGCGGGCGACGCCCCCAGGAAGCGGGCCGATCCGTAGAGGGCCGCCGCGGTCAGGAGGGCCGTCACGGCGGTCAGTCCTCCGAGGGCCGCGAACCCGCGCCGTCCGAACCCCCGCTCGACGGCGTGGAACAGGACGCCGGAAAGCCACTCGTGGGCGATGAACGGCCGCCCCCGCGCCAGCGCCGAGTAGTCGTCGACCCGGGGGACGCGGCCGGTCTCCATGACGACCGCCCCCGTCTTGAGGTGCAGGAACAGATCGTAGTCGGTGATCGGCGACAGGCTCAGCGCCAGGACCAGAACCGCCAGGGCGGCGAGGGCCGCCGCTTCGCCGGCATGCGGCATGGTCACGCGCGGGGCGGCATCGGGTCCGATGTGCGTGCGTCCCATGGGCGGATTCCCTTCTCCGAGAGAGGTGCCACTATAGGGCGCTTTGGTGTGCGGCGCGCCGCCTCCCGGACCGGATCCGTTTTCACCGTTGCTCCCCACCACACTCCGCCGCATGTTCCCCCCGGACCTGGCGGTCGGTCCTCATCCCCCAATCCGCGGAGTCACGACGTGAAGTCCGGGATCCGGTCCCGCTTCCCGGCCCGTTCGTATTGACAGTCGATGGTGCCGGCCGCATAATGCCCCGCTGCGCCATGCGCGGACGTTCCGCGCGCGCAGTGACGCGAGGCGCCGTTCCTGCAGGGTCTTCCGTTCCCCCTCCGGGTGGTCACCACACAGCCGGTCGCGCGGCGGTGACGATGCATCGTCACCCGAAAGGCGCACGCGCGCGCGTGCTGCTGTCGTCGGTCTTCGGCCCGTACGCGCGCGACGACGAGTTCGGCAGCCGGCGCATCAACCCGATGGAGCTGTATCACAACCAGGTGACGCGGGCGCAGGGGGCGTACTCCCTGCGGATGTTCCACCGTTCGTGGGGCATCATGATGATCCAGCACAACATCACGGCTCCCTGCGCGGTGCTCGACTTCCCGGACCGCCGGGCCTTCGAGCGCGAGCTGCGGCGGTACGACTATGACGTCGTCGGTATCTCGTCGATCATCGTGAACGTCGGCAAGGTGCGGGAGATGTGCCGGATCGTGCGCCGGGTGTCGCCGCGCTCGACCATCGTCGTCGGCGGGCACGTGGCGGCGATCCCGGCGCTCGAGCGCCTCATCGACGCCGATCACATCGTGCGCGGCGACGGCATCTCGTGGATGCGCGCGTATCTCGGCGAGGATCCGACGGCGCCGATCCGCCATCCCCGCATCCCTTCCGGTCTCGACCTGCGGGTGATGGGGCTGAAGGTCCCCTCGTCCCGCGGCTCGATCGCCGCGACGTTGATCCCCTCGGTCGGCTGCCCGATGGGGTGCAACTTCTGCACGACCTCGGCGTTCTTCGGCGGCAAGGGGAAGTTCATCAACTTCTACGATTCGGGCCGGGAGCTGTTCGACCTGATGGAGGGGATGGAGTCGTCGATGCGCGTGCAGTCGTTCTTCATCATGGACGAGAACTTCCTGCTGCACCGCAGTCGCGCGATGGAGCTCCTCGATCTGATGAAGGCGCGGGACAAGAGCTGGGCGCTGTACGTCTTCTCGTCGGCGAACGCGCTGCAGAAATACACGACGCACGAACTGGTCGAGCTGGGGATCTCGTGGGTCTGGATGGGGCTCGAGTCGCCGCGCGCCGGGTACGCGAAGCTGCGCGGGCTGGACACCCGGAGCCTGACGCGCGAGATGCGCGCGCACGGGATCAAGCTGCTCGGCTCGACGATCGTCGGCATGGAGCATCACACGCCCGAGAACATCGGCGAGGAGATCGAGCACGCCATCGCGCACGAGACCGATTTCCACCAGTTCATGCTGTACACGCCGGTGCCGGGGACGCCGCTCCACCGGGAGATGGAAGCGCAGGGCCGCCTGCTGCCGGTCGATCTCGCCGACATCCATGGGCAGTACCGGTTCAACTTCAAGCACGCGGCCATCTCGCGCGAGCAGTCGGAGGACTTTCTCGGCCGGGCGTTCCGGCGCGACTTCGAGCGCAACGGCCCGAGCCTGTACCGCATCTGCCGCACCACGCTGGACGGATGGATGCGCTACAAGGACCACCCCGATCGGCGCATCCGGAAACGGTTCGAGTGGGAGGCGCGGCAGCTGAAGAACACCTACAACGCGATGTTGTGGGCGATGGAGCGGCGGCTGGCCTCCACGAACGCGGGCATCAGCGCGAAGATCCGCGGGCTGAGGGGGGAGATCGAGGCGGAATTCGGAACCGCGGCGCGCCTGTCGGCGCGTCTCCTCGGTCCGGTGCTGTCGTGGTCGACCCGCCGCGAGGAGCGGCGGCTGGCCCGCGGCCGCACCTACGAGCCGCGCACCGTCACCGAACGCCGCAACTGGTGCCCGGCCTGATCCGCTGCGGCGAGTGCTCTCCACCCGGATTCGCTCCCACGCCCGCAGCGTCCTTCTGCTGGGACCCCGGCAGGTCGGCAAGTCCACGCTGCTCCACGCTCTGGAACGCGGCCTGACGATCGATCTCGCCAGCCTGTCGACCTTTCGCGAGTACGTCGGGCAGCCGGAGCGGTTTGAGCGCGAGCTGGAGGCGGGCCGGGAGGTCTGGGGGGATCGAGGTCAAGGCATCACGGACCGTCGACGCGGGCGATCTGTGGGCATTCCATGCGCTCGCCGATCGTGCGCGACGCGTGAATCGTCGCATCGTCGTCTTCCTGGGTTCCCGCCGCCAGAAGATTGGCGACATCGAGGCTCTTCCGCTGGAGATCTTCCTGGACGAGTTGCCTGCCTGAACCCGCCCTCCACGAATCGGATGGCTTCCTTCCCCCGATCGCGTGCGGATGTCCAGGTCGAGGTTGACTGAGGTGCCCTTGCTGGGCCTAGAATCTCACCTCGAATTCCCAACGCTCATTGCCCGGAAGGCACTCCTGTACGCTCGACCCGGGCGATCGCGGCGGGGTGACCGGAATGACGGAGGTGCGGGCGATGGAGCGGCACGGGGTGCGGATCGGCGATACCTTCGCCGAGGCGTTCGACATGCGCGCGGCGCGCGTCCTGATCACGGCGCGCTCCCCGGTCTGGGCGATGACCGCCGCCCGCGCCATGACCGGGTTCGCCACCTCGGTCATCGGCTGCAAGGTCGAAGCCGGCATCGAGGCCGAGCTGGCCCCCGACGAGACACCCGACGGGCGTCCGGGGGTGAGCGTGCCGCTCTTCGGCTTCGACGCCGACGGGCTCGGCAAGCGGCTGATCGAAAGGGTGGGGCAGACGGTCCTCACCTGCCCGACCACGGCCTGCTTCGACGGTCTGCCCGGAGCGGCCGAGCGGGTCGTCGTCGGCGGCGTGTTGCGCCATTTCGGCGACGGCTATCAGTCGAGCAAGCTCCTGGACGGAATCCGTTACTGGCGGATCCCGGTGATGGAGGGGGAGTTCCTCGTCCAGGAGAGCTTCGGCGTGCAGAAGGCCATCGGCGGCGGCAACTTCCTGATCCTGGCGCGGGATCAGGACGCGGCGCTCGCCGCGGCCGAAGCCGCCGTCGACGCCATGCGCCGGGTGCGCAGCGTCGTGCTCCCCTTCCCCGGCGGGATCGTGCGCAGCGGCAGCAAGGTGGGCGCGCGGCGCTACAAGAAGATGATCGCGTCCACCAACGACGCCTACTGCCCCACCCTCCGGTCGCGCAAGGGCGTGAAGAGCGCGCTGCCGGAGGGGGTGAACGCGGTGCTGGAGGTTGTGGTGAACGGCCTCGATCGTGCCGCGATCGAAGCCGCCCTGCGCGCCGGCATCGAGGCCGCGTGCCGCCCGGGCGTCATCGAGATCTCGGCGGGGAATTACGGCGGCAGGCTCGGGAAGCACCACTTCCGGCTGCACGCGCTGTTCGACGACTCCGCCTGACGCGCCGTCCCCCGGGATCGTGATGGAGCGCGCGCGCGCCGTGCTATGATGCGTTCCGCTGAAACGCAACGCCGGATGGACGTTCCATGGAACGAAACCGCTTCATCATGAACGCCGGCCGCACCACCAAGCAGGGCCAGCAGATCAACGTCGGCAAGGATCACGCCGAATACAAAGCCATCGTGAGCACCCTGAACATGCACCCCGACGACATGCGGGAGATCGGGATTCAATCCGGCGGCAACGTCCGGGTCCGGTCCGAAAGCGGCGAGGCCACCTTCCGATGCCTGGAAGGGAAGGTCCCGCGGGGCATGATCTTCGTCCCCTACGGACCGCCCACCTGCCATCTCATGGGTCAGAGCACCGACGGGACCGGGATGCCCACCTCCAAGGGGTGGGAAGTCGAGGTCGAGCCGCTGCCGCCGGAGACACCGGACTCCACGGTGACGTCATGAAGCCTTCCGCGTCCCGGACCCGCGGACGATCCAAGGAGATCCCGATCGGTCACGATCTCCCGGAGGACGGGGCGCAGGACGCGCCCCCATGGGAAATGGTCGGGGAAGGGCGGTACATGCCGCGACGCATCCGGGGGAGCTATCGCGGACGGGAGCTTGGCTGAACCTTCGTCGTTCCTCCCGGTTCGGGAGGACCTGGACGGGATCGAGGGGAGATCGCATGAGCCTCAAGATCGTGAAGAACGCCACCTGCACGTTCTGCGGCTGCGTCTGCGACGACATCGAGCTGCACGCCGAGGGGGACCGGATCGTCAAGGCCAGGAACGCCTGCAGCCTCGGGGATTCCTGGTTCAAGAACCACACGGCGGAGCGCCTGTTCCCCGACGCGCTGATCGACGGGAAGCCCGCCACGTTCGACGCCGCGGTCGAAGCCGCGGCCGCCTACCTGCACGCGGCCGACATGCCCCTGGTGTACGGACTGAGCAACATCACCTGCGAGGCGCAGCGCGAGGCGGTCGCGCTGACCGAGCTGATCGGAGGTGTGGTCGACAGCCACACCTCGCTTTGACACGGGCCCACCGAAATAGCCGCCCAGTTGGGTGGCAAGGTCACCTGCACGCTGGGTGAAGTCAAGAACCGGGCGGATTTCATCGTCTACTGGGGGGGGAATCCCGCGGAATGCCACCCGCGGCATTTCACCAAGTACACCCTGACACAGAAGGGCCGGTTCGTGCCCGAAGGGCGCAAGGGGCGGACCATGGTCCTGGTGGACATCCGGGAGACCCCCAGCGCGAGGGCCGCCGACCTCTTCCTCCAGATCCGGCCGGGCAGGGACTTCGAGGTCCTCACCACGCTGCGCGCGCTGGTCAAGAAGCAGCGCGTGGACGAAGCGGGCGTCGCGGAGACGGGTCTGACCCTCGATCAGCTCCAGGATCTGGCCGACCGGATGAAGCGGGCCCGCTTCGGCGTGCTGTTCTTCGGGATGGGCATCTCGATGACCCGCGGCAAGCACATGAACTCCGCGGCGATCCTGAGGCTGGCGGCGGAGCTGAACGTCTTCACCAAGTTCGTGTGCATGCCGATGCGCGGGCACGGCAACGTGACCGGGTCGGACATGGTCCTGCGCTGGACGACGGGGTATCCGTTCGGGATCAGCATGGCGCGCGGCTATCCCCGCTTCAATCCGGGAGAGTTCTCCACCGTGGACCTGCTGGTCCGGGGGGACAACGACGCCGCGCTCATCCTGGGCGCCGACCCGGGGGCGACCATGCCCCAGCCGGGCATCGATCACCTCGCGCGCATCCCGACCATCGTGCTGGATCCCAAGGTGACGCACACGAGCCGCCTGGCCCGCGTGCACATCACCACGGCCGCCACCGGGATCAGCGCGCCCGGGACCGTCTATCGCATGGACGAGGTGCCCCTGCCGCTGCGGCCGGCCCTCCAGTCGCCCTATCCGACCGACGCGGACGTCATCCAGCGCATCCGGCGCGCGGTGGCGGCGAAGCCGGCATGGACCCCCGCTCCGAACGCGAGGATCGCGACCGCCTAGGACCGGCCGGACGGGACGCCTTCGCGGGCCGGCCGCTCGGGGAGATTCCATGCTGCGGATAACGGGCGGGACGGTCCACGATCCGGCGAACGGGATCGACGGCGTCGTCAAGGACATCTGCATCGCGGACGGCCTTATCGTCCCCCGGGCCGACGCCGCCCGCACCATCGACGCGCGCGGCATGGTGGTCTTCCCCGGCGGGGTCGACGTCCACACCCACGTCGCGGGGGCGGCGCTGAACTTCGCCCGGGGCCTCACCCCGGAGAACTACCGGCGGGCGGTCCGGTTCATCCAGGCGCCGGATCGACGCGCCGGTCTCGGCGGCATCACCCCCACCACCTTCGCCACCGGCTACCTGTACGCCGCGATGGGCTGGACGACCGTGAACGAGGCCGCCGTCCCGATCCTGTCGGCCCGGCACACCCACGAGGAGATGCACGACATCCCCATCCTGGACAAGTCCTCCCTGGTGCTGATCGCCAACAACGAGATCGTGCTGGACCTCCTGGAGGCGGGCGAGTTCGAGCGGGCGAAGGACGTGGTGGCCTGGCTCGTCTGGGCGGCCAAGGCCTACGGGGTGAAGGCGGTCAACCCCGGCGGGGTCGTCGCCTGGAAGTCGGGGAAGAATGCCGACACGCTCACCGCGCCGGTGGAGGGCTACCGCACGTTGACCCCGGCGCGGATCATCTCCGATCTCGCGGCGATCATCGACGACCTGCGTTTGCCGCACCCGCTCCACCTCCACTGCAACAACCTCGGCATCCCGGGCAACGTCGGCACCACGCTCGAGACGATGAAGCTCCTGGAGGGACGCCGGGCGCACCTGGCGCACCTGCAGTTCCACGCCTACGGCGGGGACGGCTGGGGAACGCTGCGCTCCGAGGCGGCCCCGCTCGCCGAATACTTCAATACGCACACGAACCTCACCGCCGACGCCGGGGCGATCCTGTTCGGCGACGCCATGACGGTCACCGCCGACGGCCCCTGGGAGCACGTCCTCCACAAGCTCACCGGGCGCAAGTGGGGCAACGTGGACGTGGAGAACGAAACCGGGTGCGGCATCGTCCCCTACACTTACAAGGAGCGCAGCCTGGTCAACGCGGTGCAGTGGGCGGTGGGGCTGGAGCTGCTGCTGCTCATCGACGATCCCTGGCGGATCTTCCTGACCACCGATCACCCCAACGGAGGCTCCTTCTGGCGGTACCCGGAGCTCATCCGTCTCCTGCGCGATGCCGGCTACCGGCGGGAGTGCGTGAAGCGCCTGCCGCCCAAGGCGCAGAAGCGGATCGTGCTCGCGGACCTGGACCGGGAGTACTCGCTGTCCGAGATCGCGATCATCACCTCCGCGGGCCCGGCGCGCGCCCTCGGTCTGTCGCGGAAGGGACATCTGGGGGTGGGGGCCGACGCGGACCTCGCTCTCTACGACGAGCACCCCGCCGCCGGTCCGATGTTCGCGTCGCCGCGCTATGTGATCAAAGGGGGTGAGATCGTGGTCGAGGACGGGGAGATCCGGGCGGTGCCCCAGGGTCGGGAGTTCATCGCCCGTCCGGTCTTCGACGAACGGATCGAGGCGTACCTGCGGCCGCTGTTCGAAAAGGTCTACACCATGTCCTTCGACAACTACGCGGTGGAGCTGGAACGCCTCGCGCGACCGGACATCCACGCCTGCACATGACCGCCGCCTCGGAACGGGCATGCCGATCCTGACCCTCAAGGAGCAACCCGCCGTCCCGCTGGAGGCGGAGTCGCTCTCGCCGGACGTGATGGCGGCGCTGGCGCCCGACGCGATCCGCGCCCTTCCCGTCCACCTGGGGAAGCGGCAGCGTCGCGTGGACGACTTCTTCGAGGTCGAGGGACCGGCCGGGGACGAGCTGGAGATCCGGGGCGATGCGGGGAAGGTCAAGTGGATCGGCCGCGGCATGACGCGCGGCCGGATCCGGATCGCCGGCAACGCCGGCATGCACCTGGGGGCCGGCATGAAGGGGGGTTCCATCGAGGTGTCCGGAAACGTTTCGGACTGGCTCGGCGCCGAGATGTCCGGCGGACGGATCCAGGTCCGCGGAGACGCCGGCGGCCAGATCGGGGCGGCCTACCGCGGAAGCGTCACCGGGATGACGGGCGGGACGATCCTCATCGGGGGCTCGGCCGGTCTCGAGGTCGGGATGCGGATGCGACGCGGGATCATCGTGGTGGGCGGCCGCGCGAGGGACTTCGCCGGCCTGGAGATGAAGGGCGGCACCATCCTCCTGCGCGGCGGCGCCGAGCTCCGGACCGGCGCCTGGATCTCCCGGGGCACCATCATCTCGTTGACGCCGATCCCGCTCCTGCCGACCTTCTCGTACGCCTGCACCTACAATCCCACCTTCCTGCGTTTGTACGCGAGGCACCTGTCGGCGCTTGGGGTCCGCCTCCCCCACGAGGAAAAGGACGGGGCCTATCAGCGTTACACCGGGGACGCCGCGGTTCCGGGGCGGGGGGAGATCCTCGTCTGGAAACCGCATCCCGCCTGAGACCCGCTCCTCCGGGCCGCGCTCAGGTCCGGAAGCTGAACGCCGGGTCGAGCGGCGGCAGCGGCGCCCCGAAGAACAGCCGCCGCTGGACGCGCGGGAAAAGCCCCGAGCGGACCAGGAGCGGCAACATCCTCGGAAGAACCCATCGGACCACGGGGTTGAGGCTGGAGGTTCCCAGGAGGGTTCGACCGGCGGCACGCTGCAGCCGGTGCAGGGTCCGCACGTCCGCCTCGCGCAGCTCCTGCACCCGGGCCAGGGCGCTCCGCGGAATCGGACCGCGGCCGAGGCGCGGGAAGATCTCCTGGGCGGCGACGGCGGCGGTGGCCAGCGCCACATTGACCCCGATCGCCCCCGCCGGACTCATGGTGTGCGCGGCGTCGCCGATCAGCAGGAGCCCGTCCCGGGCCCAGTCGCGGACCAGGGAGAGGACGGCCGGCAGCGGGAAGAACGGCGTGAAATCCCGCAGACCGCCGGCGAACCCGGCGAGCAGCGGGCTGAGAGCTTTCAGTCGGGCGGCCACCGCCGCGACCCCCTCCTTGCGCCACGCGCGCCACCCGTCCGGAGGGAGCAGGAGACCGACCTGGATGTGGTTGGGGTACTTGGGCAGCAGGAGCAGCGGCACCTTCCCCAAGGAGAAATAGATCGTCTTGCTCCAGTCCGGCGGCGGGTCGACGACGAACCAGATCACGTCGAAGTCGTGACGCTCGTACTCGGTCTCGAAGCCGCCCAGACGCCTCATCGTCGAGTGGCGCCCGTCGGCGCCGACCACGACGTCGGCCCGGATCTCGAACGGCTCCGACCCGTGACGCACCCCCTTGACCCCCACGACGGCGCCGTCCTTCTCGACCAGCTCGTTGACGCGCGCCCCCATCCAGCAGGAGAACCCCTTGAACGGGGCGGCCTTCTTCGCCAGCGCCTCGAGAAAGACCGGCTGCGGCATCCAGATGGCGTACGGGTACTCGGGGGCGATCTGCCGGAAGTCGAACCCCGCGGCCGGCAGCCCGCCGATCAGGAGCCTCCCCTCCGTCAGGGTCAGGTGCGGCTGATCGAGGACGTATTCGAGAAGCCCGATCTGATCGAGCAGCCGGGGCGTGCTCGGCTGCAGCACCTCGCCGCGGAACTCGCGGTCGAAGTTCGGGTGCCCCTCGAGCACGATCACCCCGGCCCCGCGCTTGGCGAGAAGCAGTCCGAGGAGGAGCCCCGCCGGGCCCCCGCCGACGATGCAGACGTTGGTGCGGGACGATTGAGAAACGCGGACGGCGTCGGTCATGGCGCGAGGGTCCTCGCATCGACGAAGCCGGCGCCTCAGGCGTCCGGGTCGATGTATCTCAGAGCCTAGCAGAACGCCGTGACGTTCCGGTGTCCGGGCGGCGGGACGCTGTCCGTGGGGAGCCCGCGTTGATCCCTCCCCGCCTGCGATCTATCATCCGCCCCGATCCCGACAGCCGGAACACGCGGATCCCCGGGACCGATTCGCGGGGTGAGGGAGTGATCGCGCTTCGGGGGCGCATGAGGAGGTCGACAGAATAAATCCACGCATGCTCGTGTTGCTTTTTCTCGTGCCGGCCGGAGGAAAAGTCATTCTGGAGCGGCGTCAATGGCTACATCCTCTCCGGCGCCCTGGCCAAGGTGTTCAACGTCCCGCCACCCGGCGTCGGCGTGCTCGTGCAGCGGATCGCGGCCGGCTCCCCGGCCAAGCGCCTCGGCCTCAAGGGCGGCACGGTGCGGGTCACCATCGGCGAGGAGGAATTGATCGCGGGCGGGGACATCGTCCTGTCCATCCAGGGGATCGCCCTGGGTGGACCGGGCGGCTTCAGCCTGGCGCGACAGCAGCTGGCCGAGCTGCGCCCGGGCGATTCCGCCACGGTGACGGTCCTGCGCGGCGGCCAGACCATCACCCTCACGGCCGCGGTTGAGCCCTGATGGAACGACGGAGTCACGCAGGGCGCCGGGGCCGGGGGCGACCATCGGCCGTTCCGAGAGCACGGCGACGTGACGCAACACCCTCATGTGAACGGCGTGGATGACGGGATCGGCCCAGAGCCGCCAGTAGGCCTCGGGGACCATGTTCGTCCGATACCTGGTCCGGCCGACGAGACGGGTCCGGCCCTCGGGGAGCACCTCAAGAAGGAACTGGCCGCGGGTGGATTCGAGGTAACCGTCGAGGTGCGGCGGTCTCGGACCGTGCCACAGGGTCCATTCGCGCATCGGGTCGGGCGAGGAGGCGACGGCGAAACCGAGCTCGCGCGGCGGATCCCAGGTGTCGATCGGTTCGACGAACGATCCCGTTGTGAACAGGCAGCGACGGACCCCGCCTCGACCCCGGCCGTCGATGACGGCGCCCATCGGGGCAGCGAACCCGGCGCGGAAGATCCACTCCGTGGGCGGGGGCAGCGGGGGAAACGCGATCAGGCTGTCCCAGACCGTGCCGGCGGGGGCGTCGATGACGATCGAAGACTCGATCGGCAACGATTCGGATGCGGGCAGCGGGCTGACGTTCTCCGTGATGAAGATCAGAGGCAGGAGCAAGAGAGCGGTGGTGGCCGGCGCCGCTCCCGCGCCCGGTCTTCCCCGCTCGAGCAGGCACCCGATGGCGGCGCCCATGATGGAACCTGACACGACGAGCGGCAGCGCCATGGCGAGGCAGATCAGACCTTCGAGCGCGAAGCCGATGACGACCGCGCCGCCGATCGGGATCGAGAGCGTCGCCGACAGGATCGCTCCCGCCAGGTTCGGCCGGTGCCAGCGGGCGAAGAGGAGCCCGGACACAAAACCGCCGATCGGCGGCGCCCCGATGAAGAGCGCCCCGCCATAGGACCCAAGGAGAAGGACGGCGAGCGCGAACGCCGCCAGGCCGACGCCGGCTCCGACCGCTCCCGCCGCCGCGGCCGCGCGCGCGTAGGTCATTCGAGCCGGGGTGCCCGCGCGATGGTCACCCGGCCCGGCCGCGGCGTCCGCCCCGGGCACGAGCGCGCAGAAGCCGAAGAACAGGATGTTGGCGAACGGAGCGAAGAAGAACAGGGCGAGCCAGGGGGACAGCCCCGCGTCGCGCAGCCTGCGAATCGTCAGGACGAAGCCGACGGCGATGAATGGCAGGGCGACCGCCCACATCGCGAGCCAGTAGGCGGGGCTCTCCGCCGGGCGGAACAATGGGGCGTCGGAAGGGCTGATGTAGTAGAGGAGCGAGTAGGG
>JBOGOE010000190.1:0-1975 GCA_050747445.1 Candidatus Polarisedimenticolia bacterium | reverse complement strand
GCGCGGCTCCCGTAGCCGTGCTTCGGATTGAGCACCATCTTCAGATAGGCTTCGCCGGCATCCAGCACCTCGATCCGGATCCCCAGATCGGCCCCCGCCCGCAGCCCTTCGTTGCGCATCCGCTTCGGGTCCTCGCCGGGACGCGCCATCGCCCGGCGGTGATCGTTCATGCAGAAGCCGGTCGAGTAGTGCAGGCCGATCACCTCGATCCCCTGCTCCAGGAGGACCCGCGCCGCCAGCGTGCTGTCGAGTCCGCCGGACATCAGGCCGATGGCCCGGACCCGGTCCGGTGCCGCCGCCGCGTCCACCGGAACCCCGCTCATGCCCTGCCTCCCCGACCCGCGGTCCGGCGGACGAACAGATGGATGGCGTCCGCCTCCTGCCGCGAGCCCAGATACTCGTGCCCGGTGGCGCGGCACCAGGCCGGCAGGTCGATCAGGATCACCCGGTCGTCCGACAGGATTTCCAGGATCTGTCCCTCGCGGAGGCGGCGGATCCGTTCCGCGGTGCGGAGGATCGGCACCGGGCAGAACAGACCGACGGTGTCGAGCCGGGAATCGGCGCCCGGAAGCGGATCGGCATCCACGGCTGGAGAGGGCACCACCACGACACCCCGGCTTTCCGACACCTGCCTCAATTAATGATGAAGACCGCTGCGGGCCGCTGATTCTAGCAGAGGGGCCGCGTGCCGATCAACACGCGCCGGACGTCATCGCCCGGCGGCGGGGGCCGCGGCGGCCCCGGTCCCGCGCAGCAGCACGCGGGTCGCCCCCAGCACCCCCTGATGCACGAAGACCGCCGCGGTCCCTTCGGGTTTCAACTCCAGGAGGTCCGCGTCGAAATCGGCGCGCAGGCGCACCCGGAGATCCCCCCCGGGCGGCACGATCAGCGTGTGGCGCTCCACCCGATCGGGGAGGGGCGCCAGGGTGGTGAAGGTGTAGGTCGAGCGCGGCCCACCGTCGCGCCCCGGCACCCGGAACCCCCGCTTCGAGACGAAGGTGGCGCGCAGCCGTTCGGCCGGCCAGGGGGCCCGGAGCCGGATGTCGATCGTCAGGGTGCCGGGGGCGGCGTCGGGCGGACGGAGGGCGTGCGCCTCCAGCTCGATCGCTCCGTCCGGGAACGGCCGATCGACGTGGGTCCCCCGCCCCAGGGCCGCCAGCCCGCCGGCTCCCCGAAGTCGCACGCCGTCCAGGACCTCGGCCGACTCCAGGCTGGCCGACGCCCGCCGCCGATCGAGGTCGAGCGTCTGGCGCACGCGGACCACCCGCCGGTGCGCGGCGTCGTAGGCGGGAAGCCATGCGGCGGCCAGGGACAGCGCGACCCACGCCAGGGCGAGGGCGGCGCCCACGCGACCGCCCGCGATCGCCCTCCAGCCGCGGCTGTGCAGGCAGTCCTGGTGCGCCCCGACGTGGGCCAGGTAGAGCGCGAACGGCAGCACGACGGCGAACGCCGCCGCGTACAGGATCCATCCCCCGGGGACGACGCCGCCCAGATCGACGAGGGCGCGGTAGTCCGACGGCGCGAACGACAGGAGAAGCGGCAACGCGGCGACGAGCCCGAGCGCGAGCTTCCATCCGATCGAGGCGATCCGGCGCGAGGCCAGGAGAAGCAGGACGATCCAGGCCGGGTAGAAGGCGAGCTCCGGCCAGCCGGCGCGCGTCGCCCAGGCGCACGCCACGAGCGGCGGCAGGATCGCCGCCGCCAGATAAGGCCCCGGCTCCACCGTCGGCTTGATTCGCCGGAACAGCTTGATCGCCATCCAGGAGGTCAGCAGGCCGCCGGCCGCGGCCGCCCCCAGGTGGAGCCGCTGGTGCGCCCACCACGGGAAACGCACGCCGTGGACCCGCTCGAGGATCGACGCCGCGACGAACAACCCGGACACCGCCAGCGCCGCGACCGCGCCGGTGACCAGCAGGACCCGGAGCACCACGCCGATGCGCCGCGCCCGTGCCGCGCGCCCCGCACCACGGAGCGC
>JBOGOE010000189.1:0-6951 GCA_050747445.1 Candidatus Polarisedimenticolia bacterium | reverse complement strand
CGCCACAATCGCAGCAGCATCTCCCGGCCGCGGAACAACCGGCTCTTGAGGGTCCCCTGCGACACTCCGAGCTGTCGCGCGGCCTCCTCGATGGACCGTTCCTGCAGGTAGAAGACGGCGACGGCCGCCCGGAACGGCTGCGGGAGCGACGCCGCCAGGCGCCGCACCCGGGCCGCCGTCTGGGCGTCGAGCGCCGCGGTCTCGGGGCCGGCGCCGGGGTCGGCGGTCTCCGCCGCCCCGTCGATCGGCTCTCCGCCCGCGTCCACCCGATCGAGCGATTCTTCCCGTGGACGGCGTCTCAGGTAGCGATAGAAGGTGTTGAGGGCGACCCGGGTCATCCAGGTCGCGAAGGCGGCGTCGCCGCGGAAGGCCGGGAGCCCGCGGTAGATCCGGATGAACGCCTCCTGCGCCATGTCCTCCGCCTCCGACCGGTCCCGCACCATGCGTGCCGCCAGGGTGAAGATGCGGGCGCGATGACGGTCCACCAGGGACCGGAAGGCCTCCAGGTCTCCGCGCCCGGCCGCTTTCGCCAGTTCCTCGTCGCTTCGTGGAGCGCTCATCGGGGCGTCAGGGGCCTGCCGTCCGCCGGCCTCGGTGGGATTGGACTCGAATCGGGGCCCGAAGGTTCCCGGCGCAGGGTAGCATGACGGCCGCCGGGGCGCGTTCCATCGTTCCGGGAACCGGCCGCCTACCCGGTGAGTCAAAGAACGCGGATGGCCCGACCCCGAAGGCGACGGTCCGGCCCCATATGGAGGTGCGACATGGATGATGCCCCGGCCATCATGGCCCTGCTGATCCCGATCATCGGGGCGGTGGCCCTGTTCACGTTCCTCGCCATCGCCAGCCGGGCGGAGGAGCGGCGCAAGACCGAGGAAGCCCGCTCGAAGTACGAGTTCCTGAAGAAGCTCGCCGAATCGCCCGGTTTTGATCTCGAGAAGTACGTCCGGTTCCAGGAAATCGAGCGCGCGTTCGAAATCCGCAAGAAGCTGGACGGGCAGGAGCGCACCGGCTGGATGCTGCTGGCGATCGGCGTCGGTCTCGTCATCTTCTTCTACACGCTCAAGGGAGGGGCCCCCGTGGGTGTCGGCGCCATCCCCGCGGCGATCGGCGTGGCGCTCCTGATCTCCGCCTACGTGCGCAAGCGCGATCTGGGGAAGCCTTCCGGTCCGGTCCAGCCCGAGGCGCGGTAGAATCGCTTCTTTCCGGCGGAGGCGGACCTGGATCCCGAACGGATCGACGTCGAGGCGGCGTGGCGCGAGCTTCAAGAGAGGCAGGGGACCGTCTATCTCGACGTCCGGACCGAGGAGGAGTTCGCCACGGGCCATCCGGAAGGGGCGATCAATGTCCCGATCGGCATCGCCAATCCCGCCCTGCAGCGTCTGGAGGCGAACCCCGATTTCCTGGCCGTGACCCGCGCGGCGGCTCCCGAGGGAACGCCGCTCCTCGTCGGCTGCGCCACCGGCCCGCGCGCCCAGATGGCGGCCCGGCTGCTTACCGAGAACGGCTACACCGACGTCCGCTGGGTGCTGGGGGGGATGCACGGGATCACCGATCCGATGGGACGGGTCGTCGCCCCCGGCTGGACGGCGCTCGGTCTGCCCGAAAGCCGGGAGGCGGGAGATGGGGCCGCCTACCGATCGCTGCGGCGCAAGGCGGGGCTTGACTGAGAGACGCCGCCCGGGCGGTCGAGCGGCCCTGCCCGCCGCCGGCCGCGTCGCTGCCGCGATCGCGATGGCGGGGGCGCTTCTCGGCGCCTCCTACTCGGTCGCCGAGCTGACCCGCAGCGCCGAGAAAGTGTTCCGCGGCACCTGCGTCGCCGCCGAGGAGGTCACGGCCGATTTCCGCGGCCGCCCGCTCGCCGCCACCGCCTATACCTTCGAAATCAGCGAATACCTCAAAGGACACGGTCCCCGGACGCTCGCCTTCCGGCAGGCCGGGACGCCGCGGCGCGACCTCACCGATCTCGGCCGGGTCGCCGGTCTGACGGTGTTCGCCCCCGGGATCGAGTACGTCGTCTTTCTCCGTCCGGTGAGCAAGGCGGGGCTGACTTCGGCGGCCGGCAAGGGGGGCGGCGTCCTGATCGTCGCCGCGGAGGGAGCCCGCCAGGCCGGGCCGGACGGCCGGACGCCGGTCGAGGGCGCCGAAACCGTCCCCTACGAGGCGCTGAAGCGGGCCGTCCGGCAGGTGGCGGCCGTGGAGGGCCGGGAGCGCTGAGCCGGCGCCGGGTGTCGCCGGGGTCCTCCCGGGAGGCCCTTCATCCCTGCAGCAGCCCCGGCAGGGCGGTCAGCCAGGCGGCGCGTGCCGAGGCAACCTCGAGATCGACGACCTGCGTCCCGCCGGCGGCGATGGTCAGCCGCTCGCCTCCGGCCCGCCCCAGCAGCCGCAGACCGACGCCCGCCGCGCCCGCCACGTGCTCCAGCCGGGCGCGGCTCTCGGGCGGGGCGCTGACGATGGCGCGCGTCGGCGACTCGCCGAACAGCAGCGCGTCGAGCCGCCCCTTCGCTTCAAGCTCGATTGAGGCGCCGATCACCCCCGCCGGATTGCTGATGCAGCACTCCAGGAGGGCGACCGCCAGCCCCCCCTCGCCGCAATCGTGCGCCGAGACGGTCAGATTGGCGTCGCGGGCAGACCGGAGGGCGTGGTGCAGCGCCCGCTCCTTCGCCGGATCGACCGGCGCCGGGCGCCCCGCCTCCCGGCCGTGGACAACCGAAAGGTACTCGCTGGCCGCCAGACCCGGCGTGCCGTCCCCCATCAGGAAGATCAGATCCCCGTCGCGGCGGAACCACTGGACCAGGTAGCCGCGCACGTCGTCCAGCAGCCCCACCATGGCGATGGTCGGGGTCGGGTTGATCCCCTTCCCCTCCGTCTCGTTGTAGAAGGAGACGTTGCCGCCGACGATCGGCGCGTCGAGCGCGCGGCAGGCGTCGGCGATGCCGTCGATCGACCGCTCGAACTGCCACATCACCTCCGGTTTCTCCGGATTGCCGAAGTTCAGGCAGTCGGTGGCGCCGATCGGCGTCCCGCCGGCGCAGGCGATGTTGCGCGCCGCCTCCGCCACCGCCAGCCGCGCCCCCTCCTCCGGATCGAGGAGGCAGTAGCGCGAATTGCAATCCACGGTCAGCGCCAGCCCCATCGTCGTCCCCTTCAACCGGATGACGGCGGCGTCCGAGCCGGGGCGCACCACGGTGTTGGTCCGCACCATGTGGTCGTAGGTCTGATAGATCGCCTGCCGGCTGCACAGATTGGGTGAGACGATCAGGCGGCGCAGCGCGTCCTGGCCGTCGGATGGCTCCGGCACCTCCTCGAGGGCCAGACGCTCCAGCCCGTCCTGCCATACGGGCCTGCCGCCTGGACGATGGTACCTGGGGGCGTCGTCGACCAGGGGTCCGGTCGGGACGTCGGCGACCACCTTCCCCTTCGACAGCACCCTGACCCTCCCGGTGCCGGTCACCCGGCCGACCACCACCGCGTCGAGGTCCCACTTCTCGAAGATCCCCCGCACCCGCGCCTCGCTCTGCGGGGTCGCGACCAGGAGCATCCGCTCCTGCGACTCGGACAGCATGATCTCGTAGGGGGTCATCCCCGCCTCGCGCAGCGGCACCCGATCGAGTTCGATCTCCATGCCGGTGCCGGCGCGCGCCGCCATCTCCACGGTCGAGCAGGTGAGCCCCGCGGCCCCCATGTCCTGGATCCCGACGACCAGGCCACCGGCCTTCATCGCCTCCAGACAGGCTTCGAGCAGGAGCTTCTCGGTGAACGGGTCGCCGACCTGCACCGTCGGCCGCTTCGACTCCGACGTGGCGTCGAACTCGGAGGAGGCCAGAAGGCTCGCGCCGTGAATGCCGTCCCGCCCGGTCTTCGAGCCGGCGTAGATCACGGGGTTCCCCGCCCCCGCGGCAGCGCCCTTGTAGATCTTCTCGCGCCGCGTGATGCCGAGGGTGAAGACATTGACCAGGATGTTGCCGTTGTAGGAGGGATGGAAGTAGATCTCGCCGCCGACGGTCGGCACGCCGATGCTGTTGCCGTACCCGGCGATCCCGGCGACCACGCCGTCGACCAGATAACGCATACGCGGATGATCGAGCGACCCGAACCGGAGGGAGTCGAGCGAGGCGATCGGGCGGGCCCCCATGGTGAAGATGTCCCGCAGGATCCCGCCGACGCCGGTCGCGGCCCCCTGGTACGGCTCGACGTACGAGGGGTGATTGTGGCTCTCCATCTTGAAGACGGCGGCGATGCCCGATCCGAGATCGACGATGCCGGCGTTCTCCCCGGGTCCCTGCAGGAGACGCGGTCCCTCGGTCGGCAGGCGTTTCAGATGGACTCGGCTGCTCTTGTAGGAGCAGTGCTCCGACCACATCACCGAGAACAGACCGAGCTCGGTGTACGAGGGGGTCCGCCCCAGCGCGGCCAGAAGACGGTCGTACTCCTCCGCCGTCAGCCCGTGCTGCAGCCCCAGCTCCTTCGTGACCACCGGCTCGCGCGCCATCGCTCTCCTAGATCCGGGTCCGCCGCACCTGCTGCCAGGAGTGCAGGATCGATTCGAAGATCTTCCGTCCCTGGGCGTTGCCCAGGATCTCCTCGGCGCAGCGATCCGGGTGCGGCATCATCCCGAGGACGTTCCCCTTTTCATTGCACACGCCGGCGATCGCCCGCAACGAACCGTTCGGGTTCGACTCCGCCGTCACCTGCCCCTCCGGATCGCAGTAGCGGAACACCACCTGCCGCCGGTCCTCCAGCGTCTTCAGCACCTCCTCCGGGGCGTAGTAGCACCCGTCGCCGTGGCCGATCGGGATGGTCAGGACGGTCCCCTGCTTGATACGGGAGGTGTAGGGAGTGTCCTGCCGCTCGACGCGCAGCTGGACGTCGCGGCAGATGTACTTCAGCGAGGCGTTGTGCACCAGCGCCCCCGGCAGGAGCCCGGCCTCCGCCAGCACCTGGAAGCCGTTGCAGATGCCGAACACCAGCCCGCCGCGGGCGGCGAACGCCTCGACCGCCTGCAGGATCGGGGAGAAGCGCGCCATGGCGCCGGCCCGCAGGTAGTCACCGTGCGCGAACCCCCCGGGAAGGACGAGACAGTCGATCCCGGCGAACGAGGGTTCCTTGTGCCAGAGGAAGGCGGCTTCCTGGCCGAGGACGTGCTTGACCACGTGATAGACGTCGTGGTCGCAGTTGGAGCCGGGGAACACGACGATGCCGAACTTCACGCCGGCCTCAATCCTCCTGGATCTCGAACCGGTAGTCCTCGATCACCGTGTTCGCCAGGAGCTTCTCGCACATCGCCTTGAGGCGCTGCTCCGCCTCGCGCCGCGGCAGCCCTCCGAGGGTGACCTCCATGTACTTGCCGACGCGCAGGTCGGTGACCTCGCGGTAACCGAGCTGGTGGAGGGACGTGCAGACCGCCTTGCCCTGGGGATCGAGGACGCCGCGCTTGAGCGTCACGTAGACCCGCGCCTTCAAAGGCCCGCCTCCTGCAGGAAACGCCGCGAAGGATAGCACATGCGGGCGGAGGGCGGCATGCTGCATCGGCATCGGGTGCGACCCACGGAACACAGCTTCCGCAGCGCCGGCCGGACTCAATCGATCTGATCCCTGAGGCTCGATGGGACGGCGTCTCCGGGAAGGCGCGTGACAACCGCCCCGACCGCCCGCCGCGCGGTATCAGGCCCCTGCTCCGCGCGCGTGAAGAATATCGTCGTCGATGAGATCCAGAAGGTCCCGGCGCTCCTCGACGAAATCCGGAGTCTGTACGACTCGGGCAAGTCACGCTTCCAGATCTATCTGACGGGCAGCTCGGCACGCAGGCTGCGCCGCCAATCGGCGAATCTGCTGCCCGGACGATGCCATGTCCTCCGCCTGTCGCCCGTCTGTCGCTGGGAAACGGATCGGCCGGCTCCGACCGGCTGGCCCGGCGCGGGGTCGTCGAGCGCCGCGCGGCCCTCCGGATCGCGCGTCCCGGATTTTCCGCGCCAGGATCTCGAACGCACCCTGCTGCGCGGCAACCTGCCGGGCGTTCGCACGGAATCGGAACGGACGGCCGCCGCCACCCTGTCGGCCTATGTGTAGAATTACCTCGAGGATGAAGTCCGCCGCGAGGCGTTCGTTCGCGGTGTTCCTGAAGCTGGCGGCGCTCGAGTCGGGCCGCCAGGTCAACCTGGCGCATCTTTCCCGGGAGAGTGGCGTCCCGGCCGCCACCTTGAAGAACTACTATCAGATTCTCGAGGAAACCTTCACGGGTTTCTGGATGCGACCCTACGGGCGCCCGGGACGCAAGCGCCTCCTCACCACGCCGCGCTTTCTGATGTTCGACACCGGCGTGCGCAACACCGCGGCCGGCCTGCCGCTCGACCGGGCGATGCTCGGGTCGGAGGGGCCGCGCCTCCTGGAGCAGTGGGTCGGTCTCGAACTCCTCTACCGGACCGCGTACCTCGGGCGTGGCCACGAAGTGTCCTTCTGGCGCACCGTGACCGGCGCGGAGGTCGATTACGTCTGGCGGGGACCCGAAGAAGATGTGCCCATCGAGGTCAAATGGACCGCGCGTCCGCACCCGAGGGATGCGGGCAACCTCGAGACCTTCCTGGCCGAATACCCGCGCCGGGCGCGGCGGGGGCTTCTGGTCTGTCGCTGCGAGCGGGCTCAAGCGCTGAGCGAACGGGCTCTGGCGATCCCCTGGGAGAGTCTCTGAAGCGGGCTTCCGGGAGGCCATCCCGCTGTGTCACGCCCGCCCGAACGTCCTCCGGAACAGATCGTCGACGTGGCGGAGGTGGTGCTGCAGGTCGCAGGCGCGGTCGAGGTCGGCGGCCGACAGGTGTTTCATGACGCGGGGATCGTCGAGGAGGTTCTGGCGGAAGGTCCCCTTGCCATCGAGCGCCCGCAGCGCGGCCGCCTGCACCCAGCCGTAGGCCTCGTCGCGCGACACCCCTTTCTTGGCCAGCTCCAGGAGGACGGTGC
>JBOGOE010000188.1:0-10982 GCA_050747445.1 Candidatus Polarisedimenticolia bacterium | reverse complement strand
TCATCGAGCACCGGCCCGACGACTGCATACTTCGCGACGATGGCGACTTCCAACCTCTCATCTCGCGTCACGCCGAGAGTAAATCAGAATCACGCCAAGTTGGCAAGATAATTTGGGCGCGGACCCTTAGTGTGCGGCCTGACGCTGGTCAAGAGACCCGGCGGCTTCGGCCCGGCGGCCTAGGGAGATCACGCTTCGTAGAACCTCCTCCCCTCCCGGGCCATCTTCATGAGCAGGGGGGAGGTCACGAAGCGGGCGCCGTGGCGCGAGGCGAGGGCTTCGAGCCCCTGGACCACGGTCGTCTGGCCCAGCTCGTCGGCGTAGCGCAGGAGACCGCCGCGGAACGGGGGGAAGCCGGCGCCCAGGATCAGCGCCAGATCGACGTGCCCGGGGGCCCGCACCAGACCGGCCTCGAGACAACGGGCCGCCTCGTTGATCATCGGCAGGACCAGGCGCGCCTCGGTCGGGCCGGGGTCGATCTCCTGGCGCGGTTTCGTCGAGATCAACGGGTAGACCTCGGAGTTCACCTCCCCCGGCGGGTGCCGGTCGGCCTCCCGACCACGCGGCGCGGCGCCGTCACCGCCCCGGCCGCGATAGACGTAAAAGCCCCGGCCGGTCTTGCGACCCAGCCATCCCTTGTCGCGCAGGATCTGCAGGGCGGTCGAGCGGGGGGCCCGATCGCGGAACGCTTCCGACAGGACCGTCGCCACGTGGCAGGCGACGTCGATCCCGACCTGATCGAGGACCTCGAGCGGTCCCATCGGCATGCCGAACTCCAGCATGGCGTGGTCCAGATCCTCGATCCGCGCCCCCTCCTCCAGCATGATCAGCGCCTCGCCGAGGTAGGTCATCAGGATGCGGTTCACCAGGAATCCCGGGGCGTCGCCGACCACGATCGGAGTCTTGCCCATCCGTCGGGCGAGCGCCACGACGGTCGCCACCGCGTCGTCCCCCGTCTGCGGCCCGCGGATGATCTCGACCAGCGGCATCCTGTGGACCGGGTTGAAGAAGTGCATACCGACGACGTTCGCGGGGTCGCGGGCGACGGTCGCGATGCCGGCGATCGGCAGCGACGAGGTGTTCGAGGCGAACACGAACGGCCCCGGGATCACCGTCTCGATCTCCTTGAGCACCTTGTGCTTCACCTCGAGCGATTCGAACACCGCCTCCAGCACGACCTGGCAGCGGCGCAGCCCGGTCGGCTCGAGGGCCGGCAGGATCAGGGCCATCCGCTGGTCGAACTCGCGGCGGCTGAGACGCCCCCGTTTCAGCTCCGCCAGGAAGACGTCACGCGCCGCCCGCATGCCGCGCGCCAGCGGCTGCAGGTCGAGGTCCTTGAGCCGCACGCGTACCCCGGCGCGCGCCAGCGCCTGGGCGATCCCGCCACCCATCGCGCCGGCGCCGACGACACCGGCCGAGCGCACCTCCACCGGGCGGGCGATGCCGTCGTCGAGGCCGGTGTCCTTGCGCGCCGCCTGCTGCAGGAAGAAGACGCCGACCAGGTTTTTGCAGGTGCGACCGACCGCGAGATGGCCGATGGCGCGCGCCTCCTGTTCGAAGCCGTGCGCCCGGCCGTTCATCAGGCCGGCGGCGATGACGTCGACCGCCCGGTACGGGGCCGGGTAATGTGCCCGGGAGACCTTTCCCTTCAGACCGCGACGCGCCACCCAGGCGGCCAGAAGCACGGTGGCGCGCCGCCACGGGTCGAAGCGCTGCAGGGGGTGGTCGGAGATCCGCCGGCGGGGGCGGCGGCGTCCTTCGACCGCGTCGCGCGCCAGCTCCTCGGCGACGCGCGCCAGAGACTCCGCGGGAGCCACGTCGTCCACCAGTCCGAGCTTCAGCGCCTTGCGCGCGTCGACCGAGCGTCCCGTCAGGATCAGATCGAGCCCGGCCCGCAGACCGACGAGCCGCGGCAGGCGTTGCGTGCCCCCCCAGCCTGGCAGGATCCCGAGTCGGACCTCCGGCAGGCCGATCTCGGTGCGCGGGTCGTCCGCCGCGACGCGGAAATGGCAGGCGAGCGCCAGCTCGGTCCCGCCCCCGAGACAGGTGCCATTGATCGCGGCCACCACCGGGAACGGCATCCGCTCCAGCAGGTCGAACAGGCGGTGCCCCTTGCGCGAGGCGTTCTCCGCGTCCTGGATCGAGCGCAGCGCGCCGATCTCCTTGACGTCGGCCCCGGCGATGAACGACCCGGGTTTGGCGCTGGCGACGATCAGCGCCTTGACCTGGTCGTCCCTGGCGGCCTGGTCGAGCAGGATCTCGAGCACCGCCACCGAGGCCGCGTCCAGGACGTTCACCCGGTCCTGGGGCCGATCGAAGACCAGGAAGGCCACCCCGTCGGGCCGGGTCTCCAGGGTGATCCCCGGCCCTTCGAGCCGCAGGGTCCGGTCGCCGGCCGCGCCCGCTTCCACCGTCACGATCGCTCCACGATGAGGGCCGCCCCCTGGCCGCCGCCGATGCACAGCGACACCAGTCCCAGCGTCTGGTCGCGCCGCGCCATTTCCTTGAGGAGGGTCAGCGTCAGGCGCACGCCGGAGCAGCCGACCGGGTGCCCAAGCGCGATGGCGCCGCCGTTCACGTTGGTGATCTCCGGGTTGAGTTCGCCGGGGGCTTCCGCCAGACCGAGTTCCTGGCGCGCGAACTCCGGCGACGCCAGCGCGCGACGGACCGCGAGCACCTGGGCCGCGAATGCCTCGTTGATTTCGACCAGCTGCACGTCCTGAAGGCCGGCCCCCGCGCGCTGGAGCGCCAGGGCGGTGGCGTAGGCCGGTCCCAGCCCCATGACCGAGGGATCGAGACCGACGAACCCGTACGAGCGGATCCGCCCGAGGTACGGCAGACCCAGCGTCCGGGCCCGCTCCTCGGAGGCGACCACGACGCAGGCGGCGCCGTCGGTGATCATCGAGGAGTTCCCCGCGGTCACCGTGCCGTGCCGGCGGTCGAAGACCGGTCGCAGCTTCGCCAGCTGCTCCATCGTCTGCCCGTCGCGGGGGCCGACGTCGTCGCGCACCGGTTCGAGGGCCGGGGGCGGGAAGATCGGCACGATCTCCTGCCGCAGCCGTTCGCGGGCGGCGACCGCCCGGCGGTGACTCTCCAGCGCGAAGGCGTCCTGCTCCTCGCGCCCGATCCGGAAGCGGCGCGCCAGGACCTCCGCGGTCTCCCCCATGTTGAGCCCGCAGACGGCGTCGCGCAGACCGACCTCGAGCGCCGGGACCGGCGTCAGGTCGCGGCGCCGGAACGCCAGCAGGGCGCGCGCCTTGCGCCACGGCGTGCGTGCCTTGCGCAGATCCATGAGCCGCTCGGTGAACCCCCATGGCATCTGGAACGGGATGCGCGACATCGACTCGACGCCGGCGGCCAGAACCAAGTCGGCCATCCCCGACTCGATCCGGTGATAGGCCGAGACGATCGCCTGGATCCCGGAGCCGCAGTTCTGGTTGACGGTCCAGGCGGGGACGCGGCGCGGGATCCCCGCCTTGAGCGCGGCGACCCGCGCCAGGGTCGTCGATTCGGCCGGCTGGGCGATGTTGCCGACGATGACCTCGTCGACGTCGTGGGGATCGAGATCGATGCGGGCCACCGCTTCGGCGACGGCGATCCGGCAGAGCTCGTCGGCCGGGACCTCGCGCAGCAGCCCCCACGACTTGCAGAACGGGGTCCGCACCCCGTCGACGATCACCACTCCGCGGCGGGGAGTCCGGCCACCCTCCGGGGGGGCGAGGCTCATTCGGAGATCTGATCCCGGGAGATGCCGTACTGCTCGAGCTTCTTGTACAGGTTGCTGCGCGGCGTGTCGATCGCCTTGGCCGTGCGCGCGATGTTCCAGCGGCACTCCTTGAGCTTTCTCAGGATGAACAGCCGCTCCGCCTCGTCCTTGTAGTCCTGGAGCGTCCGGAAACGGACCGGGTCGGGGGCCTCGCCCGCGCCCGGGGCCGCGGCCTCCGTACGGGCCTGCTCGGCCGCGGCGAGCCGTTCGACGTCCTGCGGTCCGATGACCTCGCTCTCGACCATGATCAGCAGGCGCTCGACGGCGTTGCGCAGCTCGCGGACGTTGCCGCGCCACGGCAGGGAGACCAGGCGATCGAGCGCCTCGCGCGAGAAGCTCTTCGGCCGGTCGCCGGCTTCGTCGCGGAAGGTCCCGGTGAAGTGCGCCACCAGGCGCGGGATGTCGTCGGTCCGGTCGCGCAACGGCGGCGTCGGGATGTTGACCACGTTGAGGCGGAAGAACAGGTCCTCGCGGAAAGCCCCCTTGCGGATCTGCGCCGCCAGGTCCTTGTTGGTGGCGGCGATGATCCGCACGTCGACCCGCACCGTCCTGGTCAGCCCCACGGGCTCCACCTCGCCCCCCTCCAGGACGCGCAGCACCTTGGCCTGGGTGCGCGCGCTCATGTCGGCGATCTCGTCCAGGAAGATCGTCCCGCCGTCGGCCTGGACGAACTTGCCGATCTGCTTGGCGGTCGCCCCGGTGAACGACCCCTTCTCGTGCCCGAACAGCTCCGATTCGATCAGCTCCTCGGGGAGGGCGGCGCAGTTGACCTTGACGAAGGGCTTGTCGGCGCGCGGGCTGTGGCGATGGATCTCCCACGCCACCAGCTCCTTGCCGGTGCCGCTCTCGCCGGTGATCAGCACGGTCGCGTGGCTCGGGGCGGCCCGCGCGATCGCTTCGCGCACCGCCTTCATCGGCCGGGTCTCGCCCAGCATCTGCAGCCGCGACTCCACCTGGTTCCGCAGACGCAGGTTCTCGTCGCGCAGGCGCTTCTTCTCCACGGCGTTGCGCAGCGCGGTGAGCACGCGGTCCGACTGGAGCGGCTTCTCCAGGAAGTCGTAGGCCCCCTTGTGGATCGCCTCCACCGCGGTCGGGATGTCGCCGTGACCGGAGATCATGATGATGGGGGTGTGCGGGTCCCGGGAGCGGGCGGCGGCCAGGACCTCCATCCCGTCCATGCCGACCATCTTGATGTCGAGCAGGACGGCGCCGGGGGCCTCGCGCCGCAGCGCCTCCAGTCCCTCGGGTCCGGAGGAGGCCTCGACGCAGTCGTAACCTTCGTACTCGAGGACCATCCGGAGCGACTTCCGGACGTCGGTCTCGTCGTCGATCACCAGGACCTTTTCCTTCACGCGGTCACCGGGACGCGAACGATGCGGGGCGGGGGGCGCACGGCGCCCGATGATAGCAAAAAGCGGAGCCCGGGATAGGCTCCGCCTCGTGACCCGCCCCCGGAGGCGGCCCGCCCGGGCCGCCCGTGAGGTTTATTCGCCGCTCCGCATCCGGATCGTCACGTAGCGGGAGATCGGATCGCCGCCGGTGCGACCGGACGGGGTGATGATGTACAGGACGACCAGACCGCCATCCTTCACCTTGCGGATCTCGCGGCGGTAGTCGGAGACGCTGGTGACCGGCACGCGGTTGACCTCGGTGATGACGTCCATCTCGCCGATCTGCTTCTCGAACGCTTCGGAGAGACGCGACACGCCGGTCACCACGACCCCCTTGGTGTCGCCGGGCAGCTCCAGCCGCCGCAGGATCTGCGGCGACAGGTCGTCCACGGAGATCCCCAGCCGGCGCTCCACCGGATCGTCTTCCGTTTCGCCGCCACCCGGCCCGATGCGCGCGGCGTCGAGGTGCTCGCTGCGGTCCGCCAGCTTCGCGGTCACCGTCATCTCCTTGCCCTCGCGGATCACCGTCAGGCGGACGCTCTGACCCGGCTCCCTGGACGACACGACCCGCACGATCTCGTCGGAGGAGGCGATGGTCTTGCCGTCCACCGCCGTGATGATGTCGCCCCGCTTGAGACCCGCCTCGTCCGCGGGCAGACCGGGTCGCACCACGTTGACCAGCGCCCCATGGTCGTTGGGGAGCTTCCAGGCCTCGACGATGTCGGGCGGCACATCGGTCAGCTCGATCCCAAGATAGCCGCGCGACACCTTCCCCTTGGTCCGCAGCTGGCCCATGATCTCCCGGGCGACGTTGATCGGCACCGCGAAGCCGATCCCCTGCCCGACGCTGCTGATCGCGGTGTTGACGCCGACGACCTCCCCCTTCAGATTGACGAGCGGGCCGCCGGAGTTGCCGAAGTTGATGGCCGCGTCGGTCTGGATGAAGTTGTCGAGCGAGAAGTCGCGCGACAGGTCGCCCAGCTTGCGCCCCTTGGCGCTGACCACCCCGACGGTCACGGTGTGGTCGTAGTTGAGCGGATTGCCGACCGCCACGACCCAGTCGCCGACGCGCATGGTGTCGGAGTCCCCCAGCGTCAGCGCCGGGAGCCGCTTGTCGGTCTTGATCCGGATGAGGGACAGGTCGGTGCTGGGGTCGGTGCCGACGACTTCGGCCTCGTATTCGCGACGGTCCCCCGACAGCTTGACTTTGATCTGGGAGGCGTCCTCGATGACGTGGAAGTTGGTCAGGATCATGCCGTCGTCGCTGATCAGGAAGCCCGAGCCGCCGCTCCGCTCGAAGCGCGGCTCCTCGGGCTCTCCGGGGCCGGGACGGCCCGGTCCGAAGAAGAACTCGAACGGATCGCCCTGGGGCGGCCGGCCGCGGCCGCGCTGCCGGGTGCCGCTCTTGAGCTCCTTGGCCTCGATGCTGACGACCGCCGGATTGACGCGGTCGACGATGTCCGCGAAGGAGCCCGGGATCATCCCGGCCGCCGACGGATCCGCGGCCGCCATCTGGGCGCGCGCCGCCGCGTGCAGCGGCCGATCGTCGCCCGCGTCGTAGGCCCGCCCGGGGACCGTCAGGTTCAGCCCGCCGGCCACGACCATCCCGAAGATGATCGACGCCGCGGCGATCAGCGCAATGGTAACCGGCTGTCTCTTCGTCATTTCCCGCACTCTCCCGTGTGTCCGCGAGTATAAGTCCCGACCGCGGGACCGTCAAGGATGTCGGCGACCCGCCGGGGCGCGCAGGTCGTCGCCGAGCACCGCGCGCACCCGGGACAGGAGGTTCCGCGGATCGATCGGTTTGTCGATGATCCCGACGACACCGAGACCGGCCGCCCGGTCCCGGAGCTCGTCGGTCAGAAAGGCGCTGATCAAAAGGACGGCGGGATGCGCCGCCGCCTCCGGGGCCTCGCGCCTCAAGGCCGCCAGAAGGTCCAGACCGTTCCAGCAGGGCATGCGGTAGTCGAGGATGAGCAGGTCCACGCCGCTGAGACGCCGCGGGTCGCGCCTGATCCGCTCGCAGTCATCCTCCAGGAGGACCGTGTGTCCGAGCCGCCCGAGGAGCCGGCCGTACGACAGGAGACCGGCCGGATCGTCGTCCACGATGAGGATCGTCTTGCCCATGGCCGGCGGGGGCTTGAGCAAGCGCTGTGCCACGGCTCGCCCGGACGGAGGCGGCGGGACCGGTTCGAGCGGCCGGCCCGGGCGGCTCCGGGACGGCCTCGTCAACCTCCTGTGCGACTGCGACTTGCCCGACGCGATCGGTGCCGCGCCGGGGTCGGACGCCGGCGTCGCGGCCGACGCGCCAGGCTCGGGGAGCGGGTCGAACGCCGGCCGGCCCCTCGGGCAGGCCGCTCTGACGCGCCAGATTGGCGGAGATCAACCCTCGGGGGAGAAATCCTCGACTCCGCCGGCCTGCTCGTACTCGCGAAGCTTCCGTTGCAGGGTCCGGAGGCCGATTCCGAGAATCTCCGCGGCCCGCGTGCGGTTGCCACCGGTCTCCCGGAGGGTCCTGAGGATGGCGTCCTTCTCGATCGCCTCCATCCGCCGCGCCCCGGGACCGCCGGCGGCAGCGGCGGCCGGAATCGCCGCCGGGATCCGGTAGGTCTCGGGCAGGTGCTCCGGACCGATCACCGCCGCGCCCGGCTCCGCCAGCACCACGAGGCTTTCGATGAGGTTGCGGAGCTCGCGCACGTTTCCCTCCCAGCGCGCCCCCTGGAACGCTTCGAGCACCGCGGGCGACAGGGTCAGGTCCGTCCGGTTGTTCTCGGACTTGAAGGACTCGAAGAACCGGTGCGCCAGGATCGGGATGTCCTCGGGGCGCTCGCGCAGGGGCGGGATTTCGATGGTCACGACCTTCAGCCGGTAGTAGAGGTCGCCCCGGAACGCGCCGGACGCGACCCGGGCCTCCAGATCCGAGTTGGTGGCCGCGAGGATCCGCACGTCGACGTGGATCGTCTGGGTCCCCCCGACGCGCATGAAGGAGCGGTCCTCGAGCACCCGCAGCAGCTTCGCCTGGAGCGGCAGCGCCATCTCGCCGATTTCGTCCAGGAACAGGGTCCCCCGGTCCGCCATCTCGAACTTCCCCGCCTTGCGCTGCACCGCACCGGTGAACGCCCCGCGCTCGTGGCCGAACAGCTCGCTCTCGAGGATCTCCGACGGGATGGCGGCGCAGTTGATCGGCAGGAAGCGCTGCTCCTTCCGCGGCGAGGACTGGTGGATGGCGTTGGCGATCAGCTCCTTCCCGGTGCCGGACTCGCCGGCGATCAGGACGTTGCTGCGCGTGGGCGCGACGAGCGACAGCTGGTGCAGGACCTGCTGCATGCCCCGCGAGGCGCCGACGATGGTGCCGAAGGAGAACTTCTCCTCCAGACGCTCCCTGAGCCGCGCCACCTCGCGCGCCAGGCGCCGTTTCTCCACCGCGACGGCCACCCGCTTGCGCAGCTCGACCAGGTTCACCGGCTTCTGGAGGTAATCGTCGGCCCCCTGCTTCATCGCGTCGACGGCCGACTCGACCGAGCCGAAGCCGGTGACCACCAGCACGCCGATCTCGCGATCGATCGTCTTGGCCGACTTCAGCACCTCGAGGCCGTCCATGCCGGGCATCCGCAGATCGGTCACCAGGAGATCGGCGGGGTGATCCCGCAGGTGCTCCAGCGCCTCGTCTCCCCCCGCGAACGCGGCCACGTCGTACCCGTCCTTGCGGAGGGCCATCTCGATCCCACGCCGATTGCCGTCGTCGTCGTCGATGACGACCACGCGTCCCCTGGAATCCGCCGCGCCGCTCATGACCGCCTCACTCTCCGGCCGCCCCCGCGAGACGCCGGAACTCCCCGGCGTCCATCAGCCGGACCCCGAGCCCGCGCGCCTTGTCCAGCTTCGAGCCGGCCTCCCCGCCGTGGATCACCAGGTCGGTTTTCTTCGAGACCGTGTCGGTCACCCGCGCCCCCTGCCGGAGAAGTATCTTCTTTATGGTCTCCCGCGGGAACCCCTCGATGGCCCCGGTGATCACGCAGGTCAGACCGGTGAAGGGGCCCTCGACCGGCGCCTCGCGCTCCTCCCCCCGCAGCCGCACGCCGGCGGCCCGCAGCGCCTCGATCAGCTCCAGGTTGCGCGGCTCCTCGAAGAAGCGCCGGATCGCCTGGGCCACCTTGGGGCCGACCTCGTGCACCTTCTCGAGGGCCTCGGGCGCGGCCGCCCGCAGCGCGTCGATGTCGGGGAAGGCGTCCGCGAGGAGCCGGGCCGTCCGCTCCCCCACGAAACGGATGCCGAGCGCGTGGAGGATCCGCTCGAAGGGGACCGTCCTGCTCGCCTCGATGCGGCGCACCAGGTTGGCGGCCGATTTCTTTCCCATCCGCTCGAGCGCCGCCAGGACCTCCGCCCGGAGCCCGTAGAGATCCGCGATCGATCGCACCAGGCCGCGGTCGACGAGCTGATGGACCAGCGCCTCACCGAGCCCCTCGATGTCCATCCCGCCCCGGCTCGCGAAGTGGAGGATCGACTCCTTGAGGCGGGCCGGGCAGGAGGTGTTGACGCAGCGGGCGAACACCTCCCCCTCCGGCCGGGGCGCCGCGGCGCCGCAGACCGGGCAGACGCGCGGCATGACGAATTTCTCCGCCCCCTCCGGCCGCGCGTCCAGGATCACCTTGACGATCCTGGGAATGACGTCCCCGCCCCGCTCGATCAGGACCCGATCGCCGACCCGCACGTCCTTCCGCTCGATTTCGTCCTCGTTGTGGAGGGTGCACCGCGTGATGGTCGCGCCGCCGATGGCGACCGGTTCGAGCACGGCGGTGGGGGTCAGCGCGCCCGAACGGGTGACGTTGATCTCGATGCCCCGCACCGTCGTGGTCGCCTGCCGGGCCGGGAACTTCCAGGCCACCGCCCAGCGGGGGGCCCGCGCCGTGGCCCCGGCGTGTTCCTGAAGCTCCAGGTCGTCGACCTTGAGGACGCAGCCGTCCACCTCGTAGTCGAGGCCGTCGCGCCGCTCCTGCCAGTGGCGCACCGCCGCGGCCGCGTCCTCGAGGTTCCCGCACCGGCGGGAGGGGACCACCCGGAAGCCGAGACCCCGGAGGAGCTCCAGCCCGGCTGCGTGCGTCGGCGGCAGGGCCCGGCCGCGCACCCGGACGCAGGCCCAGGCGAACAGCTCGAGAGGCCGTGACGCCGCCAGTCTCGGGTCGAGCAGCCGCAGGGTGCCGGCCGCGGCGTTGCGCGGATTGGCGAAGGTCGGCTCCCCCGCCTCCTCGCGCTTCCGGTTCATGGCCACGAACGCCGGCAGCGGGTAGTAGACCTCGCCCCGCGCCTCCAGGAACGGCACCGGGTCCAGCAGCCGGAGCGGCACCGAGGGGATGGTCCGGACGTTGGTGGTCACCACCTCCCCGGTGTACCCATCCCCCCGGGTCACGGCGCGCGCCAGCACGCCGTCTTCGTAGATCAGCGACACCGACACGCCGTCGATCTTGAGATCGGCGGTCAGGGGGATCTCCGGCCGGCCCACGACCCGCTGCAGGCGGGCGTGCCACTCCTGCACTTCCTCGAGGGAGGTCGCGTTGTCGAGGCTGAGCATCGGGACGTCGTGCCGCGCCGACGGAAGCTCCCCCTCGATGGCCGCGCCAACGCGCCGGGTCGGCGAGTCCGCGGTCACCAGGTCGGGCCAGGCGGTCTCGATCTCCAGGAGCTCCCGCTCCAGGGCGTCGTATTCGGCGTCGGAGATCACCGGGTCGGCGTCGGCGTAGTACTTTTTGCGGTGGTGCCAGATGGCGCGCCGCAGCTCCTCGGCCCGCGCGGCGGCCGCCGCGCGCGAGCGGGGCGCGGCCGGACGC
>JBOGOE010000187.1:0-3420 GCA_050747445.1 Candidatus Polarisedimenticolia bacterium | reverse complement strand
AGAGGAGGGATCCCCGCAAGGTAGGCGCCGACGACGCTCTCCGCAAGGTGACCTGCGGGATCGCCGAGCCGGGGGGCCGCCGCGAGGTCCTCCGGCGCCCGCGGAACGTTCTCTTCGAGCCGGCTTGCGCGCAGGCCAAGGTCGAGAATGCAGAGCTTCGGATTCCCCTTCCGTTTTCGGTGCCTGGCCGGCGGAGCGGCAGGCAAGGCGAAACACCTCCTCCAGCAGCGCCGGGTCGCGTTTGCGTCCGCGCTCGCCGAGCCGCAGATCCTGCCGGATCACCCGCCGGATCGCGTTTTCATTGAGTCGATCCGCGAACTCGGGCCAGGGGACGTCCGGCGCCGCGTGGACCATCGGGTATCCGCCCCGGTCGGAAAACGCCTTGAAGGCTGGGTCACGCGCGTCCCGGTTTTTCAAACCCTGGCGGGCGATCCCGCTCCAGAACCCTTGTCGCAGCAACGGCTCGAGACCGTTGGTCTGCAGGAGAGGCTCGGTCGCATCCCCGAACCGCAGTCCGGCGATCTCCCTCAGGAGGAGCGTGCCGATGTCGAGGGTGGTGATCCGTCCCGCGAGGCTGTCGCGTCCCGCTTCGATGCGCCGCGCGGAGCTCCCGGTGACCACGACCTGCAGGGTGTGATGATCGACGATGGCCTTGAGCTGGGGGGCCCGGTCCGCCAGTCGACGCCCTCCTTCCGGACCAATGCTCGATGAGCTGCTCCTGGAGGGTCGTCTTCCCGACCTGCCGCGCGCCGCGCAGGACCACGGCCGGCGCGAGGGCGGTGTGCAGCTTGCGGCGCAGGAGGTCGAACGCCCACCGGCGGTACGGGCGGAGCACCCGCCCGGGTTTTCCCTCCCACCAGGGGTTGGTGCGCCGGAAATGGGCGTCGATCTGAGGTCCTTATCTGCCAGGAGTCTGGCAGAGGCCGCGCGCGCCTCGCTCCGGAAGGGGGAGGTGGACCGGAACCGTCAGCCCGGACGTTTTCCATCGGCCGCCATGACGATCCGTGCGCAGGCCTCGGCGTCGGAGGCGGCGTCGTGGTGGCGCAGCGGGATGCCGAGACGGCGGCAGACATCGGGGAGCTTGGTCGGATAGATGCCCCAGACGCGGCGGGCGAGGCGGACCGTGCAGGTGAACTCCAGAGGCGGCGGCCGCAGACCGGCGGCGTCGCAGCAGGCGCGCAGGACGTTCCGGTCGAAGGGGGCGTTGTGGGCGGCCAGGAAATCGGCCCCCTCGAGGAGGGGCGCCATCTGCCGCCAGACGTCGCCGAAGCGCGGCGCGCGGCACACGTTGCTCCAGGTGATGCCGTGGATGTGGGCGAAGACGAAGTCGCGCCGCGGCGGGCGGACGAGGCGATGGTCCCGGGCGACGATGCGCCCGTCCCGGACGCGCACGACCGCCACAGCGCAGGCGCTGTCGGGCTCGTAGTCGGCGGTCTCGAAATCGATGGCGGCGAAGTCCACCGGCCGATCCCCCGGGGCGGAGACTACCACGGGCCGGTCCCGGCATCGGCGCTCAACCTGGCGGCCCTGGCCCGGGCGCTGATCACGCCGCCGCCCGGTACAACCCGGCATGGCACTTCGCGGTCGGCTTCTACAAAGTGTTCCTGCGCATCGCGCAGGGGGCGTCGCGCCTGCAGGAGGTGCTGGCCGATCTGTGGGCCGCCCTGGTGTACGGCTCCGGTTCCTTCGTGGAAGGGTTGCGGCACTTTGTCGAGCGGGCCGTCCGGTTCGACTCCCACCTCGGCGCCGCCGTCGGCGATGTCCTCGACGCGCAACCGCCGCCCCTCAATCTCTACCGGCATCGCCTTTCGAACCCGCCCATCGAGCGCGCCGTCGCGGTCTTTGTGCAGGAAGCGCCGGCTCAGCCCGCAACGCCGTACGACAGCCACCCGTCCACGACCGAACGGATCGCCCGCGAGCGCGCGCTCGGTGCCGCGGGTACCGGCGGCTCGACCGACGACAGCCACGACGCCTGGAGCCTCCTGCCCGATCGCGCGGAGCTCGAGCAGGCGATGACCGCGGTGCTCGCCGCCGGAATCCTGCGCGGGGGCGAGCCCGTCCCGGACGACCACGTGGGTGCGACACCCGCCGTGCGGATTCCCCTTGACAATCCCCGGCGCTCCCCGTAACTTTCCGCCGCATTTTGCCGTCTGAGCATTTTCCGGAAAACCGAATCGATCATCGGCGCGTGGGGGCCGGGCGTTCCGCCGGGACAGCGGGGGAGGCGGCCGGGACCCTCCGGCCGAGCCGGGCCCACCGGCTGAAGGAGTCCCTGATGAGGCGCTCCCCCGCTGTCGTGGCGGCGTTCGCGGTTTCCCTTTCCATCCTGGGCTCCCGCCCGGCACGTGGCCACGAGTTCGGCGAGGTGTCGCTGGCGCTCGGGTCGCTGGAGGTGACCCAGTCGATCCAGCGGGTGCCCCAGAGCGGGGGGTTGCCGGTGGGGCTGTCGGCGCACAAGGCGACGACCATCCGGGCCTTCATCCAGGCGACCCGGTACGGCCACCCGCCGGGCAGCCACGCGCCGCTGTTCATCCCGGTGAGCGTCAACGGCACCCTGACCATCCGGCAGGGACTCACGATCCTGGCCGTCCTGCCGGCGGCCAACGGGCCGATCAGCGTCATGCCGTTCGCCAGCGCCGCCCCCGCCAGCGCCAACAGCAGCCTGAACTTCAACTGGAGCTCCCCCGCCAGCGGCACGGTGACCATGGAGCTCGACCTGAGCAGCGCGATCGCCGGGATCACTGCGGTCGATCCGGCGGGGCAGGACTTCACCTTCGTCCACAACAAGAGGTTCCGGGTCCAGGGAGTCCGGCTGCAGTACGACCATGACGGCAATCCGGCGACCCCGCCCACCAAGACCCCCGACCCGGCGCTGGTAATCAGCGGTCTCGACTGGTTCCGGAAGAGCGGCCCGCTGGCCCCCTGCAAGCTGTCCTACTGGGTCAACCCGACCCCGCTGCAGACCACCTACAACCTCTCGAGCATGGTCGATCCGGGCCCGCTGCGGGCGACGCTGGCGGGGATGAAGGTGCTCGGTTCGGTGACCTACGACCAGGTGTACGGCTGGTGGCAGGGGGGCGTGAGCGGCAACGGCTATTCGATGCTCCCCGGGACGTGCGCCTCGCCGGCGGCGTCCGGGGCCTATGGCAACACCGATCCGACCCGCTACGTCAGGACCTTCACCCACGAGGTCTATCACAACTACCACCAGGTCCATTACGCCGACGGCAGCAGCAACTGGGCCTGCGACGCCCACCCGGGATCGGACTTCGGCAGCGGGCAGATCGGCCAGGTCGGCTGGGACACGTCGCTGGGGGCGCCGGTCCCGTCCACCAAGCTCGACGTCATGGTGCCGGGTCAGCTGACCGCGGCGGCGTGGCAGGACGCGACGCGCTACTCGTACTTCTGGAACCTGTGGGA
>JBOGOE010000186.1:0-4743 GCA_050747445.1 Candidatus Polarisedimenticolia bacterium | reverse complement strand
GCGGTCGCCCGCGACCCGGGCACGCCGTCCCCCGTCACCGCGACCACCCTGGTCGCCGGGCCGGCGCCGGCGGCCGGACGGACCGACGAGGGGGTCCGGCGGCGGCTCGAGGCCGATGCGCGCAACGAGCCCCTGGTGCGGAACCTGCTCGAGACCTTCGACGGCCAGATCGTCGACATCGAATCGGCCTGAGACCCCGGAGGACGCCACCCGATGGACATGCGGGCGCTGATGAAGCAGGCGCAGAAGATGCAGCAGAAGATGCAGGAGGAGATCGCGGGGCTGCGCGTCGAGGCCTCCGCGGGGGGCGGGATGGTGACGGTCACCATGGCCGGCAATCACGAGCTGGTCGCGGTGAAGATCGCGCCGGATGTCGTCAAGACGGGCGACGCGGAGATGCTCGAGGACCTGGTGCGGGCCGCGGTCAACGAGGCGAACCGCAAGATCGAGGCGTCGCTCGCCGACAAGATGAGCGGCCTGCGGCTCCCCGGTTTCTAGATGATGCAGTTCGCCGCCCCCCTCGAACGCCTCATCGAGCGCCTGCGCAAGCTCCCCGGCATCGGCGCCAAGTCGGCCCAGCGCATCGCCTTCCATCTCCTGCGCCAGAGCCACGACGACGCGCGCGCCCTGGCGGATGCCATCCTGGAGGTCAAGGAGACCATCCGGCTGTGCTCGACCTGCTTCAACATCACCGACACCGATCCCTGCGCCCTGTGCGCCGACGAGGGGCGCGACCGCACCGGGCTGTGCGTCGTCGAAGAGCCGAATAACCTGGTCGCCATCGAGAAGTCGGGGCAGTTCCGCGGCCTGTACCACGTGCTGCACGGTTCGATCGCGCCGCTGCGGGGCATCGGCCCCGACGACCTCAAGATCGCACCGCTTCTGGAGCGGCTCCGCCGGACCGGGGACGAAGGGGGGGTGCGCGAGGTGATCCTGGCGACCAACCCGAACGTGGAGGGGGAGGCGACCGCGGTCTATCTGTCGCGCCTGCTCAAGCCGCTCGGCGTCCGGGTGACCCGCATCGCCCTGGGCCTGCCGGTCGGCAGCGAGCTGGAGTACGCCGACGAGGTGACCGTGGGCAAGGCCCTCGAGGGGCGGCGCGACCTGTGAGATCGCCGGTCAGGCAGGGCCTGTTCCTGCGCATCGAGGAGTTCTCGCGGCGGCGCTACCGCACCGTCTTCCTCGCCGCGCTGCTCCTCGTTCTCCTGTCGGTCTTCCTCGGCACCCGCCTGTCGCTCGACGGCGACGTGATGAACCTGGTCCCGCGCACCAACCGGACCGTCAACACCTTCCGCGAGGCGCTGGCCGACTTCGGGAATCTCGATTCGCTCCTGCTCCTGGTCCGGGCGCGGGAGGGACAGGGAGTGGAGGAGCTGCAGGACTTCGCCGACCGGGTCGCCACCCGGCTCCAGGAGGTGCCGCAGATCCGCTGGGTCGAGCACAGGATCGACACTTCGGGTCCGTTCTTCGCCTTCTTCCGGACGCACCAGATCCTGTTCCTCCCGCCGGAGAAGCTGGAGGAGCTGGCGGCCAAGCTCGGCGACCGGGCGATCGAGGAGCGGGTCAAGGACAACCTGCGACAGCTCACCGGTCCGTCGTCCTTCCTGGTGAAGCAGGTCCTCGAGCAGGACCCGTTTCTCATCAGCCCGCTGCTGTTCGAGGCGGTCCTCGGCAACAAGGGCCCCCTCAAGGTCGATCTGTCGAGCGGTTACTACCTGTCGAAGGACGGCACCGCGCTGCTGCTCATCGCGCGGCCGACCCATCCGGCCCAGGACCTCGACTTCGATCGGGAGCTGATGCTGCGGGTGCGGGCGGCGGTGCGCGCCGCCTCCGCGGAGTTCGAGGAGGATCTGAAAGCCGAGGGGGACGGAACCGGGCGCGCCCCCGAGGTCGATTACGGCGGCGGCTACATGATCGCCCTGGAGGACGCCGGGCTGATCACCCAGGACATCCAGTGGACCGCCTCCTTCTCGTTCGTGGCGATCCTGGGGCTCTACTACTTCTGCTACCGCCGCTTCGCGGCCCTGCTCTATTCGTCGGTGCCGCTCCTGGTCGGCCAGATCCTGACCTACGCCGTCGCCTACGTCTTCCTGCGCAACCTGAACTCGGCGACCGTGGGTCTGTCCGCCATGCTCATGGGGCTGGGGACCGACTTCACCATCGTCATGTACGCCCGCTACGTCGAGGAGCGCGGCCGCGGCCATTCCCTCGCCGAGGCGCTGCGCCGGATGATGGGCTCGTCGGCCTTCGGGGTGTTCACCGGAGCGATCACCTCGGCCGGGACCTTCTATTCGATGTGCGTCACCGAGTTCAAGGGGCTGCGGGACTTCGGGTTCCTGGTGGGCTCGGGGATCCTGCTCTGCCTGGTCTCCATCCTGTTCCTGATGCCGGCGATGATCGCCTTCAACGACGGGCGGGCGCGCAGGACCGACGTCACCCGGAAGCTCTACCTCCATTCGTTCGGCATCGAGAGGGTGATGACCTGGAGCACCCGGCACCCCTGGCCGGTGGCGATCGCCTGCGCCCTCCTGACCCTCCTCTTCGGCTACCACGCCGCGCGCCTGGAATACAGCGACAACGTGCAGGAGCTGCGTTCCCCGAACAACCGGGGGGTCAAGGTGCAGGAGGAGATCGCCGCGAAGTTCGGCGCCAACTTCACGCCGATGATGGTGGTCTGCCGGGCGGGCGATCTCGACGGGCTCATGGAGCGCAACCGCGCGGCGAACCGGCTCCTGCAGGGCTTCGTCGAGGACGGGACGCTCCTGGGGTACGAGTCGCTGTTCTCCTACCTGCCGCCGCGCACGGAGCAGGAGAAGGTGATCACCGCCCTGCGCGCCGGCGCCGGCGGCACCTACGACGTGGGACGGATCGAGAGGACCTTCCGCGCCGCCCTGCGGCGCAACGGTTTCCGCGAGGAAATCTACGACCCCTATCTGAGGTCTCTGCCGGCGACGCTGCGGCCCGAGAAGCCGGTGACCCTGGACGACCTGGAGGCCGCCGGGCTCGATCGGTTCGTCAGCCGCTACGTGCGACGCGACCCGGGCGGCGGGTATCGCTCGGTGGCCTATCTCTTCCCGGCCGCCCCGGAGGCGAAACGGCGCGCCCCCCCGGCGCTGGTGCGGGCGCTCGATCGTCCCGGGGACGGGATCGAGATCTCCGGTCCCAACATGGCGAGCGCCGAGCTCCGCCGCACCTTCAAGCGGGACGCCTGGCGGGCGGTCCTGCTCGGGCTCGGGGTCGTGACCGTCCTGCTGTGGCTCGACTTCCGCAGCATCTGGCTGACCCTCCTCGCCAACATCCAGCTGCTCACAGGCGTCGTCTGGATGATCGGCATCATGCGCCTGATGGACATCAAGATGAACTTCGTGAACTCGTTCGTGACCACGATCATCCTGGGGGTCGGGATCGACTACGGCATCCACATCATCCACCGGATCGGCCAGGAGGGGCTGGCCAACCCGGCGGGTCTGCTGGAGACCGGCAAGGCGGTGGTGATGGCATCGCTGACCAACGTCGCCGGCTTCGGCACCCTGGCGCTGTCGAACTATCCCGGCATGGCCTCGATGGGGCAGGTCTGCGCCATCGGCTCCCTGACCTGCCTGGCCACCACCCTGACCCTGCTGCCCGCCCTGATGATCCTCACCCGCACCCGGATGCCGGCGCCGCCGGGCGGCAGGGCCACCGCCGACGCCTGATGATCCTCCGGCGGATCAGACGAGGGTTGAGAGGAACGTAATCGCCGGCGCGACCCGGATCCCGTCGGGCGTCACGAAATCCTTGCGCCGCGTCGTCGGGAAGGCGCCGCCACCGTGCCCGGGCGGGCGCGGGTCGTCCACGGCCGCCTCAGGCGGCCCGGCGGCCGCGCCGATAGAGGAGCCAGCCGCACAGGAGCAGGACGCCGCAGCCGCCGATCGTCTTCAGCTCGAACAGCAGCTTGTTCGGCTCCCCCGCGGGAGGCACCAGGGCGAAGGCGATGGCGATCGCCGTGGTCAGCCAGCCGACCAGCCCGACCCCCAAGGTCCCCGCCCGGCCGCCCGGGACCGGGATCACGCCGGGTGACGACGCCGGCACCCCCAGCTTCATCAGGGAGGCGAACAGGTAGAGGTAGGGGATGAAATAGACGATGGTGGTGAACAACGCCAGCTGCGCGTAGGCGCTTTCGACATTCGACCCGTACAGGCCCCCCACGATCACCAGGCTGGAGATGGTGCCGGTGAGATAGAGCGCCTTGTGGGGCGAGCCGTAGCGCGGGTGGACCTCGCCGTAAGAGGCCGGAAGATAGCGGTCGATCCCGGCGACGTACGGCACCCGGCTCGACCCGGCGAGCCACGAGCTGATCCCCCCGAGGCCGCCGAGACCGATGAGGAGCGCCGAGGCCCCGGCCAGGATCCCCAGCCCCATCTTCTCCTGCACCGCCCCGATGGCGTGCCCGACGCCGCTGAGCACGCCGATCTCCTTCTGCGGCAAGGCGACCAGCAGCGCCACGGTCCCCAGGACGTAGATCAGGGTGATGATGCCGCCGGAGATCAGGATGGCGCGCGGCACGTTGCGGCGCGGATCGACGATCTCCCCGGCCATCAGCGGCCCCAGGTCGAGACCGCTGTAGGCGAAGCAGATGAGGGTGAAGAACGCCACCGTCCCCACGTTCATCGACGGCAGGAGCGCCGCCCCGTCGAACGGCGTGGCGCTGCCGTGGCGGAACAGCGTCGCCGCCCCCGCCCCGACCAGCAGCATGGCCGGCAC
>JBOGOE010000185.1:0-6917 GCA_050747445.1 Candidatus Polarisedimenticolia bacterium | reverse complement strand
GGAGCAGGACGCGCGGGCGGTTGATCAGGGCGCGCGCCAGGGCCACCCGCTGGCGCTGGCCGCCCGACAGCTCGGACGGCCTCCGGTTGGCGACCCCGGGGAGTCGCACCAGGTCGAGCATCGCGGCGGCGGCCCGCTCGCGCTCCCCGGCCGGCATGCCCCGGATCCGCGGACCGTAGGCGACGTTCTCGCCGACCGTCATGTGGGGGAAGAGGGCATAGTCCTGGAACACGGTGTTGACGTCGCGCGCGAAGGGGGGCAGCCGCGCGGCATCGCGGCCGAGGAGCTCGATGCGTCCGATGTCCGGCCGCTCGAACCCGGCGATCAGCCGCAGACAGGTGGTCTTCCCGGAGCCCGAGGGGCCGAGAAGGGAGAAGAACTCGCCGTCGAGGATCTCGAGGCTGACGTCCTCGAGCGCCTTCACGTCGCCGAAGCGGCGGCCGACCTGCTCGAAACGGACGACGGGGGAACCGGTTCCGGGAGACACCGCGTGCCGGCGCCCTCAGCGGCCGCCGATGACGGCGATGTAGCGGGTGACCCACTCGTGGTACGGCACGCATTCGCGGCCGCCACCGCAGTCGGCGACCGGCGTGCGCCAGAAGTGGATCGCGCCGAAGTTGAGCGCCCCGTTGCGCCGGCAGCCGTCCTCGCCGAGCCTGGCGTTCCCGGTGCAGGCGGCGGGGACCGCCGGCACCGACCCGAACCAGGCGGCCAGGTCTCCCTGCGTCGCCGGAGACAGCGAGTGCTCCATCCACAGGTAGGCGCAGTTCGGGTGCGCCGCCTCGGCGTGCAGCATGGTGGTGTCGGCCCACCCGGTTGCCCCCTCCTCGGGGACGACGCTGTCGATCGGCACGTTGCGGCTCTTCAGCAGATTGATCTGGAACGGCCAGGAGCTGCTCGCCGCCACCCCCTCGTTCACGAAATCCTCCACCTGGGCGTTGGCGTCGTGCCAGTAGCGTCCGACGATCCTGCGCTGCGCGCGCAACAGATCGATCGCCGCCTCGAACTGCGTCCGATCCAGGGCGTAGGGATCGGTGATCCCCAGCTCGGGCCGGTGGGTCATGAGGTAGAGCGCCGCGTCGGCGACGTAGATCGGCCCGTCGAAGGCCTGCACGCGCCCCTTGTTGGAGCGGCCGTCCGGCAGGGTCATCTCTTCGAACACCACGTTCCACGAGGCCGGCGGCCGGTCCTTGAACACCCCGGTGTTGTAGGCCAGCAGGTTGCTCCCCCACTGGTACGGCACGCCGTAGCGGCGCCCCTCGACCGTGTGCCACGAGGCGTTCTGCAGCCGCGGATCGATCGTCTCCCAGGACGGGATCAGGGCGGTGTTGATCTCCTGGACCCGCTTGCCGTGGATCAGCCGCAGGCTGGCGTCCCCCGACGCGGTCACCAGGTCGAACCCCCCCTCGTTCATCAGCGCCACCATCTCGTCCGAGGTCGCCGCCACCTTGACGCTCACCTTGCAGCCGGTCCGCTGCTCGAACCCGGTGACCCAGTCGTACGCCTTGTCGGTGTCCCCCCGCTCGATGTAACCGGCCCAGGCGACGATCGAAACCGCCCCTTCGCCCGGACCGACCGCCTTCAGGGGGCCGGCGGGGGCGCCGGTCGCCGTACCGCGGGCGCAGGACAACAGGGACAACGCCACCAGGATGACCGCCGCCGCCACAGGCGCCGTCGGGAGCCGCACCACGTTCGCTCTCATGCGGGAATACCTCCTTCGGTGGGGGCGGAGAATATCACGCCTAAACCACGGAGGCTTGGGGCGGCTCCAATCGGTCGGACTTCAACAGGAGGACACCATGAGACACAGGTCGCGGTCTACCCTGAAGCTTCTATCGCCGTTCGCGGTGGCGCTCCTGGCCGCCGCCGGTCCCGCCGTCTCCCCCGTCCTGGCGCAGACGGAGGAGACGCAACCGTCGCCGGTCGTCATCGTCGGCAACACCCGTTTCATCCCGCTGCTCGAGGAGGTGGTCCTGGCGCCGGGCGAGCGTCTCGAGCGCGAGGTCGAGGTCGGCCGCTTCTCCCGGATCAGCCTGCTGGCGGCGGGCGAGGCGGGCGCCCCGACCACCGGCCGCATCGTGGTCGGCACCCTGTTCGGACCGCCGAACGTCCCGGTGCCGAACGGTCTCGCCCTGGGCTTCGCGGGCGGCACGCGGGCCACGGGGTCGGCGAACCTGCCGGTGATGGGGCCGCGGCTCACCCTCGTCCTGGCCAACGCCACCGGCCAGAGGGTGCGCGTGACGCTGAGCCTGTTCGCCGCCAAGTAGCGGCGCCCGTTCGTCTATGATGGGGGCGGCCGCCGCACCGGCGGCCGCCCGATGCCACGACGGACCAGACCCGGAACTCAGGACGATCGCTGGGAGCGCCAGGTCGAAACCTGGCGCCGGTCGGCCCCCCCGCCGTTCGACAAGCAGCGTGAGGCGTTCCGGAGGATCTACGCCGCCCGGCTTCCGGAGGACGGTCCGCCGCCCGCCTGGCGGCCGGGTCCCGCGGCGATCGCCTCGTCCAACCTGGGACGATTCATGGCGGAGCGGGGCGTTGCGGATTACCGGGCCCTGCACGCCTGGACGGCGCGCGACCGCGAGGGGTTCTGGGCGGCGGTCGTGGAGCGGCTCGGAATCGTGTTCGAGAAGAAACCCGAAAGGACCCTCGACCCGTCGGCCGGGGTCGAGGCGGTCCGCTGGCTCCCCGGGGCGCGACTCAACATCGCCGACTCCTGCTTCACGGGGGATCCGTCGCGTCCCGCCATCGTCAGCGGCGGCGAGGGACGGGAGGGGCTGCGCCTCACGAGCCGCGGCGAGCTCGAGGCCCTCGCCAACCGCGTGGCCCGCGGTCTGCGGGCCAGGGCCTTCGCCCCCGGCGACCCGATCGCCCTGTATCTTCCGATGACCGTCGAGTGCGTCGCCGCCTACCTGGGGATGGTGCGGGCGGGTCTGCGCGTCGTCTCGATCGCCGACAGCTTCTCCGCCGCGGAGCTCAAGCGGCGCTGCGACATCGCCGGGGCCCGCGGCGTGGTGACCATCGAGTCCTACTCGCGCGGCGGGCGGCCGGTCGAGCCCTACGCCCGGGTGCGCGAGGCCGGGGCGCCGCGGGCCATCGTCCTGCCGGACGGCCCCGCGGAAGAGGCCGGCCGCACCGCGCTCCGGACCGGCGATCTCTGGTGGCGCGATCTCCTCTCCGGGGATCCCACCCCCGCGTCGCGGCCGGCCGACGCGGACGAGACCATCAACATCCTGTTCTCCTCCGGCACGACCGCCGACCCCAAGGCGATCCCATGGACCCACCTGACGCCGATCAAATGCGCCATGGACGGACATTTCCACCAGGACCTCCGCCCCGGCGATCGGATCGCCTGGCCGACCAGCATCGGCTGGATGATGGGCCCGTGGCTGATCTTCGCCAGCCTGATCAACGGGGCATCGATGGCCCTCTTCGAGGGGGCCCCCGGCGGCCCGGAATTCGCCCGTTTCGTGCGCGACGCCGGAGTCACGGTCCTCGGCGTGGTCCCGTCGCTGGTGCGCGCCTGGCGGAACGCCGGGGCGGCGGCGGGCCGCGACTGGGAGAAGGTGCGTCTGTTCTCTTCGACCGGGGAGCCGGCCGGCCGCGAGGACATGCTGTGGCTCATGAGCCTGACCGGCTATCGCGCCCCGGTCATCGAGTACCTCGGTGGCACCGAGATCGGCGGCGGCCATATCACCGGCACGGTGGTGCAGCCGGCCTCCCCCGCCACCTTCACGACCCCGGCGCTCGGCATCGATTTCGTCCTGCTCCAGGGGGACGGCCGGCCGTGCGCCGAGGGGTCGACCGGCGAGCTGTTCCTGATCCCCCCCTCCCTCGGGCTGTCGCAGACCCTGCTCAACGACGATCATCACCGGGTCTATTACGAGGGGTGCCCGCCGGGACCGGACGGCGCGACGCTGCGCCGCCACGGCGATCTGTTCGAACGGCTGCACGGCGGCTTCTACCGGGCGCAGGGACGCGCCGACGACACCATGAACCTCGGCGGCATCAAGGTGAGCGCTCTCGAGCTGGAGCGGGTCATCGACCGCCATCCCGCCGTCCACGAGAGCGCCGCCGTCGCGGTGCAGCCGGATGGGGAAGGGGCGGCAGCCCTGGTGATCTTCGCCGTCCCGAAGGGGGCGGCCGATCGCGCCGCGCTCCTCAAGGCGATCCGCGTCCTTTTGGCGAAGGAGCTCAACCCCCTGTTCCGGGTCCACGACCTCGTCCTGATCGACGCCCTCCCCCGCACCGCCTCCAACAAGCTGATGCGCCGGGCGCTCCGCGCCGCGTATCGGGCTTGACGGCGCCCGCGCCGCGTCTAGATTGATTCCGACGCCCGCCGCGCGGGCGCGGAGGCCCGGGCGTGCGTCAGGAACGGTTTCGTGATCGTTCGAACCTCCGTCTGGTCCTTCCCCTCCTGATCCTCCTTCCCGCGGCCGCCCTCCGCGCCGAGGGGGAAGGGCTCTACGGGAAGCTCGAGATCAAGAACAGCGAAACGCAGCTGCTGAAGAACGCCACCGCGACCGAGGATCTGTTCGAGCGGCGCGGCTATCGTTACGAGTCCGGCACGATCGCCGCTCTGGTGGCGCGGGTCGGCGGGCGTCTCGCCCCGGCGGCGCTCGACCCCTACATCCGCTACCGCTTCTACGTCCTGCGGGACATCGAGACCAACGCCTTCGCCCTGCCGGACGGGCAGGTCTACGTCACCACCGGCATCCTGGCGGCCCTCGACAACGAGGCGCAGCTGGCGGCCCTTCTGGCGCACGAGGTGCACCATACCGCCGGGCACCACGGCATCCTGTCGCACCGTTCGGCCCGCCGGAAGCTGATCGGCAGCATGATCCTGGGCCCTCTGACCCTGGGGGTCGGCGACTACTTCCTGGTCCGCAGCATCTACGGCTACAGCCGCGACCTCGAGGAGGAGGCCGATCGCCTCGGAGCGAAGCGGATGGTCCGGGCCGGCTACGACCCGAAGCAGATGGCGGCGCTGTTCAGGATCCTCGGCGAGGACCCGGAGGGGGAGCGTCCCGCCAGCCGGCAGACGAAGTGGAGCACCCACCCCGAGCTCCAGGCCCGGGCGCAGGACACCGAGAGCGCCCTGCCGGGGCTTCTGGTCGGCGTCAAGCCCGGCGCGCTCCTGGTCAACGCACCCCCCTATCGCCGCGCCGTGCGCGGCGCGGCGCTCGACGTGGCGCAGGATCTGGTGGCCGCCGACTATCCGCGCTCGGCCCTCGTCCTCGCCCGCCGCCTGCTGCGGGAGGACGGGACGGATCCACGCGCCCACTTCGCCGTGGGCGAAGCGCTTCGCACGCTCGGGGCCCGCCCCTCCCTCGAGGGGGAGCGGGCGCTGACCGACAAGGAAAAGAAGAAAAACCTCCGCAGCCGCGCCTACCTGACGCGCGACGAGCGCCAGGACCGCCTGCTCGAGACCGAGGAGGGGCGTCGGGTGCTCAGGAAGAACCTCGAGGGGGCCCTCGCCGCCTACCGCCGCGCCCTGTCGATGGATCCCGGTCTCGTCGAGGCGCACCGCGGCATCGGCTTCGCGCTCCACGACCTGGGGCGACCTCACGAGGCAGGACGGGAGCTGGTGACCTACCTGCGAGCCCGCCCGGACGCTCCGGACAAACCGTTCGTCGTCGAACGCCTGAAAGACATCACCGTCTCGATGCAGAAAGGGGGAACCCGTCCATGACCCATTCCAACCCGCGTCCCGCGCCCGCCGCGCGTCCCGGCCGCGCCGCCATCGCCGCGCGCGCCGCCCTCGCGCTCGCCCTCGTGGCGCTCGCCTCGCAGAGCGCCGTCTTCGCCCGCGGCTACATGACACCGGGATTCCGGGCGCGCCAGTCGCGACCGATGCGCGTGGCGATCCTGCCGCCGCACGCCGAGTTCATCAAGGAAAAGGTGCTGATGACCGACCAGATGCTCTCCGAGAGCGCCGCGCTCGAGCGGGAGGCGGCGGCCGCCCTGAAGACGCGGCTCGAGGAGCTCGGCTACACGGTGCGTGTGGTGGGCGAGTCCGAGATGGCGAAGAACCCGCGTCTCAAGCAGCTGGTCGTCCGGGTCAACGACCGCTACGGTGAGGAGTGGTCGAAGATGGTCTACCGGCCGCGTCTCGTCCGGGAGAAGCGCTACACGTGCGGCGAGGATGTCGTCCGTCTCGCCTCGTTCCTGAAGGTGGACGGTCTGGCGGTCGCCCGCATCGTCGCCAACGGCCGCACCAAGGGGAAGGTCGCCTTCTCCGCGTTCTTCGGGACGGCGACGGCCAGCAGCTACGCCCGTCTCGATCTCGCCGTCCTCAACGGCCGGCAGGGGCTGGTCGAGGCCTTCTTCGTCGGGCTGGAGTACACCTCGCTCGGCCAGCTTACGAAGAAGCCGGCCCACATCATGGGGCAGGTGGCGGAGAAGGTCCTCAATCGCTACCCGCAGGCCGGCGACGCCGAGGTGCTGGACGAGGAGGAGATCGCCGCGGCTTCCTCCGGCGGCGGGTCGAAGGAGGCGGCCGACGACGAGGCCGCGATCAAGGATTTCGAGATGCTGCTCCACAAGAAGGGCTCCCCGCCGTCCGGCGCCAGGGACACCGGCCAGTAGCCCGGCACCCCCCCGGCGACATACCGCCGGACCCCCGTCCCGTCCGCGGGGCGGGGGGCCGGACCGCCCCCTCCCGTTGTAGGATCCGCGCCCACCGGCCGGCGGGCACCGGCCGTTCCTGATTCCCGACACGGGGTACGAGGGGGCGTCATGCGCGGATTCCGGGATTTCCTTCTCAAGACCAACGCGTTGAGTCTGGCCGTCGGCGTCATCATCGGGGGGGCCGTCGGCAAGTTCGTCGGGTCGCTCGTCAGCGACGTCCTGATGCCGCCGATCGGGCTGCTTCTGGGGAACGTCGATTTCGGGGCCCTGTTCCTGAATCTGGGTTC
>JBOGOE010000184.1:0-2277 GCA_050747445.1 Candidatus Polarisedimenticolia bacterium | reverse complement strand
GCCGCGGCGGGGTCGGTCACGTCGATCAGGGCGATCAGCCGGCGCCCCTCCGAAAGCGACGGGAGATGCGCCCTTATCCCCAGCTCGTCGAGACTCCGCCCCGGCGCCAGCCGCGTCAGCAACCGGTCGAGAGGCAGGTGGGGCGACGCGAGGGGGAGCGCCAGACCGGCGGCTCCCGCCAGCACCACGGCGGCAAAGGCGGCGCGCCGTGCCAGCCCGCGCCAGGCGGCGAGACCCCAGACCGCCAGGATTCCGAAGCCGACGAACAGCAGGTCCTCCACGATCACCTGTCCCGGCGTGCGCTGCACGTAGGCGCCGAAGCAGCCGCAGGCCTCGGTCCGGCCGTGCATCAGGCCGTACGCCTCGATGGCGATGAACGCCGCCAGGAGACAGCACCCGGCCGCCGCGGCCGCGACCGGGAAGGCGCCCAGGAGAAGGGCGGCCCCGAGCCCGATCTCCAGGGCGATCAGGAGCGGCGCCCCCGCCGCCGCGATCGATTCCCCCACCAGGCCGTAGCCGGCGATCTGGCGGGCGAACTCCGCCGGATCGAGCGCCTTCAGGATGCCGGCGAGGAGGAACACCAGACCCAGGGCCACCCGGCCGCAGTGACCGGCGATGCGCCGCGCCCGGCCCTCGGGCATGGTCACCTCACGCCCCGTAGTCGATGAAACCGGGATTGAGGATTCCGTCCGGGTCGAGCGTCCGCTTGAGCCTCCGGACATCGTCCCAGCGCGGACCGAAGTGCTGCCGCCAGCGCGCCTGGTCGAACTCGATGAAGCCGGACAGATACCGCTTTCCCCCGGCGGCGAGGCTCAGGTCGCTCGCCATGTTGAGCCGGCCCTTCGCCTGCGGCAGGAGATCGGGAGGCACCCCGGGCAGGATGCCGAACCCCATCACCAGCGGGGTGGCGGGGGTCATGAACAACGGGATGCTCGACACCGTGCCACGGCACGGCCACAGGAGGACGTGGCCCCCGCCCAGCGCCGTCGGCGGCAGGTTGGCCAGGACCTGGGGGATGTAGACCGCGGCCGCCGGCCACGGGAGGATCGTCTCCATCCAGGGATGGGCCGCCGCCCAGTAGCCGCTCCGCTTCCAGACCTGAAACAGCGGCTCCAGACGCGCCGCGAAGTGGAACAGGTCCTGGTCCTCGGTGTGGACCCGCCGGTACGGCTGCATCCCTTGCAGCACGCCGTCGTCGGGCGGGGAGGCCGGGTCGAACTCGACGGTGGCGTGCAGCGGGAAGAACCAGGCGGCGAAAGCCTCCTTGGCCGGCCCGGCCCAGCGGAAGCCCTGCGGGCAGGGGACGCACCAGGCCTCCAGGAAGTCGAAGCGGCTCTCGCCGATGGCGATCTGGGCATCGCGCATCAGCCCCTGGAGGTCGTCGTACAGGAGATAGTAGGTCCGGGTCTTCGGGAGGCAGGTCCGCAGCTTGAGCCGCGCCCGGGTGATGAGGGCGAACTGTCCGAGCCCCGAGCGGGCGGCGTCGAACACCTCGCGGTCGCGGCCGGCGGAGCAGGTGACGATGTCCCCCGCCCCGGTCACCGCCTCGATCTCCAGAACGTTGTCCCCCTGCGCGCCATGCCGGAACGACGCCACCCCGAGACCGGCGACCGACAGCGTCCCCCCGATCGTCACTCCGAGATTGTTGGTCAGCACCGGCGGCACCAGCCCGCGGGGGATGGTCTGCCGGACCAGCGCTTCCCAGACCACGCCCCCCTGGCAGTCGGCGGCGGGGGCGGCGGCATCGATCGACAGGATGGCGTCGAGCGAGCGGGTGTCGATCAGGATCCGATCCCCCAGCGCCTGGGCGCTCTGGCTGTGCGCCTCGCCGCGGGTGGCGACGGGGACCCGTTGCCGGCGCGCGTAACGCACCACGGCGGCGACGTCCTGCGCCGAGGCCGGGCGGACCACCACCTCCGGGACGCGCCGGATCATCCGGCCGAAATCGGCGCCCCGTTCCTGGCGCGAGGCCGGATCGTCGAGCACCTGCCCGGAAACGAGCGCACTGAGGTCGCTGGAAAGCGTCGAAGGCATCGATGGGCCCGGGTAGGACGGGCCATGATACGGGATCGATCGCGCTCCTTCAAGCACGGCAGCCCCCGCCGGACGCGTGTTGTAGACTGATCGGCCGGTCTGCGGGACGGAGGGGGAGACGACGCGTGCGGTTCACGGATGCTCCGGGCGGCGGAATCGTCGAGGCGCTGGTGCTGGTGGCGGCGCTGGCGGGGGCCGCGCCCGCCCCGACGGCGCCGCCCGAACCGGCGGCCCCCGCCGCGG
>JBOGOE010000183.1:0-2784 GCA_050747445.1 Candidatus Polarisedimenticolia bacterium | reverse complement strand
GCGCGCGGCGGCGCTCGGGCAGCGCGATCGCCCTCCGGCCGGATAGATACGCCCCGGTCAGGGAGGCCGCGCTGGCGGCGATCTCGGCCGGAGTCCCCTGCGCGACGACGCGGCCGCCGTCCTCGCCGGCGCGCGGGCCGAGGTCGACGACGTGGTCGGCGGAGCGGATGGTCTCCTCGTCGTGCTCCACGACGATGACCGTGTTCCCCAGGTCGCGCATGGCGCACAGGGTGTCGAGCAGCTTCCGGTTGTCGCGCTGGTGCAGGCCGATCGACGGCTCGTCGAGGACGTACAGGACGCCGGTCAGGCGCGAGCCGATCTGGGTCGCCAGGCGGATGCGCTGCCCCTCGCCCCCCGACAGGGTGGCGGCGGTGCGCGACAGCGTCAGGTACCCCAGCCCGACGTTCATCAGGAACCCGAGACGCTCGCGGATCTCCTTGAGGACCATGTGGGCGATCTCCATGTCCCGCGCGGAGACCCGCAGGTCGTCGAACGCTGCCACCGCACGGACGATGGTGAGACCGGTGTACCAGGCGATGTTCTGCCCGGCGACGCGGACGGCGAGCGATTCCGGCTTGAGACGCGCCCCCTCGCATGCGCCGCACGGCTCGAGCGACATGTAACGCTCGATCTCCTCGCGCAGCGACGACGACTCGGTCCCCTTGTAGCGGCGCATGAGGGAGGGGATGACCCCCTCGAAGGCCTTGCGGAAGTAGTAGCGGCTGCGCCCTTCGAGGTACTCGTAGTCGTACTGATCCTCGCCGCTGCCGTACAGGAGCTGGCGCTGGGCCTCCTTTGGAAGGCGGCCGAAGGGCGCGGCCGCGTCGAAGCGCATCTTCCGCGCCATCGCCTCGACGGCCATCCGGAGCATCGACTTCCCGAACCCCCAGGTCCCCTGGATCGCGCCCTCGGCGACCGAGACCGCCGGGTTGGTGATGATCTTCGCCGGGTCGATCTCGAGGTGCGCGCCGATCCCGTCGCACGACGGACAGGCGCCGTAAGGGGAGTTGAAGGAGAACATCCGGGGCACCAGCTCCGGCACCGAGATGCCGCAGTGGATGCAGGCCAGCTGGTCCGAGAACAGCAGGTCGCGCCCCCCCTTCTCGCCCAGGACGTTGACGGTCATCAGTCCTTCGGCCAGCTTCAGCGACGTCTCGATGGAGTCGGTCAGCCGGTTCTTCACCTCCGGCTTGATCACCAGCCGGTCCACGACGATCTCGATGGTGTGCTTGCGCTTCTTGTCCATCGGGATGCCGTCGGCGATCTCCATGACGTGTCCGTCGACCCGGGCCCGGACGAATCCCTTCTTCGTCATTTCGGTGACCTGCCTGCGGTATTCCCCCTTGCGGCCGCGCACGATGGGGGCCAGCACCTGGATGCGCGAGCCCACCGGCAGCGCCAGCACCTGGTCGGCGATCTGCTGCACCGTCTGACGCGCGATCGGCCGGCCGCACTGATGGCAGTGCGGCACGCCGATGCGCGCGAACAGGAGCCGCAGGTAGTCGTAGATCTCGGTCACCGTGCCGACGGTGGAGCGCGGGTTGCGCGAGGTCGTCTTCTGCTCGATGGAGATCGCCGGCGACAGTCCCTCGATCGACTCGACCTCGGGCTTCTCCATCTGCTCCAGGAACTGGCGGGCGTAGGCGGAGAGCGACTCGACGTAGCGCCGCTGCCCCTCGGCGTAGATGGTGTCGAAGGCGAGCGACGACTTGCCGGATCCCGAGAGCCCGGTGATCACCACCAGCCGGTTGCGCGGCAGGGTGAGATCGACGTGCTTGAGGTTGTGCTCGGCCGCGCCCTTGATGACGATGGAATCGACGGACATGGCGTGGGATGCGCCCTTCCCGGTTGGCGACGCCATCGCAACCGGCGCGCGTTCGCCCCGTGGTGAGGCGCGATTTTAGTGGACCGTCAGGGGGCTGTCAAACGCGGCGGCCGAGGCGCCCGGCGGGGGGGAGCGACGCGTGGGGCGGCGCGGGTCGACGCCGTCCTGCGCCCGGCCTTCGCGCAGGAACCCGACCAGCGATCGAGATGCGGCTGGCGTCCGTCGAGACCCGGGTGGCCTCGCTCGAGACCGCCGTCGCGGAGCTCAGGAGCCGGATTGCGGAGATCAAGCGGATCCTGAAGAACCGCCTGCCACGGGAACGGTTCTAGTCTAGACGGCGACGCCCAGCAGCCGGCCGATCAGCCAGGTGGCGGCGCCGGCGGCCGAACCGAGGAGCGCCATGCGGAGGGCGCTCCACAGCGGACGGCGACCGGTGAACAGGCTCATCGACGCGCCGACCATGAGGAGCGACACCAGGGTGACGACGACGGTGCCGGCGAGGGCGGCCGGCCCACGCGCCAGCAGGAAGGGGAGGAGCGGCAGGCCGGCGCCGGTCACGAAGCTGAGGAACGACGCGGCGGCGGCCTGCACCGGCGAGCCGAGCGCCCCGGGGTCGAGGCCCAGCTCCTCGCGGGCCAGGGTCTCGAGCCCCTTCTCCGGATCGGAGACGATGGCCCGGGCGAGGCTCTCCGCCGCGGCCGCCTCCAGGCCGCGGGCCCGGTAGATCATCGCCAGCTCCTCGATCTCTTCCTCGGGCATGGCGGCGATCTCGCTCCGCTCGAGGGCGATCTGGTGCTCCAGGAATTCCTTCTGGGTGCGGACCGAGACGTACTCGCCCGTGGCCATCGAGAAGCCGCCGGCCAGCATCCCCGCCACGCCGGCGAGGAGGATGATCTCCGGCTCCGGATCGGCGCCGGCGACGCCCAGGATCAGGCTGGCGTTGGAGACCAGGCCGTCGT
>JBOGOE010000182.1:0-3804 GCA_050747445.1 Candidatus Polarisedimenticolia bacterium | reverse complement strand
CTGTTCGACACCCCGTCGATCCCCGACATCGTGAAATCGTGGGGGGAGCGGAATGGTGCCCCCAAGGAGCCGCGCCAGACCTTCAAGAAGGGGGGCGTGACCTGCACCACCTACGGCCCCGGACGCGAGGGAAGCGAGGCGACCCTCTGCGCCATCGAGGGGACCGGCCACACCTGGCCCGGCGGCCAGGAGAAGCTCAACACGTCGCTGGTCGGCACGGTGACCCAGGAGATCGACGCGACCGCCATGATGTGGGAGTTCTTCCAGAGGCACCCGCGCAAATGAACCTGCTGACCGAGGACCTGGCGAAGGAGTGGCTGCCCCGCTCCCAGGAGGTCGGGAGCGGCGCGGCGTCGAAGGTTCTCCTGGCCCAGGCCTACGCCCGGCAGTTCCAGCACGAGCGGGCGCTCCGCGAGCTGCGGGCGGCGCTGGAGCTCGACCCGCGCTTTGCCCGGGCCCACTTCTTCATGGGGGTCCTGTACACCGACCAGGGGCGGTACGACGAGGCCGCCACGGCCTGCCGCGCCGCGCTGGAGCTGGACCCCAACCTGGCCGACGCCCACCTGCTGCTGGGACGCGTTCTGGGCGAGCTGGGGGAAGACGAGGAAGCGATCGCGTCGTGCGAACGAGCGGTGGCGCTGAAGGCCGACCTGGCGAACGCCCACATGCTGCTGGGGGAGCTCTACGAACGCTGCGGCCGCGGCGACGAGGCGCTCGACACCTATCGCGACGCCCTCAAGGCCAACCCGCAGATCGCCGTGGCCCACTACCGGATGGCGATCCTGCAGCTCGACCGCGGCCACGAGGAGATGGCGGTGGCGTCCTGCAAGGCGGCGCTGCGCTTGCAGCCGCAGCTCTCCTCGGCCCGCCTGACGCTGGGGGATCTGCACGCCGCACGCGGCGAGACCGAGGAGGCGCTGGCCGAGTACCGGGCCGCCACCCGGATCAACCCGCGCCTGGGGCTGGCCTACTTCAAGGCCGGCGAGGTCCTGTACGCGCAGAAGCTCTACCCCCTGGCGATGCTGGAGTACCGCTCCGCCCTGCAGTACGGCGGCGAGGCCGCCGCCTCGCACCACCAGCTGGGCCTCATCTACATATTGATGGACCGGCCGGAGGAGGCCACCCAGGAGCTGCGCGCCGCCGCCGCCATCAACCCGGACCGCGCCGCCACCTGGTTCGAGCTGGGGGAGACGCTGCGCGCCCGCGGGCTGCGCTCGGAGGCGATCGGCCCCTACCAGAAGGCGCTGGCCTGCGACCCCGACCTGCAGGCGGCCCGCGACCGGCTGGCCGGGCTTGCCGCGTCATGAACGGCGACCGCCCCGTCTTCCGCAAGGACCTCGATGTCATCCCCCGCATCAGCGGCGGCCGCCCCAACTACCTGATCCGCGACCCCCTCACCCAGGCCGTCTTCGAGCTGGGCGAGGAGGAGCTGTTCCTGTGCCAGAGCCTCGACGGCGCCGCCCCCTTCGACGAGATCGCCGCCGGCTTCCAGGCCCGCTTCGGCGCCGCCCTGACCGAGGAGCGGCTGGCGACCTTCGTCCGCCAGTTGCGGCACCAGGGGTTGCTGGAGGAAGGCGGCGCCACCGCCCCCCCCCCGGCGCGCACCGGCCCGACCCTGCCCGAACTGCTGGCCCCCGAGCACTTCGTCGTCGAGGCCGCCTACCCGCTCCCGTGGGGCGGGCCGCTCTTCGCCTGGCTGGCGCGCTCTGCCGGCTGGCTCCTCGGGAAACCGGCGCAGTGGATCGGCGCGGCCGTGATCCTGGCGGGGCTCTTTACGCTCGTCGCCGAGTGGGACCGGCTGACGCGCGCCGCCACGGCCCAGTGGGGCCCCCGGTTCTTCCTGCTGTTCGTGCTGCCCGCGGCGCTCCTCATCCGCAGCCTCCGGTCGGTGGCCCAGGGGATCCACCACACCCGCATGGGCGGCCAGGTGCGCGAGGTCGGCGTGGCGCTCCTCTATTACATCCTGCCGTCGATCTACTGCGACTGGTGGACCGACGCCCTGTTCATCCGCAGCAAGTCGGAGCGCTTCCGGCGGGTCGCCTCGGGGCTGTACCTGCAGGCGCTCTTGTGGGCCATCGCCACGCTCGGCTGGCGCTTCACCCTGCCCGGCGACACCCCCAACACCCTGTTCCTCGCCGTCTCGGCCGCCGCCGCGCTGTCGTTCGTTCTGGCCAACGCCAACCCCCTGGTGCAGATGGAGGGGTACCTGATCCTGATCAACCAGCTGGAGATCCCGCGCCTGCGCGAGCGGGCGCTCAGGGTCTTCGGCGAATGGCTGTACGGGCGTCCATCGACCGAGCCGCTCGCCAGGCGCGAGCGCCGCTGGTTCATCCTCTACGGCAGTCTGGCGTTCCTGTATGTCGTCTTCATGATCGGCCTGCACCTGTTCTTCACCTGGTTCTGGCTGACCGACGCCCTCGAAGGACCCGGGGCGCTTTTGACCCTGGCCATCGTCCTCTTCGCCTTCCAGAAGCCGCTCCTGTCGTGGCTGCGCGGTCTGCGTCCGGTGCGCTGGCTTTTGGCCCCGGAGGCCCCGGGCCGCCGCCGCGCCGCACTCGCCGCGGGCGGCGCCGCGCTCCTGGTCGTCCTCTCTCTTCCCTACCCGTATTCGACGGGTGGGCCGCTGCACCTGCTGCCGTCGCAGCGGGTCTCCGTGCGGAGCGAGATCGAAGGGCTGGTCGAGGAGGTCCTGGTGCGCGAAGGGGAGTGGGTCGATGCCGGCCGGCCGGTCGCCCGCCTGTCGCCGCGCGTCCATAAGCGGAACCTGGACGCGACCGAAGCGCAACTGGCCGCCGCCCGCGCCGATCTAGACCTGGCTCGCGCCGGCGCCCGCAAGGAGATGATCGAACGGGCCGAGACGGCGGTCCGCTCCGCCGAGACCCGTCTCGCCTGGAGCCGCCCCCAGGCCGAGCGCGCCTCCCGCCTCTTCCGCGACCGGCTGATCTCCGAAGAGGACTACGAGACCGCCTACCAGGCCCGCGACATGGACTCGCGCGCCCTGGACGAGGCGCGCGCCGAGCTCACGACGGTCCGCAGCGGCGCCCGCCGCCAGGAGATCCAGGCCCTCGCCGCCGAGGTCCGCCGCCTGGAAGTGCTGGCTGCCAACTACCGGGAAAGCCTCGGCCGCACCACCCTCACCAGCCCCATCGCCGGCCGCGTCGTCACCCCGCGCCCCGAGGAAGCCCGCGGCCTGTACCTGGTCCCCGGCCAGCGGGATCTCCTGCTGATGGTGGAGAACCCCCGCACCATCCGCGCCATCATCGAGGTCCCCGAGGACGAAGCGGCGTCGCTCCGGCCCGGCGCCCCCGTCCGCGCCATCGCCTGGGCCCTGCACGACCTGACGTTCCAGGGCACCATTGTCGCCATCGCCCCCGTCGCCACGGCGCGCGCCGCGACCGAAGAGACGTCCCTCGAAAGCGACGGCCTCCTGTTCGCCGGCGGCCCCTCCGCCCCCGCCCGCGCCGCCGCCTCCACCGCCTCCCGCTCCGTCCGCGTCACCGCCGATCTCCCCAACCCCGACGGCCTGCTGCGCTCCGAGATGACCGGCTACGCCAAGATCGCCGCCGGCTCCCGGCCGCTGTGGGACGTGCTGCTGCGGCCGATCGTGAGGTGGGTGAAGGTTGAGGTGTGGAGTTGGATTCCCTGAGGGGCGGGGTCCGGCCCCCCCAAAATCGTCCGTTAGGGCTTGCGAGACAATAACTGACTCATAAGGTTGCCTGTGCGATACTTGAGATGTGACGACGTTTCAGGTGCTCCGCCAGAAGTATCGGATGCTCAAGCATTCGTTGAACGAGCGGTCGCGTC
>JBOGOE010000181.1:0-4615 GCA_050747445.1 Candidatus Polarisedimenticolia bacterium | reverse complement strand
GCGCCGGGATTTCCCCCGGCGCCGCCGGCCGACTCGCCGTATATTCCCGGCCCCCGGGACGGACCCCCGCCGGGTCCCCGGGCGTGAGGAGCCTCCGTGTCCCGCCCCCGCTCCGCCAGCGCGCTCGTTGCCGGCCTGCTGCCGTGTCTCCTCGCGGCGGCCGGCGCCTCCCCGGTCCGGGCCTTCGAAGCCCGTGTCACCCTGCCCGACGGGGGACCGGTCGCGGGGGCCACCGTGTCGGTCATCGGTCTCCCGGGCGCGGCGCGCACCGATGCCGATGGGCGTTTCTCCTGGGTCCCCGATCCGGCGCTGCCGTTCCTGCTCCTCGTCATCCTCGAGGACGGACGGGCGCTCGCGCCGCTGCCGGTCGAACGGCTGGATCCGGGGGCGCCGATCGCGGTCACCGTCGATCCGTCCCGCATCGAGACGGTGACCGTCCTGGCCGGTGCGGCGCACATCACCGCGCCGCCCGGCAGCGCCCCCTCCACGGTGGCGCGCGAGGACCTGGCGGCGCGCCGCCCGCAGCGGCTGGCCGACGTCCTGGAGAACATCCCGGGGGTCGGGCGCCTGGAAGAGGGGGCTTCGGTCGTCCCCTCGATCCGCGGACTGGCGCGCGGCCGCACCCTGCTCCTGATCGACGGCGCGCGGGTCACCGCCGAGCGACGCGCCGGCCCGAGCGCCTCCTTCCTCGACCCGTTCTTCCTCGAGGCGGTCGAGGTGGCGCGCGGGCCGGGCTCGGTCGCCTACGGATCCGACGCCTTCGGCGGGATCATCGAGGCCCGCACGCGACGGCCCGAGCCGGGCGCCTCCTTCGGCGGCCGGGCGCAGGTGCTGGGCGCCGCGGGGCTCCCGGAACGGACCGCCGGTCTGGAGCTGTCCGGGAGCGCCGCCGGAACCGGCTGGCTGTTCCAGGCGCGCGGGCGGTCGGTGGGCGATTACCGGAGCCCCGGGGGTGAGGTGGCGGATTCCGCGGCCGAGGATCACGGACTGCTGCTGCGGGCCGGGCGCGACGCCGGCCCCGGCCGCCTCTCCGTGGGGCTGCAGGCCGACGCCGGCCGCGACATCGGCAAGCCCACGACCGAAACCACCCGCTCCTACTACCCCGAGGAGGACGCGCGCCGGCTGACCCTCGGCTACGACCTGGCCCCCGGGCGCGGCCCGGACCAGGTCGGTCTGAGCGCCTTCCTCGGGTCGTACGATCTGGCGACGGTGCGCGACCGCCCGCTCGGGATTATCGACCCGCGGCGCATCGAGCGCAGCGACGTCACGGCGCGCGATTTCGGCGTGCGGGCCGAAGCGCGCAACGTCCTCGGCCGGACCCGTCTGGACTACGGTCTCGATCTGAACGGGCGGTTCGATCTGGACGCGCGGACGGCGGTGCGCGAGATCGACGGCTCGGGTTCGATCGTTTCGCAGATCGACGAAACCGCCATCGGCGACGCCCGCCGGACCGATCGCGCCGCCTTCGTCGCCGCCGAGGCGCCGCTGACCCCGCTCCTGTCGGCGGCCGGCGGGTTGCGGTTCGACTCCATCGGGACGCGCAACCGCGGCGGCTTCTTCGGCGGCCGCGCCACAAGCCACTCGGCCGTCTCCGGGCACGCGGCGCTCACCGCCACACGATCCGGCGGGCTGAGCGGGACCCTGCAGGCGGCGCGCGGGTTCCGCGACCCGGGCCTGTCGGACCGCTACTTCCGCGGCGTGAGCGGCCGCGGCATCGTCACCGGAAATCCCGATCTCGAGCCGGAGCGCTCGACCCAGATTGACGCGGCGCTCCGCTTCACGGGCGCCGGGCGGATGCGCGCCGCGCTCTACCTTTATCAGTACCGGATCGAGGATCTGATCGAGCGCTTCGAGACCGCGCCCTCCGAGTTCGCCTTCCGCAATCGCGGGACGGCGCGGCTTCGGGGAGTGGAGATCGAGATCGAGGCCGACCTCCCGGGAGGGGTGGCCCTCCACGTCGGCGCGCAGGCGGCAACCGGACGCGCCCTCGACGACGGCTCCCCGCTCGCCGACATCCCGCCGCGGGGCCTGTTCGTCACGGCGCGCCGCGCCTTCGGGCCCCGGTTCCATCTCTGGGGCCGGGCGGCCGCCTACGCGCGCGACCGGAGACCGGGGCCGACGGAGACCGCGACACCGGGGTACGCGGTCTTCGATCTCGGGGGCGGCGTCACCCTGCGCCCGGGGGCCGAGCTGCGTCTCGTGGCGCGCAACCTGGCCGATCATTCCTACCCGGGCTCTCCGGACGCCCGCGCCGTCCTGGCGCCGGGGCGGACGGCGACCCTCTCCTTCGAGTGGTCCTTCTAGACGGACCCGGGAATCTCGGGGGGCGATTCGGGGACCCGCACCGCCACGATGAGGGACAGATCGTCGTGCGGCTTCTCCCCGCCCAGGAACGCGTCGGCCGCCTCGACCACGATGCCGGTCGCCGGGTCGGCCGACAGACCCAGGAGACGCGGGGCGAGCCGGCGCAGACGGTCCATGCCGAACTCCTCCTCGCCGGGCCCGCGCGCCTCGGTGAGACCGTCGGAGTAGGCAAGGAGCAGGTCCCCCGGCTCGAGCCGCGCCTCCCCCTCCCGGATCTCCGTTTCCGGAAGCATCCCCAGCGGGATGCTCGAGGCGTCGAGCGTGTCGATGGCGTCGCGCCGCACGACCAGGGGCGGGTTGTGTCCGGCGTTGAGATAGCGGATGCGCCCGCTCCCCGGTTCGATCTCGAAATAGAACAGCGTGACGAAGCGGTTGTCGAGACCGTCGCGGTGCAGGATGGCGTTGAGCCGCGTCCCGAGATCGGCGAGTGAAGGAACTTCCGGCGCCAGCGCCCGGAGCGTCGCCTGCAGCTTGGCGGTCAGGAGCGCCGCGCCGAGCCCCTTCCCGGCGACGTCACCCAGGGCGACGCCGATCCGCCCCCCCGGCAGATCGAAGCAATCGACGAGATCGGCCCCCACGTCGTTGGCCGGGCGCATGTACGACCCGAGCGACCAGCCGCGCGGCTGGGAGAGGCGCGCCGGCAGCAGCGCCATCTGCACCTGGCGCGCCACCTCGATCTCGTCGCGCGCCAGGACCCCGTCCTTCAGCTCCAGCATCAGGACCAGCAGCAGGACGCCGAACCCCCACAGACGCAGGTCGGTCCGGAACCCGAAGGGGTGGATCGTCGTCTCGCCGAGAAACGCCATGACCAGGGCCGAGGCCAGCGCCAGACGCCGTCCGGGACTCAGCTTCTGCAGCAGGCTTTTCAGGAGCCAGGAGAGGATCTTGAAGCTGCGGCGCACCCGCCCCATCGCCGCCAGCTCGGCGCGCCGCTCCTCGTCCAGATAGAAGCGATACAGGCCGCGCAGATCGCGCCGCAACCCGCCGCGCAGATCGCCCGACTTGAACCCCTCGAACACCAGATCGGGCAGGCTCGGCCCGCGACCGCCGGCCGGGCGGCGCGACGTCGCGGCGGAGGGCCGCGGCCCGGTGTCGGTCGGCTGCGGTGCGGCGGCCATCCCTATCCCCCCTCCCCGGCGCGGCCGCCGGGGTCCGCGGGACCGCCTCCGCCCGCCGGGTCCCCGGGCGCCAGCGTCGCGTCGGCGCGCAGCATCAGGGTGCGGATTGGCAGGTCGTAGTGGCAGGCCTGCTCGCAGAACCCGGCGCAGTGCAGGCAGTGGGCGGCCCGCTCCCCGGCGACCAGACGCGCGTACGACTGGAGCGCCCGTCCTTCCTGGCGGTACTCGTGGTAGTACATCGAAAAGCGCAGGATGTCGGCCACCCGGATCTGGTGCGGGCAGGCCTCCATGCAGGCGCCGCTGAAGCGGCAGACCTGGTCGGAGAACTCGCGCGCGTACTCATCCAGCAGGAGGGTGTCGGCCCGGGTCAGCGGGCGGCCGGCGGCCGCGGCGTACTCGTCCACCTGCCGCCGGCCGGCGATCGAGATGACCAGGTTCGAGACCTTCGAGTTCGACAGCACCCACTTGAGGGCCGCCTGCTTGAAGGTGACGTGGCGGTCGCGGAACCGGTCGAGATCGGCGCCACGCGCCCCCGCCAGCGTCTTCATGGCGACGAAACCGACCCCCTGTGCCGCGGCGCGGGCGATCAACCGGTCCTGCTCCGGATAGTCGAGGAACGAGTAGCGGCACAGCAGGACGTCGAAATGACCGGATGCGATCGCCCAGTGCATGATGTCCATGAGATCGGGGTCGTGACCGCTCGCTCCCATGAAACGGGCCTTGCCCGCCCGTTTCGCCTCGGCCCACGCCTCCAGGATCTCCGGGTTCTGCAGCCGCTCCAGCCCGCGGCCGTCGGAGCTTTTCCCCACCTCGTGGTTCAGCACGATGTCGACGTGATCGGTCTGCAGCCGTCTCAGGCTGGCATCGAGCTGCTCGAGGAAATGCCGCTTGCGCGGCGGCTTGCCGACGTGGTGCGGGCACCACTTGGTGGTGACGACGAACCGGTCGCGCCGTCCCTTGAGGGCGCGGCCGATCGCCGATTCGCTGCCGCCGCCGCGGTAGCAGTTGGCGGTATCGACGTAGTTGATCCCCCGGTCCAGGGCGTAGAGGAGGACGTCGGGGTCGTCGATCGGGTAGCCGCCGAAGCCGATCTCGGAGACCTCGAGCCCGGTCCGTCCGAGGCGGCGCCGCGG
>JBOGOE010000180.1:0-2216 GCA_050747445.1 Candidatus Polarisedimenticolia bacterium | reverse complement strand
GGGTGCTCCCGGCCGCCGCGCTCTTCCGTGGCGCCGGCTCCGGGGCCCGCCCGCCGCCGGCCGCGGGGCGCCCGCCGGCGAGCAGATCCTCGATTGGGGTCAGGTCGGCGAGGCGGGCCAGCTTGATCGCCAGGGCCTCCAGCAGGTAGCGGGGGTGGGCGGAGTTCTTCACGCGCTGTTCCTCCCGCGTCAGGAGCTCCAGCAGCCGCAGCAGCTCGTCCTCGCTGAACGGCGCCGCCTGCCGCGCGATCGCCTCGACCTCCTCCGGTCCGCCCGACAGGAAGCGCGCCGGTTCCTTCACGGCGCGGGCCAGGAGCAGGTCGCGGCCGTGCGCCATCAGGTCCTCGAGGAACTGCGACGGCTGGTATCCCTGGTCGAACACCGATTCGATGATCTCCAGCAGGCGGGCGCAGTCGCCGGAGCGGACCGCGGCGAAAAATCCGGTCACCAGCTCCCGATCGATGACTCCAAGGATGGTGCGCGCCTGCTCCTCGGTGACCGCGTCCCCCGAAAAGGCGATCACCTGGTCGAGGGCGCTCTGCGCGTCGCGCAGCGACCCGCCGGCGGTGCGGACGATCAGGTCGATGGCGCCGTCGGGGACGGTGACCGTCTCGCCGGCGGCGACCTTTTTCAGATGCCGCTCCATGTCGGCGTGGGCGATCTTCCGGAACTCGAAGTGCTGGCAGCGCGACAGGATGGTCAGCGGGATCTTGCGCGGGTCGGTCGTCGCGAACAGGAACACCACGTGCGGCGGCGGCTCCTCGAGCGTCTTGAGGAGGGCGTTCCACGCCTCCGAGGTCAGCATGTGGACCTCGTCGATGATGTAGACCTTGTAGCGATCGCGCGACGGGCTGTAGCGGACCGTCTCCCGGAGCTCGCGCACCGCGTCGATGCCGCGGTTGGAGGCGCCGTCGATCTCCAGCACGTCGAGCGCGCGGCTTTCGGCGATCTCGCGGCAGGAGGCGCAGCGGTTGCACGGCGTCGGGGTGGGGCCCTCGGCGCAGTTGAGCGACTTGGCCAAGAGCCGCGCCACGGTCGTCTTGCCGACCCCGCGGAGACCGGAGAACAGATAGGCGTGATGCAGCCGCTTCTGCGCGACGGCGTTCTGCAGGGTGGTGACGATCGGCTGCTGGCCGACGACCTCCTCGAACGTCTGCGGCCGGTACTTGCGGGCGAGGACCTGATAGCTCACGACGGGCGCGCTCTCTCGAGTGGGGGGGAAGGCCGGCCCGAGAGCCGGTTCAAGTGGACCCGCGGCGCCTGCGAGCTCCGCCGTGCGGCTGCTCCCTTCCGGGCCTGACCGGGTTTGACGGTTCGCATCGCGCGGGGCTCGAACCGGCCGTCGCGCCGGCATTCCGGCCCGGGCGATCACGGCGACTCTCTGTGTGCGTTCCGGGCGCGATGCTAATGCATTTGCGGGGGTCGGTCAAGGCGATGCGAGGGGCCGGCGCCTCGCTCGGCTCCACGCCGATCGAGGCGGCCGGGATTCGCTCCGATCGAGCCTCGCTTCGTCGAATGGGTGATGGGGCTCTGATGCTAGAGTGGCCCCCATGCCGGACGTTCCGGTCGCCGCCACGCTCCTGCTGGGGTTCGTCCTGGGGCTGCGTCACGCGCTCGATGCGGATCACGTGGCCGCGGTCGCGGCGTTGACCACCGGGCAGGGTGGGGTGCGCCGTGCCCTTCTCACCGGGGTCTCGTGGGGAGTGGGGCACGCCGCGGTGCTGGGGGCGGTCGGGATCGGCGTGCTGCTCCTGCGCGTCGGCATTCCGGAGCGGCTGGCGCTCCTGTTCGAGCTCGGTGTCGGGATGATGCTGGTCGGTCTGGGGGGGGTGGCGATCCACGGGGCGTTCCGCGCCCACCTGCACGCCCACGCGCACCGGCACGACGGCGTCGCCCACGAGCATCTGCACTTCCACGTCATGCCGCATCCCGAAGAGGAAGGGGGCGGAACGCACCGCCACCCCCACCCGATGCGGCTGGCGCTCCGACCGCTCCTGGTCGGCGGCCTCCACGGTCTCGCCGGCAGCGCCGCGCTGTCGCTCCTGGTCCTCACGACGATTCCGACCGTCGTCCTGGGGTGCCTCTATCTCGGTCTGTTCGGCGCCGGCTCGGTCGCCGGCATGGCGGTCATGAGCCTGGTGCTGGCGGCGCCCCTCGCGCTGGCCCGCCGCCGCGCCGTCTGGCTGCATCGCACTCTGCGGGTCGCGGCCGGGCTC
>JBOGOE010000179.1:0-4951 GCA_050747445.1 Candidatus Polarisedimenticolia bacterium | reverse complement strand
GGTTTCCCCGGCGCGACCGAGGGCCCAGGCGGCGGCGCCCCGCACCACCGGATCAGGATCCGCAAGCCGCCCTTCCGCCGCCGCCAGCGCCTCGCCGTCGGCGGTGATCGCCCCGGTGGGACAGGCGTCGAGACAGGCCGTGCAGGAACCGCAGCGGTCGGCCACCGGCTCGCCGGCCGGCAGATCGAGACTGGTCAGGATCACTCCGAGCAGGATCCAGGAATCCCCCCGGGGGCCGATGAGATTGGCGTTCTTGCCGAACCAGCCGATCCCGGCGCGGGCCGCCAGATCCTGCTCCAGGAGAGGTCCGGTGTCGACGTACACCCGGGTCCGCGCCCCCGGCGCCTCGCCGCGGATGGTCGACGCCAGTCCCTCCAGCCGGTCTCCAAGGACCCGGTGGTAGTCCTCCCCGACGGCGTAGCGCGCGACGTGCCGGACCAGCCCGGGGGCGTCGTCGCGTGCGCCGCGGTACGGCAGGTAGGAGAGGGAAGCCACCACCGCGCTCCGGGCCCAGTGGAACCGTTGCCGCGGATCGATCCCGGTGGCGGTCGTCCGCTCCATCCAGGTCATGGCCCCGGCGCGGCCGCCGCGACCGGCACTCCGGCGCCACGCCGGCCGGTGATATCCTCCCGCCGCCGCCGTGACCGCCGACTCCCGCCGTGCCGACAGGATAGCCCAGCCCGGAGCCCCCGGGATTCCCGCCGATCTGGTCGGCTTCATCGATCGGCTGCCGCGCCACGGGCGGCGGCGCGCCTACCTCTGGCGGGAAGGAGTCCGCTGGCGCACCCGCACCTACGACGAGCTGCACCGCCGCATCGGTGCGTGCGCCGCGACCCTCGCCGCCGCCGGCGTCGGGGCGGGCGACCCGGTGCTCCTCCAGGGGCCGGAGAGCGCCGACTGGATCGAAGCCCTGCTGGGCACCCTGCTGGCGGGGGGGGTTGCGGTCCCCCTCGATGCCGGCACTCCCGCCGGATTCAGGGAGAAGGTGGCGCGCAAGGTGGGGGCGCGCGTCCTGATCGCGCCGTCTTCGGTGGACCCGCCCGGGGGGATCCGGCGGATCCTCCTCGGGTCGTGGAGCGACGCGGCCGGACCGCCGCCGCGCGCCACCCCGGCGCCCGGCGACCGCGCCGAGATCATCTTCACCTCCGGGACCACCGGGGATCCCAAGGGCGTCGTCCTCACCCACGGCAATCTCGCCTCCGACTTCGCGCCGGTCCTGCACGCCTACCTGGCGCGACGGAGGCTGGTCGCCGCGCTCGGAGAGCTCCGGTGTCTTTCGACCCTCCCGCTCTCCCACATGTTCGGGCAGGCCCTGAGCGTCTTCATCGCGTCGTACCTCGGCCTGACGGTCGTCCTCACGCCTCCCCGGCCCCGCGAGATCCTGGAGGCGGCGGGTCGCCGCCGCGCCTGGGCCCTGTTCACCGTGCCGCGTCTGCTCGACCTGCTCGCGGCGGAGGTGCGGCGTCTGCTCGCCGGGCGTGGGCTGCTCGAGTCGTTCGACCGGCGGCGCGAGCGCCTCGCCGGCCGTCCCTTCTGGTTCCAGGCGCTCGCCTTCCCCGCCGTGCGGCGGTTGTTCGGCTGGCGCTTCCGCCTCCTCGTGGTCGGCGGCGCCCCACTCCCCGAGCCGGTGCAGCAGTTCTGGGAGCGCTGCGGCTATCTGCTGATCCAGGGGTACGGTCTGACGGAGACGGCGCCGATCGTGGCGATCTCCAACCCGTTCGAACGGCGCGCCGGCAGCGTCGGGAAACCGCTCGGCATCCAGGAGGTCCGCCTGGGTCCCGGCGGCGAGGTGCAGGTGCGCGGGCCCAACGTGACCCCCGGCTACCTCGGCGCGGCGGACGAGGGGATGCAGGACGGGTGGTTCCGGACCGGCGACGTCGGCGAGTTCGACACGCAGGGCCGGCTGCGGATCCGCGGCCGTCTCAAGGACATGATCGTCACCCCCGAGGGGGAGAACGTCTACCCGGTCGACGTGGAGTCGGCGTTCCGCGATCTTCCCGGGGTGCGCGACGTCGCCGTGCTCGGGCTGCCGCTCCCCGGCGGCGAGCGGGTGCACGCCGTCCTGCTGCTGGAGCGGGACGCCGGCGCCGCGGCGATCGTGGCGCGGGCCAACGAGCGTCTCCTCCCCCGCCAGCGGGTGCGTGGCCACACCGTCTGGCCCGGCGACGATTTTCCGCGCACCGCCACCGGCAAGGTGAAGAAGGGAGTGCTGCGCGAGCGGGCGCTCCAGTCCGAGACGGCGGGGACCGGCGGCCCGGCCGGGGCCGAAGGAATGTCGAGCGTCCGGCTTCTCGTCTCCCGCACCGCGGGGGTCCGTCCGGAGACCCTGACGCCGGCGACCCGTCTGGTGGAGGGGCTGGGGCTGGCCAGTCTCGACCTGGTGGAGCTGGCCGTCGCCATTGAGGAGGAGCTGGGAGTCAGCGTCCCCGAGGAGCTTCTGGCGACCGCGTCCATCGGCGACCTGGAGTCCCTCGCCGCATCCGGGGGGGCGGCGGCGGTCACGGCGGCGACTCCCGTTCCCGCGGCGGACATGGGCGGGACGGCGGACCTCGGCGGCGTGACGACCGGCGGGCCGCCGGGGGGGCTGCAGATGCCACGCTGGGCCCGGGGCGGGCCGGTGCACGCGGCGCGGCGGCTGCTGGAGGAGACCCTGTATCGCGCCGTCGTCTTCGGGTTCGCGTGGCCGCAGGTCCGGGGTCTCGAACGCCTGCGTGGCGTCCCTCCGCCGTACCTGCTGGTCGCCAACCACCACAGCTACCTGGACACCGGCCTGTTCAAAGGGCTGCTGCCCCGTCCGCTGCGCGGGCGGATCGCCCCCGGGATGACCACGCGGCATCACCGGTTGGCGTTCGGCGAGCGATCGGGCGGCCGGGGGCGTTTCGCGATCGAGTGGTTCCAGGTCCGGCTCGTGCAGTTCCTGTTCCACGCCTGGCCGCTGCCGGAGACCGCCGGCTTCCGTCACAGCCTGGCCTACGCCGGCGAGCTGATGGACGAGGGGTATTCGATCCTGATCTTCCCCGAGGGACGCCATCTGCCGGAGGGAACCGCCGAGCCGTTTCGCAAGGGGATCGGCATCTTCGCGCGCGAGCTGCGCGCCCCGGTGGTGCCCGCGGCGATCGAAGGGACGGGGCGCGTCCTCCCCGACTGGGCCTGGTTGCCGCGCTTCGGCAGGACGCGGCTGCTCCTGGGGGCCCCGCTGCGGATCGGCCCGGAGGAGGAGGCCGGCGAGGCCACCCGCCGGATCGAAACGGCGGTCAGGGAGTTGCAGAACGAGCTGCGCGCCGGCGGGCCCCCGCGGCGCGCCGGGCAGGGCGCGCCCGGTCCCCCCTAGAAAATATCCTCCTCGACCGGCTTGCCGTCCTCCCCTTTCGGCGGCGGGGGCGGGACGTACCCGGTGGGCGGGCCGGTCGCGGCGAGCTCCTTCTTCTTGACGGTGAGGTAGTAGACCGGACGGCCCCTCGCGCCGCCGATGGGCACCCGCTCGGTCAGAAAGACGTACTGCGTCGCGTCCGACCAGATGGTGTCGTACTGATCGTGCCGGTGATCGCCGTAGGCGTTGATCGCCGCCTTGCGCCGGGTCACCTCCGGCGGGCCCAGCCGCCGCGCGAACCGCTCGATGTACGCCTCCGGGGAGGCGTCGCTCGGCCCGAAGTGGACGTCGATGCGGACCAGCGGTGCCTGCGAACCGCCGTCACGGAAGGTCAGCTCGGCGGCGTAGTCCCCGCGCTTCTCGTAGATCCACAACCGGCGGCTGCGGCCGGCGGCGGAGAGCGCCAGCCGGATCGGATGGACCTTCGCCACCCGATCGCGGGTCATCCCGAGCGCGAGGCCGTCGAAGAGGGGAACGGGGAACCGCTTGGGTGGCGGGGTCGGCTCGTCCGACTTTCCGCCCCCGCCGCACCCCGCCGGCAGCAGGCAGAGGAGGACGGCGGCCGCGAGCCGGGAGGCGGCGGCGCGCGTCATCAGAGACCCAGGGCGCGGGCCACTTCCTCGCCGAACCGGGTCGCGGCGTCGGGTCCCGCTCCCGTGATGATCCCGCCGTCCCGCTCCACCGGCCGGCCGGTGTACTCGGCGCCTCCCGCGATCAGGGCCTTCGACTGGCCCGGCCAGACCGTCGCCCGTTTTCCCTTCAGGACCCCGGCATTGGCCAGGATCGTCGGGGACACGCAGATGGCGGCGAGCGGTTTGCCGGCGGCGATCGCATCGGTCGCCAGCGCGTGGGCGCGCCGATCGGCGTACAGCACCTCGGCGCCGTTGCCGCCGACGAACAGGATCGCGTCGAAGTCGGCGGCCCTGACCCGGTCGAGCGTGGCGTCGGGCGTCACGACGGCCCCGAGCATCCCCTTCGCCGGCCCGATCCTGGTCGAGGCGACGGTGATGGCGCACCCCCGTCCCTCGAGGATGCGGCGCGGTTCCAGGTACTCTTCATCCCGGAAGTTCTCCGGGGCGATCACCATCAGGACCTTCTTCGCGGTCATGCGGCACCTCCTGCCGGCGCCCCGGATCGTAGCACCAACCCGGTTGCCCGGTCCGTGCCGGAGGACTAGATTGGCGCAAGGAGGAGAGCCGGATCGATGCCCCCCCGCGAGGCGGCGGAAAAGAAGACCGGTGAGCGGCGCCACCGGCTCCGCTATCAGCGGCGGCTGCCGGTGCGCTTCGGCACCGAGGCCCACATGAGCGGCGGGAGCGTCGTCGATGTCTCCGAGAGCGGCATCCGCATCGAAGCCCCCGAGACCTTCCCGGTCAATTCGGTGATCCACGTCTTCATCCAGTTCCCGCGGCACTCGGTGCGCCTGCGGGCGCGGGTCGCCTGGTCCGGCGGCCGCGAAGGATCGTCGCCGGTCATGGGGCTGACCCTGACCCAGCCCGAGCCGACCCTGGCGCGCGCCTACAAGGAGTGGCAGGCGGAGATCAAACTGATCTCGCGCGAGGAGCCGCAGGAGGGCTCCGC
>JBOGOE010000178.1:0-7179 GCA_050747445.1 Candidatus Polarisedimenticolia bacterium | reverse complement strand
GGGCTCGCGCTCGCGCTCGGGGCCGGCGGCGCCCGCGGCGTCGCCCACGCGGCCGTGCTGCGCGCCCTGCACCGTGCCGGAATCAGGCCGGAGATCCTGGTGGGGTGCAGCGTGGGGGCCATCGTGGCGGCCATGCACGCGGCCGTGGGGCTCGACGCGGAGGGGCTTCTGGAAGGGGCGCGGCTCCTGACCCCCGGGGGCCTTCTCTACTACGCCCTGTCCCGCGCCCGGCTCCCCTGGCTTTCCACCGTGGCTCACGAACGCGCCGGCGGCATCCCGGCCTTCCTGAGGCAGCTCGATGCCGCGTCTTTCGAGCGGTTGCACCACGGTATCCGCCGTCTGGCGATCCTGACCTTCGACCTCCGCCGCTTCGAGGAGTTCCTGGCGGTGGGCGGGCCGGGGCTCCCGGCCCCGGTGCCGGTGGCCGAGGCCGTGAAAGGCTCGGCCGCCATCCCCGGTCTGTTCCTGCCGCTCGCCGCGCGGACCACCGCGGGCCGGCGCTGGCTGGTGGACGCCGGGTGGCACACCGCCGTCCCGGTCGAGCGGGCCTTCGCCCCGGTGGTGGGGGCCGATCGGGTGATCGCGGTGGACCTGTCGATCCACGTCTGCCTGCGGCAGGGGCGCCGGAGCTACTGGGACCGCCTCCAGGAGGCGTGCGGCGATCGTCTGGTGATCCTCCGCCCGGCGGTCCGCGGGTGCGGCACCCTGTTCGTGCGTCCCGCGGATCGCGACCGGTTGATCGAGGCGGGGGAAGAGGCGGTGGAGCGTGCGCTGCCGCGCTTGCGCCCCCTCGCGGCGGGTGCTAGCATCCGCCCCGTTTCCGTGGAGGGTCCATGATCGCGCTGGGGGTCGTCGGCGGGAGCGGTCTGTATCGGATGGCGGGGCTGCGGGACGCCCGCGAGCAGGCGGTCCCCACGCCGTTCGGAGACCCCTCGGACGCGTTTCTGATCGGCCGGATCGGCGATCACGAGGTGGCGTTCCTGGCCCGCCACGGGCGCGGTCATCGCATCGCGCCAGGGGACATCAACTTCCGCGCCAATCTTTACGCCTTCAAGGTCCTCGGCGTGCAACGGATCGTCTCGGTGAGCGCGGTCGGCAGCCTGAGGGAGGAGATGCGTCCCCTCGATGTCGCCCTGCCCGACCAGTTCATCGACTGGACCCGGCGCCGGACCTCGACCTTCTTCGGCGACGGGATCGTGGCCCACGTATCGCTGGCCGACCCGGTCTGCCCCGTCCTGCACCGCTCCCTCGGAGAGGCGGCGGGGGAGGCCGGCGCCCGCCTGCACCCGCGCGGCACCTACGTCTGCATCGAGGGGCCGCAGTTTTCGACCCGCGCCGAGTCCCACATGTTCCGCGCCCTTCACGCCGACGTGATCGGGATGACCAACGTGCAGGAAGTCAGGCTGGCCCGCGAGGCCGAGATCTGCTACGCCACCCTCGCCATGGTCACCGACTACGACTGCTGGCGCGACGACGAGGAGGCGGTGACCGTCGAGGAGGTCGTGGCCCGGCTCCAGGACAACGCCGCGATGGCGCAGGCGATCGTCACCCGGGTCCTGGACCGTCTGCCCGCGGCGCGGACCTGCCCCTGCGCCGGCGCCCTGGCCAACGCCATCCTGACCGAACCGGCCCGGATCCCGGCGGCGGCGCGCGAGCGGCTCGCACCGATCGTCGGCCGCTACCTGTCCTGATGTCCCTCCTGGTGGTCGGTTCCGCGGCCTTCGACAGCGTGCGCACGCCGTACGGCGAGGCGCGCGAGGTCCTGGGCGGTTCGGCGGTCTACTTCGCCGTCGCCGCGTCGTACTTCACGCCGGTGCGGATGATCGCGGTCGTGGGGCGCGATTTCGACGCCGACTCGATGGCGCTGCTGCGCGGGCGGGGGATCGACGTCTCCGGTCTGGAGGTCGCCGACGGGCAGACCTTCCGCTGGGGCGGGGAGTACTCCGAGGACCTCAACGAACGGCGCACCCTGTTCACCCATCTCAACGTGTTCGAGTCGTTCGTCCCGAAGCTGCGCCGCGAGGATTCCGGAGTTCCCCACCTGTTCCTGGCGAACATCGATCCGGACCTGCAGCGCAGGGTTCTCGACCGGGTGCGCCCGGGGCTGGCCGCCTGCGACACCATGAACTTCTGGATCGAGGGGAAGAACACCAGCCTGAAGCGCCTGCTGGCGGAGGTGGACGGCCTGGTGATCAACGACGGCGAGGCACGCATGCTGGCCGGGGAGCTCAATACGGTGGTGGCGGCGCGACGGTTGCTGTCGCTGGGTCTGAAGTTCCTGGTGATCAAGCGGGGCGAATACGGCGCGGCGCTGTTCGCGGGCGGGCATTACTTCGCCGTACCCGCCTACCCGGTGGAGCGGCCGGTCGACCCGACCGGGGCGGGGGACAGCTTCGCGGGAGGGTTCATGGGGCACCTGGCGCGGCGGGGTGACGCCACTTCACGGACGCTGCGCGAGGCGATGATCTACGGCAGCGTCCTCGCCTCCTTCTGCGTCGAGGACTTCAGCCTGCGACGCGTGGCGCGGCTGGCTCCCGACGCCATCGAGACGCGCGCCCGGGAGCTGCGCGACTTCCTGAGCGTCGACGGCCCGCGCCCCGCGCCGTGACCGGTGCCTCCGGCCGGCGGGGCCTTCCGGCGGCCCTCCTGATCGCCCTCCCATCGCTCCTGGCGCCGCTCGCGGTCCTCCTGGGCGCGGCCGGCGGCCGCTTCATCCAGCCCCTGGCCGCCGCCCTCGCGGTCCATCCCTTCATGGCGCTCCTGGTGCTGCGCCGGCGGCGGGGCGCCGCGATCGCCGCCGTCCTGCTCTGGGCGGCGGTCCTGTCGGCGACCCAGATCCTGGTCTCCGCGCGCGACCCCGCCGCGGCGTCCGCCACGGTGCTCGGCGGGGAGGCCTACCGCGAGGAGATGTTCGCCTTCCTCCGCAGCGGCGAGGGGCGCGAGGCGGAGCCCGCCCGGTTCGTGCCGCAGCACGCGGCGCACCTCGCAGGCTTCGGCGTCCTGACCCTCCTGAGCGGCGGCTTTCTCGGCATCGTCATGGGGGCGGTCCTGGTCGGGTACATGTCGCACTACGTCGGGGCGCTCGCCGCGGCCGGCGGCGCCCCGGCGCTCGCCTACGCCTTCGGCTGGCCGCCGTGGGCGGTCCTGCGGGTGATCGCCTTCGTCATCCTGGGAGTCCTGTTGTCGGGTCCGGGTGTGCGGCTGGCGGCGCGGCGGCTCGGCCACGCCGCGGAGCCGGAGGCCCGGATCGCTCCCTGGATCCTGGCCGCGGCGGTCCTCCTGCTCGCCGACCTGCTGCTCAAGGCCGCGCTGGCGCGAACCTGGGCGGGGATCCTGCGCCGCTGCCTGCCACCCGCCCTCTGACACGCGGGCCGCGGCGGCGTGCCTTGACAGGCCGCCGAACCGGCCGCTACGATGCGCCACCGCACCGGGACAGACGGCGGGAGGACCGGATGGCGCCGCGCACGATCGCCGGGACGCTCGACGGCCGGGGGCTGCGCGTCGCCCTGGTGGTCAGCCGTTTCAACGAATTCATCACCGACCGGCTCCTGGCCGGCGCGCTCGAGGCGCTGGCGCAACACGGGGTCGCCGAGGGGGACATCGCCGTGATCCGGGTCCCCGGTGCGTTCGAGATCCCGGCGGCGGCCCGCAGGCTGTCGCACACCCGGCGCTTCGACGCCATCGTGACCCTGGGATGCGTGGTGCGCGGCGACACCGCGCACTACGACCACATCTGCGCCGCGGTGGCGCGCGGCGTCGCCGCGGTGGCGCTCGAGGCGGCGCTGCCGGTGACCTTCGGCGTCCTGACCACCGAAGACCTGCGCCAGGCGATCGAACGGGCGGGGGCCAAGAACGGCAACAAGGGTCGGGATGCCGCGCTGGCCGCCCTGGAGATGGTCTCGCTGTTCCGCGCGCTGGAGGGATGATGGGGTCGAGGCGGCAGGCGCGGGAGTACGCGTTGCAGATGCTCTACGAGGCCGACGCGGCCGGCACCCCGATCGACGAGGTGGTGGCCCGGTTCTGGGCCGATCGGTCGGCGCCGGACGAGGTCCGGGAATTCGCGGAGCGTCTGGCGCGCGGCACCTCGGGGGCCCTGGCCGCCATCGACCCGATCCTCGCCGACAGCCTGGAGCACTGGCGTCTCGACCGGCTGGCGATCGTCGACCGCAACATCCTCCGTCTGGCGGTGTACGAATTCCTCCACGAAACCGACACGCCGCCGATCGTCGTCATCGACGAGGCGATCGAGGTCGCCCGCCGTTTCGGGGGGGATGACTCGTGGCAGTTCGCCAACGGCATCCTCGACGCCGTCCGCAAGAAGCTGGGGCTCGAGTCGCCCCCGCCGGGCCCCGCCTGACGATTTCGTAACCGCCCCGCCGGCTGGCCGTATTCGCAAACGGGACTATGTTTTGAGTCGACGCCACAGGACTGTCCGCGCCGCCGGATGGCGCGACGGGGCCGGCCGGCGTCCGGGGGCCCGTTGAGCGCCGTCCTATCCACCAGGTCATCCACATGAGCCGCCAGCCGGGGACGGCGCCGCAGAACGCCCGCCTTTCCCGCGCCGCGGACGGGGACCACCCGCATGGGTGAAGAGTCGCGGCAGCAGCGGGAGCGGCTGGAACGGGAGTTCACCGCCGAGGCCGACGATCTGCTCGACCGGATGGAAGAGCATCTCCGCCGGCTCGACACCGGCGCCCGGGAGGGGGCGCCGGTGGCGCCCCTGGTGCATCCGTTGTTCCGCGACGTCCACTCGCTCAAGGGTCTGGCGACCAGCCTGGGGTTCGCCGAGATCGCCGGCCTGGCGCATGCGTTCGAGGACCTCCTCGACCGGTTGCGTCTGGGCCGGGTCGATCTCGACGGTCCGCAGCGCGACCTCCTGGACCGGGCGGTGGCCGCGCTGCTCTCCCTGGTGCGGGCGCGCGCCGGGCGTGGCCCGCTCCCGGGCGATCTCGAGGAGCTGCGCCAACGGCTCAGGGAGCCGGAGGGAGCTCCCCCGGTCACGGCCGCGGATCCGATCGCCGGACTGCCGCTCGAACCCGCCCTGCGCGCCAGCCTGAGCCGGTACGAGGAGGAGCGGCTGCGCGCGCGTCTCCGTTCGGGCAGCGTCCTCACCCTGGTCCGTCTCCGTCTCGACGCCACCCGCTTCGACCGGCAGGCCCGGGAGGCGGCCGCCTCCTTCGGCGCCGGCGCCGAAGTGATCGTCGGGATGCCCGAGATCGGCGCCGGAGCGGACCCGGAACCCGAGGGTCCTGATGCGGCGGAGCCGGGAGCGACGCTTCCGTTCGTCTTCCTGGTGGCGGGGGAATCCCCCGTGGTTCCCGACGGGGGGCGGATCGCGGGGGCTCCGGCACGCTGCGTCACCCTCGCGCCAGCGCGTCCTGAGGGGAGGACCGCGGGCGCTTCCACGCCGGATGGACCTCCCGCCGAAGACCTGACGGGCGCCTCCGCTTCGTTGCGCGTCCCGGTGACCCGTCTCGACGAGCTGCTGGCGCGGGTCGGGGACCTGTCGGTGGCGGCCGCCGCGCTGCTGGAGGCGGCGCGCGTGGCGCTCGAGCACCGTCCGGAGGACCGTCTGGTCCGCGAGGTCGACCGGCTGGCCCGCGCCCTCCGGCCGCGCCTGCGGGCCCTGCAGACGGGGGCGGTCGAGGCCCGTCTGGTGCCGCTGGCCCCGGTGTTCAACCGGCTGGCGCGGCTGGCGGGGAGGACGGCGCGCGCCTCGGGCAAGGACGTCGATCTGACGATCACCGGAGGGGAGACCGAGATCGACAAGGCGGTCGTCGATGCCATCGCCAGCCCGTTGATGCATCTGCTCCTGAACGCCCTCGATCACGGTCTGGAGCCCCCCGACGAGCGGCGCGCGGCGGGCAAGCCTTCGAGCGGCCGGCTCTCCCTCAGCGCGTTCCAGAAGGGGAGCCGGGTCCTGATCGAGGTGGGCGACGATGGCCGCGGGATCGATCCCGCCGCGGTGCGCGCCGCCGCCGAGAGCGCGGGTCGGTTCGAGCGGGGCGCGCCGTTCGAGGATCGCGACGCGCACGATCTGATCTTCGTCCCGGGAGTGAGCACCGCGCGGGGGGTGAGCGGTCTGTCCGGGCGGGGGGTCGGTCTCGATGCCGCGCGCAGCGCCCTGCGGCGGCTCAAGGGAACCATCGAGGTCCGCAGCGAGCCGGGACGCGGCACCACGTTCACGCTCGCCGTCCCGGTCAGTCTGGTGCTGGTCCAGGCGCTCCTGGTGCGCTCCGGGGGCCGGCGCTACGCGATTCCCCTGGCCTCGGTGCGGGACAGCGTCCGGATCGAGCCGCGGCGGCTGCGTCACGAGGGAGACGGCGAGGTGTACGACCGCCCCGAAGGACCCCTGCCGGTGCGCCGGGTGGACGACCTGGTCACCCGGCGGACGGCGACGGCGGCGGCGCGCTACGCCATCGTGGCCGGAGACCCCGGGCGCGCGTTCGGTCTGCTGGTCGACGAGTTGATCGGTCGCGGTCCCATCGTCGTCAAGCCGCTCGCGGGGGTGCTGCGCGATCTGCCGTGGGTGACGGGGGCCGCCGAGATGGCCGACGCATCGGCGGTGCTGGTGCTTGACCCCGACAGGCTGGCCCCGGGAGGAGCCGATGGGCATCGCCCCTGAGATCGGGGAGGGAGGCGATCGCGCCGGGACGGAGATCGTTCCTCCGCGGCTGCTGCTGTTCCGGGTGGCGGAGCGGGAGTATGCCTTCCCCCTCGGACCGGTGGTGGAAGTCGGTCCCTACGCCGCGCCGACGCCGGTCCCCTGGAGCGACCCGGCGATCGAGGGGATCGTGCCGCGGCGCGGTCGCATGCTGACCGTGGTGGACGCCCGGATCCGGCTCGGGCTGCCGGCGCGCGCCGCCGGTTCGCGGGCCCAGCTGATCGTGCTGGACACGGGAGAAGGGGGGTATTACGGCCTGACGGTCGACACGGTCGAAGGGATCGCCCCCCCCGGGGCGGTGGCCGAGGCTCCCGCCGCGGGACCGGCGACCCCGTATTGCCGCGGGCTCCTGCCGCGGGGCGATCGCTACGTCCCGGTTCTCGACCTGGCCGCGCTGCTGCGGGGGACGCCATGATCGTCACCTGCCCCGGATGCGGCAAGCGCTACCGCCTCGACCCCGCGCCGTCCGGTCCGGCGCGGCGCCTGCGCTGCGGCGCCTGCGGTCTGGTGTTCGC
>JBOGOE010000177.1:0-4247 GCA_050747445.1 Candidatus Polarisedimenticolia bacterium | reverse complement strand
GTCGCCGTCTGTTCGTTGAGGGTCAGGGTGACCCCGGGGAGGACGACCCGCTGGTTGGGGGCGCCCGTGGGGGCGATCGAGACCCCGTTCACGCGGAGCCCCTCGAGGGTCGAGCCGCCGCTTTTGGTGCCGTCGACCTGGGTCGCCGCCCAGGCCATGGCGAAGGCCGCCGCGATCTGCTGTCCCGCCACCGACAGGCTCAGCTCCCCGAGGGAGGCGCCGGAGGAGACCTCGTCGAGCGGCTCCCAGTTCCGGACCGAGCTGATGGTGGAGGCGTGCAGGGCCTCGGCCCCCCCCAGCCCCGCGATCGTGGCGCCGGGGGTGGACGAGAAGCGCGAGTCGTTGATGGAGGCGAGCGGGCCCGTCCCCGCGAGGGTGGTCGTGACCCCCACGACCTTCGCCTTGAGCGCGGTCGCCGACCCCGTGACGCCGGTTTCGGCCCTTGCCGGCCCGGCCGGCCAGGCGCCCAGCGCGAGAGCCAGCGCCCCGATCCATACGCGGACACCGGAATGCATGGTGATCCTCCCTGGCGCGCTGTCATGCGCGCTCGATGCGTCCTCCCGCGGGGCGGTCTCCGGGGTCGTCCCGGAGCCGCCCGGCCGGGCCGCTTCCCCGGCCCGACCCGCCGGACCGATCCGCCGGGATGGCGGCGGCCCGCTGCCGCGCGGGACGTCGGCTCAACGTGCCGCGGAAATTTCCCTCGGGCAGACCCCGCCCACAATCAGGAGAATCCACGCATCGGGATGGGGGGGAACAAGGAGGCCGGTATCGGCCGTCGGGCCGGGGCAGCGGCCGGTCGGGTCGCCCGTATTGACTATTCACGTCGTGAATGATTATCATTCACAGCATGAATACACTTCCCCGCCTCGTCGGGACCGCCCTGGCCGGGCGGCTTCGCGTGATGCCCGCGGTCGTCGTCACCGGGGCGCGACAGACCGGGAAGAGCACCCTGGCGGAGCACCTCGTGCCCGGCGAGCGGCGCTACGTCTCGCTCGACGACCTCGACGTGCTCGATGCCGCGCGGCGGGACCCCGAAGCCCTGGTGGGCGGCACCGGGCCGATGACGCTCGACGAGGTCCAGCGCGCGCCGATGCTCCTCCGCGCGGTCAAGCGGGCCATCGATCGCGATCGCAGGGCGGGGCGCTTCCTGCTGACCAGCTCGGCCAACCTGCTGCTCATGCGTCGGATCTCCGAATCGCTGGCCGGGCGGGCCAGTTATCTGACGCTCTGGCCGATGACCCGGCGCGAGCAGCGCGGCCTGGGGCGGTGCGGCATGTGGGACGAGCTGCTCGCGGCCCGCGACGAGCAGTGGCGCGACCTGCTGGCGGCCGAACCCGACGTGCCGGACGACTGGCGCGCCCTGGCCCGCCGCGGCGGCTACCCCACGCCGTCGGTCGGGCTCCGGACGGCCGAAGAACGCACCATCTGGTTCGACGGCTACGTGCGCACCTATCTCGAGCGTGACCTGCAGAATCTCGCCGCGATCGGCTCGCTGCCCGACTTCCGTCGCCTGATGCGCGCGGCCTGCCTGCGCCTGGGTCAGCTCCTCAACCAGGCCGAGCTGGGGCGCGACGTGGCGCTGCCGCAACCCACGGTGCACCGCTGGCTCAATCTGCTCGAAACCTCCTACCTGCTGGTGCGTCTGCCCGCCTACGCGGTGAACCGCACCAAGCGGCTGATCAAGACGTCCAGGCTCTACTGGAGCGACACCGGAGTGGCGCTCCACCTGGCCGGGAAGCCCGAGCCCGACGGCGCGCATCTGGAGAATCTCGTGCTGCACGACCTCCTGGCCTGGCGCGACGCACGGCTCGAGGGCGCGGAGATCGGTTACTGGCGTACGGCCATCGGCGAGGAAGTGGACTTCGTGATCGAAACCGGCGGACGACTGCTGCCCATCGAGATCAAGGCCGGTGCGAGACCGCGCCTCGCCGACGCCGCGCACCTGCGCACCTTCCGCGCCGAGTACGGGAAGAAGGCCCGCGCCGGACTGCTGTTGCACGGCGGCAGCACGCTTGAATGGCTGGCGCCGGACGTCCTGGCAGCCCCGTGGTGGAAAGTCCTGTGAACCGGAGACACGAGGGCCACCGGGGAGCGCCCGGTGGCCCTCGGCCTCAATGACCCGGCATCAGCTGGACGCAGCGGCCGAGCAGGGTCTCGTTCCCGTAGGGCTCGCCGCCGGGGCTGGCGAACTGGACGGAGATCCAGGGATTGCCGCCCACGCCGCCGAGCGCCGGCTGCTTCGGGATGACGATCTGCTCGTCCGCGGCGATGCCCCCGGCGACCTGCACGTCCTCGGCGTAGGTGTGGACGTCCTGACGTCCACGCCCCCCAGGGCCATCGCCCCCTCGAAGGTAATCCGGGGGCCGGGCGAGTTTTCGCAGTCGAAGGCGGTGACCGGCGCCAGAGTGCCGCGGGTCGCGCGAGGACGGCCATGCCCGCGGTCCGGGGGTTTACAGAAGACGGCCTTCGCCGTATGCTCCACGCAATCAATCGACTCCGGTCAACACGACTGCCCGCCGCGCACGAGGGGGGCAGTGGTAATCAGGAGGCCTCCCGGTGATCACGTTGCGCCAGTCAACGGTCGTCGCCCTGGCTCTCGCGGGGATTTGTTCCGCTTCGCGGTCCTTCTCCCAGGAGCTCAGCCGGTTCGACCGCGACCAGGGGAAGATGATGCTCAACATGATCCGGGACGATCTCGAGAAGTATTACTACGACCCGGGCTTCCGCGGGATGAAGATGGACGAGGCGTTCACTGCGGCGACCGACGCGATCGCCCGGGCGACCTTCCATCACGAGATCTACAACGCCATCGCCGGACCGCTCCTCGCCCTCGACGATTCGCACACGTTCTTTTTTCCGCCCGCCTGGTCCGCCAAGATCGAGTTCGGCTGGGAGATGCAGATGATCGGGGATCACTGCTATCTCGCCGCGATTCAACCCGGGAGCGATGCGGAGGCGAAGGGACTGTTGAGGGGAGACCGGGTGCTCTCGGTCGATGGCGATCGCCCCTCGCGCGACGGCATGATCACCATGCTTTACGAACACCGGTTGCTCGCGCCGCGGGCCAGTTCGTCGCTCATGATTCAATCTCCCGGCGGGAAGCCGCGTGAGGTCATCGTCAAGACCAAGGTGTCGGGCGAGAAGCGGCTATGGACGAAGTCCACCGACCTCGCCGACCTCATCAGGGGTCTGAAGGACCGTGCGTATCTGGGCCGGCACCGGCTCCACGAGGTGGGTTCCGAGCTGGTGATCTGGAAGATGCCGGAGTTCGACCTGACCCGCGAGGACGTCCATCGGGGCATCCGAATCGCGCGGAAGTTTCCGGCGCTCATCCTCGACATGCGGGGCAATCCGGGAGGAGCGGTGGAGACCCTGGAGAACATGACCGGGTGCTTCATCGAGGGGGAGACGAAGATCGGCGAGGTCAAGAGTCGGGAGCGCATGCAGCCGATCACCGCGAAGAAGGGGTCGGTCGTGTTCGAGGGCAAGCTCATCGTCCTTGTCGACAGCGATTCGGGGTCGGCCGCGGAGCTGCTCGCGCGGACGATGCAATTGACCGGCCGGGCGAAGGTCATCGGCGATCGGAGCGCGGGCGCGGTGATGATGTCCCGCGAATACGGCAGGCGCATCGGCAGCGGAACCACGATGTTCTTCGGTTCGAGCATCACCGTGGCCGACATCATCATGCCGGATGGAAAGAGTCTCGAGCGTGTCGGCGTCACCCCCGACGAGGTCATGCTGCCGACGGGCGAGGATCTCGCCGCCGGGCGGGATCCGGTCCTGTCGCATGCCGCTTCCCTGTGCGGCGTCACTCTCGACCCCGCCAAGGCCGGCGCCCTGTTCCCGATCGAGTGGAAACGGTGAAGCCAGCAGGCAAACCGGCGAACAGCCGACGCGGGAATTAGCCTTCAGCCGGCCCGGCAACTTGCATCCTGCCGCCGGGCGGACCTATCATCGGCCGTGCCCCGAGTCGCTGCATCCCTCGCGCGGCTTCTCCCCCCGCACATCGACAATACGTATCGCGGGCATCGGCTGGCGCCGTGGCTCTTCGGCCTGCTCGTGCTCGTGAAGGGTGGCATCGGATTGGGAACATCTTCAACGGCCGGAACGCGGCGATGTCCGCCGACGGCATTCCGCTGGAGACGTTCTCGCCCGCCGGGGAGCAGGCCTTCGTCTCCCTGTTCGCCGCCTGGGGGCTCGCGCAGCTCATGCTCAATCTGATGGGGCTGCTGGTGCTGGTCCGCTAC
>JBOGOE010000176.1:0-9777 GCA_050747445.1 Candidatus Polarisedimenticolia bacterium | reverse complement strand
GCTGTCGGCGGTCTTCGTCGCGGGGGGATGGGCGGGCGCACGGGGCGGGCCGCGCTGCCCGTCCCGTGCGCCCGCCCCGCGGGGCCGGGACGATGGGTGTTGAACGCCACGGGATCGGCGTGTGATTGCGGGTGCGGCGGGCGAATGGTAATATCCCGCGCCATGTCGAACGCCGAGCGCGCGCCAGGCCGCGCGTTGCCGCCCGCCGTCGTGATCGCGTCGTGTCTCCTGCTCCTGCTCCCGGTGTCGTGCGGCTCCTCGCGCCGGGCGGTCGAACGGGCGATGACGCTCTACAACCAGGGGAAGTACGCGGAGGCGCTGCCGCTCCTCCAGGAGGTCGCCGGCGGCCGCAAGGACGGCCGCATCACCTACCAGATCGGCTACTGCCGCGAGATCGTCGAGGGGAATGCCGACGCGCGGCGCGCCGCATGGAAGGAGGCCGAGCCGCTCCTGGAGGCCGAGGTCGCGCACGAGAAGGGGGCGACGCTCGAGCGGCTCTACTACCTGACCTCGATCAACAACGACCAGGGGGAGTTCGACCGGGTGCGGCAGTACGCCCGCCAGGCGATCGAGCAGTACGAGAAGGGCATGGAAGCCCGGACGCTGACGGGGGAGGACTGGTTCCGCCTGGGACGCATGCACGATTTCCTGTCCGAGGTGTCGGAGGCGGAGGGGGCCTACCGGCGCGCCGTCTCGGCCTTCGATCGGGTGCCGGCGCAGAATCCGGCCTATCACTCCCTCGCCCTCGTCCGGGTCGGCGATCTCGATTTCGACGGGGGACGATTGCCGGAAGCGGCCGACGCCTATGACCGGGCCCTGGCGCTCCTGCCCGACACCAAGCAGATCCGGGCGTTCGAGCACGCCATGGCGCTTCTGGCGGCGGGCCGGTACGAGGAGGCGGCGCGCCGGTTCGGCGAGGACCGGGACGAATCGACCATGATCGAATCGCAGTACGCGGCGGATCTGGCGCGCAAGGCGAAGCAGGTCGAGCCGCTCGACGAAGCCGACGCCGACGGCACCCGCGTGCAGGGGCTGCCGCCCGACCTCCTGGGGGAGCGGGTGAAGGCGGCGGGCGCGGCCTTCCGGGCGGCCCGGGAGAAGTACGAGGTGCGTCCGGGGGAGGCGCTGCCGTCCGAGGTGGCGGCGCAGCAACGCCGCTTCGTGTCGTTGCTGCGCGAGCTCATGGTCTCCCGCCGGGCGATGCAGGATTTCTGCCTGAAAAACAACGTCGCCGACCTGGTCCGCCGGTGAGGGCTTCCCGGCGCGGTCCCTGCGGGTCGTTCGCGGCGCGACGGCTCCGGGTGGCGGCGTGGGTGCTGCTTCTGCTCCCTGCCCTGGGTTGTGCCACCGGGCTGGAGGAGAAGGCGTCCCGGGCGCGCAACGAGCTGGAGTCGGCCCGTGTCGCCGCGGAGCAGGTCCTGGCCGGAGGTCCGCCGGACGACGGGGCGGAGGCGGCCCGCGAACGCGCCCGCCGGGCGCTTCTCATCGGGTCCGAGGCGCTGGGCGCCGCGGCGCGGGACGGCGGCGACTCGGCCGAAGGGTGGGCCCGCCTCATCCAGGAGCGGATGATGCGTCTGGAGGAGTCGATCGAGGCGCTCCCCGTCCGCCGGCCGGAGCATGCCGGCTCCTGAAGGCGCGGTCGCCCTCCTCGGCGACGCCCACCTGCGCGAAGGCGATCCCGAAGTGGACGCCTTCGTGGAGTTTCTCGACTCCCTGCCGCCCGACGTTCGCACCCTCGCCATCCTCGGCGACCTGTTCGCCGTCTGGGTCGGCGCCCCCGACCTGCAGCAGACGCACCACCGGAGAGTCCTCGAGGCGCTGCGGCGCCTGCGGCGTCGCGGCTGCGGCCTCCTGTACGTCGAGGGAAACCACGACTTCTATCTGAAGCCCCTGTTCTTCGGCGACCCGTTCGACCTCCTCGAGGAGGAATCGGTCGATCTCCGGCTCGGGGGCCTCGCGACGCATCTGGCGCACGGCGACCTGGTCAACACCCGAGACCGCCAGTACCGTGCCTGGCGCCGCATCTCCAAGAGCCGACCCTTCCGCGGCGCGTTCAATCTCCTGCCGGCGCGCCTCCGCCAAAGGATCGCCGGCGGACTCGAGGCGCGCCTCCGGCACACCAACCTCGAGTTCCGCGGCGGTTTTCCGTACCGCGAGTGCGAGTCCTACGCGCGGGCACGTCTCCGCGAGGGAGCCGAGGTGCTGGTCTTCGGTCACTTCCACGAGGAGATCCGGCGGGAGTACGAGGAGGGCGGCCGGCGCGGCACGGTCTATGTCCTGCCGGCCTGGCGGGCCGGTCATCGCTATCTACGGCTGGCCCCGGGCGCGGCGCCGGCGTTCGTCTCCGCCTGAACCAGCGCCTCGTAGAACTCCAGAAGACGCAGGGTCACCGGCCCCGGCCGCCCGTGCCGGATCGGCCAGCCATCGCAGCGCCGCACCGGCACGATTCCCTTGAGGGTCGAGGTCAGAAACGCCTCGTCGGCGCCGCGCAGATCGTCGGGTCCGAACGAGACCTCGAGGGCGTCGCCCCCCTGCCGCCGCGCCAGGTCGAGCACGATCCCCCGGGTGATCCCCTCCAGAAGACCGTCCTCGAGGGGCGGCGTCAGCAGGCGGCCGGCGCGCACCGCGAACAGGTTGCTGGTGGCCCCCTCCGCGACGTTTCCGGCTTCGTTCAGCAGGATCGGCTCGAAGGCCCGCAACCGGCGGGCCTCCTGCCAGGCCAGGAGGTTGTTCAGCAGATTGCTTGCCTTGATCGCCGGGTCGAGGGCGGCGGGCGCGTTGCGCCGCACGCTGACGATGGCGACGTCGACCCCCTCCTCGCGCCAGCCGGCGGGGAGCGCGGGGCGGGGGCGGACCAGCACGACCACCGTCGGCGGCCCGCAGTCCTCGGTGGCGTACCCGATCGGACCGGGACCGCGGCTCAGGACGATCCGCACCGCCGCGTCCGGCTCCCCGGCGGCCGCCACGGTTCGCAGGGTCTCCGCCTCGATGTCGACGGGAGCGGCGTCCCGGGGGATCTGCAGGCGGTCCGCCGAGCGGCGCAGCCGTTCGAGATGCGCCTGCAGCCGGAACGCGACGCCGCCCGGGGCGCGCACCGTCTCGTAGACGCTGTCGCCGAACAGGAAGCCGCGATCGAGGGGGGAGACGGTCGCTTCGGCGGCCGCCGTCAGTCGGCCGTTCACGTTGATGCGCTCGGGCACGGTGCTATCATACGCCCTCGATTTTCGGGCGCGGTCATGATCCTCGGTGTCGGTGTCGATGTCTGCGACGTGCGCCGTCTACGGCGCGCCATGGAGCGCCGCGGCTTTCGCGAGCGGGTGTTCGATGAGGACGAGATCCGCGATTGCGAGGCCCGCGCCCGGCAGGCCCCTCACTACGCCGCCCGCTTCGCCGCCAAGGAGGCCTGCTTCAAGGCGCTGGGGACCGGGTGGGGCGGCGGTGTCGCCTGGAAGGATGTGATCGTGCGGCGCGACGGCGGCGGACCCCCCCGGCTCGATCTGCGGGACGGTGCGGCGCGGGCCGCCGCCGGACTCGGCGTCGCCCGTGCCCACCTGTCGCTCAGCCACGAGGGGGACTACGCGGTGGCCATGGTGGTGCTCGAGGGGCGGGCGCGCGCCGCGGACCGGCCGGCGCGGCGAAGGACGGCCGCGCGACGAGCGACACGCCGATGACCAACCCGATCATGGCGGCCGGCGAGGCCGGACGCGCCGCCGCGCGCGGGTCGCAGGCGCGCCGGCTGGCGATCGTGATCGTCCTGACCGGGTCGATCCTGATCCTGGAGGTCGCCGGCGCCGCCGTGTCGCGGAGCCTGGCGCTCCTGTCGGACGCCGGCCACGCCCTGACCGACGTCCTGGCGCTGGTCCTCAGCCTGATGGCGGTGCGCTTCGCCTCGCGTCCGGCCACCCAGCAGAAGACCTACGGCTACCACCGCATCGAGATCCTGACCGCCCTGCTCAACGGCGCCTTCCTCGTCGTGCTCTCACTGGGTCTTCTTGCCAAGGCGGTGCAGAGGATCCTGGAGCCGCTCCAGGTCCGCCCCGGCGTGATGTCGGGGGTGGCGCTGGCGGGGCTCCTGGTGAACCTGGTGGCGGTGGCCATCCTGTCGCACCGGCACGACAACCTCAACATACGCGGGGCCAGGATGCACGTGGTGGGGGACGCGTTGTCGTCCCTCGGCGTGGTGGTCGCGGCCATCGCCATCGCCCTGACCGGATGGCAGATCCTCGATCCGATCGTGGCGGGCCTGATCGCGCTGGTGATCCTGGCCGGTGCGATCCGACTGGCGCGGGAGGCGGTCGAGGTCCTGCTGGAGGCCGCCCCCCGCGGCACCGATCTCGAGCAGGTCAGCCTCGCCATCGCCGCCGTCCCGGGGGTCGTCGAGGTCCACGACCTGCACGTCTGGTGCATCACCACCGGTCTGCCGGCGCTGTCGGGGCACGTCCGGATCGACGGCGGCCAGTCGCTCACCAGCGACGAGATGCTCAACCGGATCAAGACGGCGGTCCGCGACCGGTTCGGCATCGTTCACACCACCATCCAGATCGAATCGGGGTCCTACCAGGAGCTTGGGGAAGTGCACTGACTCAGGGGTGCGGTCTCTCGGGGCCGAACATGCAGTCGAAGCCCTGCCCGCACGGCGTCCCGTTGCTCAGCCCGTAGCGGTTGGACGGATTCAGCCCCAGCCCGCTGAACAGGCCCGGGGACGACACGGAGTGACCGTACCCGAGGAAGTGGTGGTGCTCCGGGTAGCGGAACGGGCCGGGAAGCCCCCCGACCGCCACGACCCCGGACACCGGCACAAAGATCGGCGCCGGCGGGTCGGGGGCCGGCGGGTTGACGTTGATCACGATGGTCGTCCCTTCGCCGCGGGTGGTGACCTCGACCTCCCCTTCGCCCGCCGGCCGCTCGTCGCCGTCGGAACGGACGACGACCTTGACCGAGGGGGGCTCCCCGGCCTCCTCCCGCGACCGCTCGGTCCCCGGTTCGTTCCCCGCGGCGGGCGGCGCCTCCGGCCGAGGGCGCGGCGCGGGTCGCACCGGGGTCTCCTCCACCTTCGCCGGGACCAGCCGATTGCCGTCGTCGTCGAGGTTCGTGAGGAGCAGCCCGGCTCGGCCCTGGCGATCGAGGGCCGCGCAAATCCTCAGGTCGCGGGTCTCGAAGATCGTACGGTCGCATGCGGCCGGGAGCGGTTTGGGATCCCGGAACGCGGCGGCGTGCGTCCCGATCAGCAGGGACGGCGCGAGGAACAGGACCGGGAGAACGGGCACGATGGGACCGCGGCGCGCGCCGGACATGTCCGGAACTCTATCACCGGTCCAGCCGTCGGACCAGCCCATCGGCGCCCGAGGACCGTGTGATATCCTGCGCGCCATTCCGCGGTGAGCTGGATTTCAAGGCGTGAAGGGCGCAGGGAGGCCCGGGATCGAATGGGGGGCAAGGGTCGTCGTGCGTCCGGGAAGACGCCCGCGGGACGTCTCGTTCTCGAGGGCGGCACCGTCTTCGAGGGGACGGTGTTCGGAGCCGCCCGGCCCGTGGCCGGCGAGGTGGTGTTCACCACCGGGATGGTCGGCTACCCCGAGGCCCTGACCGATCCCTCCTACCGCGGCCAGATCCTCGTCTTTACCTATCCCTCGATCGGCAATTACGGGATCCCGGCCCCGGCACCGCCGCCGGCGAAGGGGGGCCCGGCGCCCCTGCCGGATCGCCCCTACGAATCGGACCGCGTCCAGGTCGCCGGCGTCATCTGCGCCTCGTACTCCGCGGAGTTCTCCCATCACGGCGCGGCACGCAGCCTCGGGGAATGGCTGACCGGGCAGGGGGTCCCGGCGCTCACCGGAATCGATACCCGCGCCCTGACCAGGAGGATCCGCGTCCACGGAGCGCTTCTCGGCCGCATCGAGATCGACGGGACGCCGGCCCCCGCGTTCGCAGACCCCAACGCGCGCAACCTGGTCGCGGAGGTCTCGACCCGGCAGGTCGAGCGTTATGGGGATCCCTGCGGGGTCCCGGTCGTCCTGATCGACTGCGGGCGGAAGAACAACCAGGTGCGGATGCTGGCGCGGATGGGGGCGGAGGTCCGGGTCGTGCCGTGGGACCACGACCTTCCACGCGGTGGCAAGCGCGACTATGCCGGCGTGGTCCTCAGCAACGGCCCCGGCGACCCGCGGCTCGCGGAGCGCACGGTGAAGACCGCCCGCTCCCTGATGCGGGCCGGCGTGCCGATCCTGGGGATCTGCCTGGGCCACCAGATCCTGTCGCTGGCCGCCGGCGCCCGCACCTACAAGATGAAGTTCGGTCACCGGGCGCACAACCAGCCGTGCGTCGATGCGGCGACCGGTCGCTGCTATCAGACCAGCCAGAACCACGGCTTCGCGGTCGACGGCGCCACCCTTCCGGCAGGCTGGAACGCCTGGTTCACCAACGCCAACGACGGCACCAACGAGGGGATCCGCCACGCCACCGGCCCCTGGCGATCGGTGCAGTTCCACCCGGAGGCGGCGCCGGGTCCGGGCGGGACCGAATGGATCCTGGAGGAGTTCCTGGAGGGGATCCGTTGAAGGTCCTGCTGCTCGGGTCGGGGGCGCTCAAGATCGGCGAGGCCGGGGAGTTCGACTACTCGGGGTCGCAGGCGATCAAGGCCCTCAAGGAAGAAGGGGCCGAGGTCTGGCTGATCAACCCGAACATCGCCACCATCCAGACTTCGGTCGGTCTGGCGGACCGGATCTTCCTCCTGCCGGTCGACCCGCGCTTCGTGGCGCGGGTGATCGCGGAGGGGCGTCCCGAGGGGATCCTCCTGTCGTTTGGCGGCCAGACCGCCCTCAACTGCGGTCTGGCCCTGCACCGGCAGGGGGTGCTGAAGCGGCACGGCGTGCGTGTGCTGGGCTCGCCGATATCCGCCATCGAGCAGACCGAGGACCGCGCCCTGTTCGCGCGCGCGCTCCGACGCATCGGCGTCAAGGTGCCGCGCAGCCGGGCGGCGCGCCGGCCCGACGCGGCCCTCCGGTTCGCGGACGCCATCGGGTACCCGGTCATGATGCGCACCGCCTTCACCCTCGGCGGGCGGGGGTCGGGGGTGGCGCGCACCGAGACCGAGCTGCGCCGGATGCTCGCCGAAGCCTTCACCACCTCGCCGCAGGTGCTCATCGAGGAGGACCTGACCGGATGGAAGGAGGTGGAATACGAGGTCGTCCGCGACGGCGCCGACAACTGCATCGCCGTGTGCAACATGGAAAACGTCGATCCGCTCGGGGTGCACACGGGGGAGTCGATCGTCGTCGCCCCGTCGCAGACCCTGAACGACCAGGAGTACTTCGCGCTGCGGGCGATCGCCTTCAAGGTGATCCGGCACTTCGGCATCGTGGGGGAGTGCAACATCCAGTTCGCTCTCGACCCGCGCTCGGACGACTACCGGGTCATCGAGGTGAACGCCCGGCTGTCACGCTCCTCGGCGCTCGCCAGCAAGGCGACCGGCTACCCGCTGGCCCGCATCGCCGCCAAGATCGCCCTCGGGCGCCGCCTCACCGATCTGAAGAACTCCATGAACGACACCACCACCGCCTGCTTCGAGCCGGCGCTCGACTACCTGGTGGTCAAGATGCCCAAGTGGGATCTGGAGAAGTTCCGCGGCGCGTCCCATTTCATCGGCACCGAGATGAAATCGGTCGGCGAGGTGATGGCCATCGGCCGCTCCTTCGAGGAGGCGCTCCAGAAGGGGTGCCGGATGCTGGGCGACGGGATCCGGGGGCTGGTGGGGAACGACTTCAACATCCAGCAGTCGCTCCGGGATCTGTCGCAGCCGACGCCGCGCCGCGTCTTCGCCCTGGCGGAGGCGATCGGCCGGGGTGCCGGCATCGACGACCTGCACCGCAAGACCGGCATCGACCCCTGGTTCCTGGCGAAGATGGCCCGCATCGTCGAAACGGGCGAGGCGATCCGGAAGGCGGGGCGCGCCGGCGCGGCGCGCGGCTCCGGCCTCCCGCCCGCCGATCTGCTGCGGCGGGCCAAGCAGGCCGGCTTCTCGGACGAGCAGATCGCCCTGCTCGCGGGGGCCGGGGCCGAGGAGATCGCGGCGCGGCGGCAGGAGGAGGGGATCGTCCCGGTGGTGAAGCAGATCGACACCCTCGCCGCCGAGTGGCCGGTCCGGACCAACTATCTCTATCTGACCTATCACGGGACGGAGAACGACGTCGCCGCCGATCCGAAGGGGCGCCGGGTCCTGATCCTGGGGTCCGGGGCCTACCGGATCGGCTCGTCGGTCGAGTTCGACTGGTGCTGCGTGTCGGCGGCCGCGGCGCTCCGCCGCCTGGGGTACGACCCGGTGATGATCAACTGCAACCCCGAGACCGTCTCCACCGACTACGACATGGGGCACACGCTGTACTTCGAGGAGCTGACCTTCGAGCGGATCCTGGACGTCTGGCGCGCCGAGCGGCCGCTGGGCATCCTGCTGGCCTTCGGCGGCCAGGTCCCCAATAACCACGCGCTCGCCTGCGCCGCCGCCGGCATCCCGGTTCTGGGCACGCAGCCGCAGGACATCGACCGGGCGGAGGATCGCCACAAGTTCTCCTCGCTCCTCGATCGCCTGGGGATCCCGCAGCCCCCGTGGGCCGAGGTGACCTCGCACCGGGAGGCGCGGCGCTTCGCCGCACGGGTCGGTTACCCGGTCCTGGTCCGCCCCTCCTACGTCCTGTCGGGAGCGGCCATGCGGATCGCCGGCGACGGCCGGGCGCTCGGCGCCGCCCTGCGCGGCGCCGCCGAGGTGTCGCGCCGGCACCCGGTCGTCCTGTCGAAATTCATCGAGGGGGCCAAGGAGCTCGAGGCCGACGCGGTGGCGCGCGACGGCCGGATCCTGGCGATCGCCGTCACCGAGCACGTGGAGAACGCAGGGGTCCACTCGGGGGACGCGACCGTGGTCCTGCCGCCCCAGAAGATCTACGTCGAGACGGTGCGGCGTCTCCGCGAGATCACCGCCGCGCTGGCGCGCGCCCTGCGGATCACCGGACCGTTCAACGTGCAGTTCCTGGCGATGGACAACGAAGTCATGGTGATCGAGTGCAACCTGCGGGCTTCGCGGTCGTTCCCATTCATCTCCAAGGTCAGCGGAGTCGATTTCGTCGATCTGGCCACCCGGGCGATGCTGGGGGCCGAGGTGCGGCCGGTGCCGGCGTCCCTTCTCGAACTGGATTACGTCGGGGTCAAGGCGCCGCAGTTCTCGTTCTCGCGCATCAAGGGGGCGGACCCGGCGCTGCGGGTCGAGATGGCTTCCACCGGCGAGGTCGCCTGCCTGGGGGACGACCTCCCCGAGGCGTTCCTCAAGGCCGCGCTGGCGGCCGGTTTTAAACTGCCGGATCGCCGCCAGGTTCTCCTGACCATCGGCACCCTGCGGGACAAGACCCGCTTCCTTCCGTCGGCGCGGCTGCTCCAGGAGATGGGGTTCACCATCTATGCGACCCGGCGCACCTCGCGCTTCCTGGAGGAGAACGACATCGCCAACATCCGGCTCTACAAGATCCAGGAACGCCGGCGGCCGTCGCTCCTCGATTACATCGTCCCCGACCGGCTCGACCTGATCATCAACGTCCCCTCGGGATACGACCGGAAGGAGCTGACCGACGGCTACATCATCCGCCGCCGGGCCATCGACTTCGGCATCCCGCTGATCACCAACCTTCAACTGGCGGAGTTGTTCGTGAAGTCGATCGCCTGCAAGCGGTTCGAGGACCTCAAGCCGGAGGCCTACGACCGGTACGTGCCGCGGGAGACGGAGGGGGCGGGCGC
>JBOGOE010000175.1:0-11138 GCA_050747445.1 Candidatus Polarisedimenticolia bacterium | reverse complement strand
CGCCACCGTCGGCCGTGGGAAAGAAAGCATAGTGGTGCATGGAAAGAAAGAGGGGCCGGTTCTGCCCAACCGGCCCCTCGCGCGCACGGATGAAGCCGGTTCTGCCCAACCGGCCCCTTCTTGGTGCGACGTCTTCAGTAGCCCTTCGCGACGTCCTTGCTGACGTGCTCCATCATGTGTCGTCCGATCCAGATGGCGAGGACGTCGGGCGGCGCGGTCGCCAGGACGACCGGGATCTGACGCTCGTAACCCGAGCGCGCGACCGTGTAGGTCACCTCGCTGCCGGGTCGCATCTGCTTCTCCCGGACTTTCATCAGCGTCTCCTCGTTCTCCTTCCCGAAGCGGATGCCGTTGAGCGCGACCAGGATGTCGCCGACCTGGAAACCGGCCTTCTCGGCCGGGCTGTCGGGGATGACCCGGATGATCGTCCGGACGCTCGTGGTCTCGTCGATCTCCATCTCGATCCCCATCCAGCCGTGCTCGCGCAGCTTGGTGACCATGGTGTCGAGGCATTGCTGGGTGGACATCGTGCACTTCGATTCGCCGGCGAGCACCGCCGAGAACAGGACCAGGAGCGCAACGGCCAGAAGCCACAGGACCCTGCGTGTCATGTGGAACCCTCCCTTTGAGGGCGCGGCGGTGGGGGGGCAGCCTCCCCGCGGCCGCACGCGCTCGTTCGCACCGCGTGAAACAGTACCGCCCGCGGCCCGGCGATGTCGTCAGAAAGGTGTAAAAAGTTGTCACGGATGTCATGGAACCGTAAACGAGCGTTCCGCCCCGCGGAGCGCGGCGGTCCCTGGGTTAGAGTAAGGGCTTCCCGAAAACAGGGGAGGCTTCCGGGTGCCGGGGATGCGCGCGTTCTTCAGGCGTCACACGCTGTGGCTGGGCTTCCTGGCCGCCTTCATCCCGCTCCTCGTCCTCCTGGGCCTTCAGGTACGCACCCTCGACACCCTCAAGCGGACGTCGGCGATGGCCCACAAGGCGATGCTGAAGAACTACCTCGAGTCGGTGGTGACGGAGGCGCAGTACATCTATCGCAGCGCCGCCGAACGCTCGCTCAACGTGCCGCCGTCCCTGTTCACGCGCGATCTGCAGGACAAGGCGGCCGCCTTCTTCGAGGACCGCAAGGCGTCGGCCATCGGCCGGTTGTTCCTGGTCGACCTGGCGGGGGAGAACGCCGGGACGATGACGACGTACGATCCGCAGGCGCGCGCCATGGTGGCGGCCGAGGAGTCGCCGATCACGGCCGCCGCGCGTGCCGCCGCCGGCCCCTGGCGCCAGGCCAGCGCCCTCCCCGGCCGCACCGGGCCGACGGCGCTGACCGTGGACGAGCGGGACAAGGAGCACCGGGTAATCCTCAACCCGATCACCGACGAGAACTCCCAGGTCGTGGGCATCGCCGGGATCGTGGTCGACAACGGCACCTTCCATCGCGACGTCCTGCCGTCGGTGATCCGGAAGTCCCTCCCCGAGTTCTTCCCCGGCGGCTCCGCCGACAACGTCGTGGTCACGGTGCGGGACGGCGGCGGGAACGTGGTGCTGACCACCGCGCGCGAGGAAGGGAAGGGGGAGGAGGCCGCCGCGTCCTTCCCGTTCATCTTCTACGACTGGCGCATCAGCCTGCGGGGCCGGCACGCCACCGTCGAGCAGTGGGCCCGGTCCAACTTCGCCCTCAACCTGAGTCTGTCGGCCGCGCTGGCACTGGTGCTCCTGGGGGGGGTCGTCCTGGCGCTGCGCGCCGCCTCGCGGGCCATGCGGCTGTCGCAGATGAAGTCGGAGTTCGTGTCGAACGTGTCGCACGAGCTGCGCACGCCCGTCGCCTCGATCCGCGTGTTCGGCGAGTTCCTGCGCCTGGGCCGGGCCGAGACGCCGGAGCGGGTGCGCGAGTACGGCGAGTACATCGAGAACGAGAGCCGTCGCCTCACGCAGCTGATCAACAACATCCTCGACTTCTCCCGCATCGAATCGGGACGCAAGACCTACACCTTCGAGGAGACCGACCTGGCCGGTCTGGTCGAGGCGACGCTGCGTTCCTTCGAGATCCGGCTGCGGCACAGCGGGTTCGCGGTGAGCCTCGACCTGCCGGGCGAACCCCTGCCGACGATCCGGATCGACCCGGACGCCGTCGCGCAGGCGTTCCACAACCTGCTCGACAACGCGGTGAAGTATTCGGGTGAGGCCCGCCACATCCGCGTGCGGCTCGCGGCGGAGGACGGTGGGGTCGTCCTCCAGGTCGCCGACGGCGGGATCGGGATCGACCGCGACGAGCAGGTTAAAATCTTCGAGCGCTTCCACCGTGTGCCGGGGGGTCTGGTGCACGACGTCAAGGGGAGCGGGCTGGGGCTGTCGATCGTCTCCCACGTCGTGCGGGCCCACGGCGGGCGGGTGACGGTGGAGAGCGCGCCGGGAAAGGGAAGCGTGTTCGCGATCCATCTTCCGACCCGCGCCGTCCATCCGCCCGCGCCGCCGGCCGCGGGCTCCGTCTGAGGAACCGAGCGCATGCCCAGAGTCCTGATCGTCGAGGATGACGAGGCGATGGCCGTCGCCCTGCGCGACGGCTTCCAGTACGAGGGGTTCGAGGTCCTGCAGGCGCGGGACGGGGCGGCCGGTCTGCGCCTGGCGCAGGAAAAGACCGTGGAGCTGGTGGTGCTCGACGTCATGCTGCCGAAGAAGAGCGGTCTCGACGTCTGCAAGAGGATCCGGGCGGACGGCAACACCGTGCCGATCATCATGCTCACGGCGCGCGGTCAGGAGATCGACAAGGTCGTCGGTCTCAAATCGGGGGCCGACGACTACGTCACCAAACCCTTCTCGTTTATGGAGCTGATGGCCCGGGTCCACGCCGTGCTCCGCCGCGCGCGCGGCGGCGCGGGTGCCCAGGAGAGCTTCAAGTTCGGGAACGTCGCGGTGGACTTCAGGAGCTGCCAGGTGGTGAAAGGGAGAAAGCCGATCGACCTGACGCCGCGCGAATTCCAGCTGCTGAAGTTCTTCATCGAGCACCGGGGGCAGGTGCTCACGCGCGACCAGCTCCTGGACGCCGTCTGGGGCTACGAGAGCATCCCGGTGACCCGCACCGTCGATACCCACGTCGCCAAGCTGCGCCGCAGCCTCGAGGACGATCCCGCCGATCCGCGGCACATCGTCACGGTCCACCGCGTCGGCTATCGCTTCAACGCGTAGTCCCCCGGCCGGTTCGCCGCGGGAGCCGGGTGCCGCCCGCCGCCGAGGGCCGGTGGCAGCGCCTCGACCAGCGCCGTGGTGATCGCCGCCATGCCCCGGTCGTTCGGGTGCACGGCGTCACGGAACAGCCCCGGATCGCGCAGCCGCGGATAGAGGTCGACGACGGCGACCTGCCCGCTGCGACCGACCTCCGCGATGATCCCGTTGTTGCGCCGGATGGCCGCCAGCACCGCGTCGTAGTAGGAACCCATCGCGGACTCGCGCGCCGGGTTGTGCGGGTTGGTGAGCAGCACCGGCCGGGCGCCGGCGTGCCGCGTCAGAAGGACCAGGGTCTCCAGGTTGCGACGGAAATACTTCCCGGTGGCGTTTCGCGCGTTGGCTTCGACCGCCCCGGCCGGCGGCAGCGGCCGCTGGAGCGCCTGGATGAAGTCGAGGGATCCCGCGGCGCGGCTGAGCCAGGCCCGTCCCGCCAGACGCAGGAGGTGGCTCCATCGCATCAGACGCAAGGTGACCGGGGAGGGCGGCCGGAACTCCCAGGCGTGGCGGAACAGGGTATTGTCCGGTCCCCCCTCGTCGGGGTATCCGACCGCGAAGGCGTCATTGACCCCGACGGTCAGCAGGACCACGTCCGGCCGCAGCTCCGGGAGCCACATCGCCGCCATGCCGAGGGTCTCGTAGGTCGTGTGCCCCGGGACGCCGAAGTTGATCACTTCGACCGGGCGGCCGAGCGCCGTCTCGAGAGCCGGCCGGAGCCGCGCCGGCCAGGTGCCCCCGGGGTCGTCGTAGTAATAGCCGTAGGTCGTGCTGGCGCCGAGGGCGACCACCCGCAGGACACCGTCCGGCTTGTCGCGCAGGGGTGTCCCGGTCGCCCGGACGCCGATCGGATCGTGCAGCCGCCTGCCGTCGGGGGTGGTGAACTCCGGGTTGTTGACGAACAGGAAGTAGGGGTGGGAGGCGAAGCGCAGGACGCTGCTGGCGCCTCCGGGCCCGCGGCCACCCGCCTTCATCAGCCGCTCGAGGGCGTCGCGCTCGCCGCGGGGCACGGTGGCGAACCAGGCGACCGCGGCGGCCGCCTCCGCGAACCCGAGGATCCCCGCGACCATGAGGGCGACGAACGCCCCTCGTTTCCAGCCGGTGAGAGGCACGTCGGGCAGTCCCGCGGCCGGTGGTCGCACAGGCGGCCGACCCGGACGCCCGTCATCGTCCCGCCCCTGTGCCACTCCGCCGTCCATCGCCACCGCCTCCCCGGGGAGAACATAGGGGGGCGGAAGCGGCGCCGCAAGGCTCAGTCGGAGGGGCCGGGCCGGGAGGACCAGCCATGGGCGGCGAGAAACGCCAGCAGGCGCGGGTCCTCCGCCGACAACGGCGGCAGCCACTCGCCGGCCGGCGTCCGGCGCCACCAGGCTCCCGAGGGGTCGTCCGGCGGGGCGAACTCGTAGATGTAATAACGCGCCCGGATGAAGCGGGGCGGGGCGCCGGGGAACGGGTTCCCCGCCAGGAGACCGAGCGCCCCCGGGTCGTTGTGCAGCAGTTTCGAAACCAGGTGCACGGTCCAGGGATAGCGCGACGGCCGGGACATCGCGGCGAACCAGATCTGCCAGTCGAGCCGGTAGTGGTATGGCGTGACCAGACAGGGACGCCGCCCCGGATCGCCCGGTTTGCACTTCCATTCGTATTCGCGCCAGGCGGCGCCGTCCGACGGGACGGCCGCGTCGGTCCCCTCGAACACGATCTCGCCGCGCCGCTTGCCGACGCTGCCGAAGGCGCCGTAGGTGTTCACCAGGTTCAGCCGGTTGAACGAGGTGTTCATCGCCTGGCGCGGGCTCAGGAGGTTGAGGACCGGCGGCACGCTGAGGAGCCCGACGACCGCCACCAGCAGCGCCACCGCCACCCTCTGCCCGCCGGACGGCAGGGATTCGGTCTCGGCGCGCGCCGCGCGCTCGTGGAGGCGGCGCGGCAGGACGCGGCGCAGGAACCCGTCGTCGAAACAGGCGAGGATCGGGACGATCGTCAGCCAGTTGAGGAACGACAGGTTGCCGCTGAGGATGAGGATGCCCTGGAAGGCCGTCAGGAACGCGCCCGCCGCGAGCCGCGCCCGCCGCGGTCCGAAGACGAACCACGGAGCGGCCAGCTCGGCCAGATGGTTGACGACGACCCCGCCCTTGTGGAACCAGACCGGCATGAAGTGGAGGGCGCGGCTCAGGAGATGCGGGTTCGGCTGGGTCTCGTAGTGGTGGATCAGGCAGGTCAGATCGCGCCAGCAGGCATCGCCGCGGATCTTGATGAGACCCGCGCCCAGCATGATCCGGAACGCCAGCCAGCGGAACAGCACGAGGACCGCGAACGGCGGGGCGCGCCGCGGGAAGGGCCGGCCGTCGAGGAGAGGGCAGAGGAACGCGGCGAGAAAGCCGGTCTCCAGCAGCTGGATCTCCCACCCGTAGGAATACCAGTCCTGCCCGACGTGCACGAACGACATGTAGAGCGCCCACAGGACCAGCAGCTGGATGGCGTTGGCCCAGCCGGCCAGAAGCAGGATCGACAACGCCACGCCGGCCCAGGCCGCCGCGAGCAGGACACCGTCCGAGGCGTCGATCCAGAACAGGCTCGGGACCTGCAGGAAGGCCTCGAAGCGCGAGCCGAAATGGGTTTCGAGGCGCGTCAGATACGCCGTCACCGGCAGGAGGCCGCGCGAACCCAGGAGCGGCATCCCCTGGAGCGCGGCGATCAGGAAGCCGACGAGATAGACCAGCCCCAGCAGGCGCAGGATGCAGAAACGGGTCAGCCAGTAGGTGGGGCGGGCGGCGGGCGCGGCGCCCGGAGGCGTCTCGGACACGACGTGATGATATCAGCGCCCACGCCCGGCGATGCCGGGGCGGCCCGGGCGTGAGACAATGTCCGGCGGTCGTCACCGACGACCGCACCCCAAGGAGGCGGAACCATGGCGAAAACCGACATCGGTCTGGGCGAAGACGCGCGGGCGGGCGTCGTCCAGATCCTCGACCGGCTGCTGGCGGACGAATACGTTCTCTACACCAAGAGCCGGAACTATCACTGGAACGTGACCGGCCCCCAGTTCAACGACTTGCACAAATTCTTCGAATCCCAGTACGAGGCCCTCAACGGGATCGTGGACGACGTGGCGGAACGGGCGCGCTCCCTCGGCGGACGGCCGATCGCCACCCTGGCCGAGTTCCTCCAGCAGACGCGTCTCAAGGAGGACGCGAAATCCGCCCTCGACGCGCGCACCATGATCGGCAACCTGCTCGCGGATCACGAGGCGATCGTCCGGACGCTCCGAACCGATCTCGAGACCGCCGCCTCGCGGCACAAGGACATGGGGACGAGCGACTTCCTGACCGGGCTCATGGAACAGCACGAGAAGATGGGCTGGATGCTGCGCGCCTTCCTCGAAGGACGCGAGTAGACGCCGGTCGTAACCCTGCGCGGGTTTGCGCTCAGGCGCGCCGGATGGACAGCAGGGTCAGATCGTCTCCGAGCGCGGCGCCGGCGCGGAACGCCGCCAGGTCCTTCAGGCAGGAGGAGAGGATCGAGCGGGGTGTCTGGCCGTGGCCGCGGCGGGCCAGGTCGTGCAGCCGCCCGGCGCCATATTCGAGCCCGGACGGGTTGCGGGCTTCCGAGAGGCCGTCCGTATAAAGAAGGATGGCGTCCCCGGGGTGCAGCGCGGCCCGGCTCACCGCGTAATCGCCGCGGCAGAAGATCCCCAGCGGCATGCCGGTCGGTCCGACCGGTGTGACCTCGTCCCGTCGGATCAGGATCGGCGGGCAGTGGCCGGCGTTGGCGATCTCGACCTCGCCGGCGGGCGTCGCGCGTCCGAGCACCAGGGTCGCGTAGTGCGACGGCAGGGTGCTCTCGCAGAACAGGCGGTTCGCCCGATCCATCAGGGCGCCGACCGGCAGACCGGCGCCGATCAGGGTGCGGACGGTGGCGCGAAGACCCGCCATCAGTAGGGAGGCGGCCACCCCCTTGCCGGAGACGTCCCCGACCAGGAAATAGAGGTCCCCGCCGTTCCCGTCGGCGGCCAGCAGGTCGCAGTAGTCGCCGCTGACCACCGACGCCGGCTCGTAATGGAAGGCCGAAGTCCAGCCGCCGACGTCGAGATCCTTCGCCGGAAGGAGGACCTCCTGCACGCGCGACGCGAGGTCGAGATCCCTCTCCAGGGCGCGCCGTTCCCCGGGATTCAGGTGATCGAGACAGGTCCGGAGGAGCGGGTCGGCGAGGAGCCGGTCCTTCTCGACGGTGTCGTCGCAGACGTCGCACAGACCGTAGGTCCCGGCCTCGAACCGGCGCAGCGCTTCGTCCACGTCCTGCAGCAGCCGGGTGAGGGCGGCGTCTTCGCCGGATCGCGCCGACGCCTCCTGAAGACGCCGGCGCCGGTCGAGAAGCTCCTCGCGCAGGATCGGATCCGAAAGCCCGGCGGCCATGTCGTGGATTGTACGACAGACGGCCGCGGTCCGGGTGGAACCGGGAGGCGGGCGGGCTGCGACCAGGGTGGGGCGTGATATGGTGCGCGGGACACCCATGCCCGTCTCCACTCCCGGCCGGAGAATCACCCCAGGACCCGGACCGGGCGGCGTCCGCGCCCGGCCGTTCCCGGCCTCCGCCGCCCGCATCCCGGGTGCGCTCCCGCCGCCGCTCAAGTGGGCCGGGGGCAAGAGGTGGCAGCTCCCGCACCTCCGGCCGCTCTGGGAGCCGCACTCCCGGCGGCGTCTGGTGGAGCCGTTCTGCGGCGGTCTCGCGGTGACCCTCGGTCTGGGTCCGGAACAGGCGCTCCTCAACGACATCAACCCGCATCTCATCGGCTTCTACCGGTGCCTGAAGCGGGGGCTGCGGACGGAAGTGCCGATGCGCAACGACGAAGCCTTCTACTACGCGCTGCGGCGGCGGTTCAACGATCTCGTCGCGTCCGGCGCCGGGGAAAGCGGAGAGAAGGCCGCCCTCTTCTATTACCTGAACCGGACGGGGTACAACGGTCTGTGCCGCTTCAACCGGAAGGGGGGATTCAACGTCCCCTTCGGCCGCTACGTCCGCATCAACTACACGAGCGACTTCTCCCCGTACCGGGGGGTGTTCGCGAGGTGGGAGTTCCGCGCGGGCGATTTCGCGTCGCTCCGGCCGGCGCCCGGGGATTTCGTCTACGCCGATCCCCCCTACGACGTCGAGTTCACCGACTACTCCCGGGAGGGATTCGGATGGCCGGACCAGGTCCGGGTCGCCGGGTGGCTGGCGCGTCATCCGGGCCCCGTGGTCCTGTCGAACCAGGCGACCGACCGGATCCTCGACCTCTACACGTCCCTGGGCTACACGTTGATGCCCCTCCTCGACGCCCCCCGCAGGATCAGCTGCACCGGCGACCGGACCCCGGCCAGGGAGGTCCTGGCGGTTCGAAACCTCTGATCCGGTGGCACGTCTCATGACCCGCCCGCCGGTCCGATCCCGGCGAACGACCCCTTGACGGACGCACCCCGGCGCCTAGATTCTCCGGTGCCGCAGGTCCGCGGCGCGGGGGAACGTGTCTACGGAAAGCGCACGGCTCACGCCGCTTTACCGGGTCGCCAAGCGGGAGGTGCCGGCCGAGATCTCCCTGGTCGGGCAGCCACCGGCCCCCTTCCGCCTGTTTCTCTCGGGACAGGCGCGCCTCCACGCCGGGGACGAGCGGCCCAGCGATCTGCTGAACGGCGGCGAGAGCTTCATCCCCGCCGTGGACCGCCAGGGGGTCGTGCATTTTCTCTGCCGTGACACCCTCCTGATCGTGTCGGTCGCCGCCGATCACGAATTCGGCAGCGAGACCGCCCCGGAGACCGCGGCACCGCCCACGGTGCGCCAGCAGGTGCAGGTCCTGCTGGAGGACGGCGTGACCGTGAAGGGGGTGGTCGAATCGCGGATGCCGGAGCCGAAGAACCGCCTGCTCGACTGTCTCAACCTCGCCGATCGCTTCCTGGCGGTGCGCGCCGGCCCCACGGTGCACCTGGTCAACAAGACCCGCATCGTGAGGGTGGACGCCTCGTGAGCCGCCGTCAAACCGTCCGGGAGGATCGCTAGGTGCCGCGCATCGATCGGCTGATCCAGGCGTTCGTCCAGTCACGCGCGGAGCGGCTGGTCCTGGCCACCGGGGAGAAGATCGTCCTGGTCACGGGCGCCGACCGGCGCGCCGCCAGCCCGCAGCCGATCACCACCCAGCAGATCCAGGAGCTGCTCGCCGAGATCGCCCCCCCGGGGGCGCTGGACGCGGGAGAGCCGGGCGGGCGCGAGTTCCCGTACGCCTCGCCGGCCGGTCCCGTCCTGATCCGGTTCAGCCGCAGCGACGGCTCGCTCAGCCTGGAGGCGCGTCTCGCGGCGCCGGCCCCGGCGGGCGCCGGCAAGGCGGCCCTGACCATCGAGTCGCTGTTCGTCAAGATGGTGAAGGAGGGGTGCTCGGACCTCCATCTCACCGCCGGCAACCCGCCGCTGTTCCGCAAGCACGGGGAGATGGTCAATCTGGAATCGATCCTGCCCTTCGCGCCGGAGCAGGTGCGGGAGCTGCTGTTGTCGATCACGCCACCGGCGATGCGCGACGAGTTCGAGCGGAGCCACGACGTCGATTTCTCCCACGAGATCCCGGGAGTGGCGCGCTTTCGCTGCAACCTGTTCCTCGACCGCAAGGGGATGGGCGGGGTGTTCCGGGTCATCCCCACCCGGATTGCGACCGCCGCCGACCTGGAGCTGCCGCCGCAGATCCTCGACCTCTGCAACCTGAACAAGGGGCTGGTGGTGGTCACCGGACCGACCGGGTCGGGCAAATCGACGACCCTGGCGGCGATGATCGATCACATCAACCGCAACGAGGCGGTGCACATCATCACCATCGAGGACCCGATCGAATTCGTCCATCCGCCCCTGAAGGCGCTCATCAACCAGCGCGAGATCGGTCATCACACCGCGGGGTTCAAACCGGCGCTGCGCGCCGCCCTGCGCGAGGATCCCGACATCGTCCTGGTCGGGGAGATGCGCGATCTCGAGACGGTCGCCATCGCCATCGAGACCGCCGAGACCGGTCATCTGGTGTTCGGCACGCTGCACACCAACACCGCCCCGTCCACGGTGGACCGGATCATCGACCAGTTCCCCGCCGACCGGCAGAACCAGGTCCGAACCATGCTCTCCGAATCCCTCAAGGGGGTGATCGCCCAGACCCTGTGCCGGAAGAAGGGGGGCGGGCGGGTCGCCGCGCTCGAGATCCTCCTGATCAACCCCGCGGTCAGCAACCTGATCCGCGAGGGGAAGACCTTCCAGATCCCTTCGATCATGCAGGCGGGACGCGGGGCCGGGATGATCACCCTGAGCGACGCCCTGATCGATCTGGTGAAACGCGATCTGGTCGAGCCGGACGAGGCGTACGCCAACGCCGTCAACAAGCAGGAATTCCGGTCGGTTCTCGAGCGGAACGGGCTCAAGCTCCGGGCCGCCTGAAACGCCGCCCGAACCCGCAGGGCGCCGGGGGGGTGTGGGCGGCTGCCGCGTCGCTCGTCGTCGACGATGGCAACCCCTCGACTCCTCCTCGCTCCTTGCATCCGCCGCTCAAGCCCCGGCGCGCGGCCCGACGCAATACCCGGACAGGCTTCTAGCAGGCGAGCGTCTGGCAGATGCGGCCGTGGCCGCGGCCGTGCACGCTCTCGATGACGCAGTTGGTGCCGGCGTTGTCGACGCACTTCGACTGGTTGCAGGTCGAGCAGATGAAGCAGTGCTTGTTCTCGCAGCCGGAGGGGGCCGCGTGGGCCGGACGCCGACGTTGAATGACGGCGGTTCGCCGGAGGGGCCGCCCGCCTGGCGGAACTCTACACGACCGGGAGAGCGGCGCGCCACGCCCCCCTACGAAGCACCGGCCGCCGAGACGTGGATGTGCACGATCGTCCAGCGGCCGTCGCGTCGCCTGAGGACGTCGGTCTCCTTGAGGTACAGGG
>JBOGOE010000174.1:0-8031 GCA_050747445.1 Candidatus Polarisedimenticolia bacterium | reverse complement strand
GCGCGGCGCCGGGCGCTGGTGATCCGGATCACGCTGCCGGCGGGACGGGGATGGCGCGCGGTGCGCGGCGGCCGGACGGGTCGGCGGCGTCTTGCCTCGGCCGGCGTGCGACCCCGGCGGGCCATCAGGAGCCTTCCGCCACGGGACCGCCGGATCGCGGATGGGCCCGCCCATAGACCTCCAGGAGCCGCCGCGTGCTGACCGCGGTGTACTTCTGGGTCGTGGACAGCGAGGCGTGTCCCAGGAGCTCCTGGATCGATCGGAGGTCGGCCCCCGCGTTCAACAGGTGGGTCGCGAACGAATGCCTCAGGGCGTGCGGCGACATTTTCTGCTGCATCGCCGCCAGGAGCAGCCTCCGGTTCAGGATCCGCCGCACGCTCCGATCGGTCAGGCGGCCGCCGCGCGCGTTGAGGAACAGCGCGTCGCGATCGTCCGGCCGCGCGGGAGGTCCCGCTCCGGGTCGTCCGGCCCCGAGCCGTCCCCTGACCTTGAGGTAGTCGCGGATCGCCCGGATCGCCTTCGATCCGACCGGCACCAGGCGTTCCTTGCGCCCCTTCCCGAGGACCCGCAGCATCCCGTCGTCACCGCCCATCTCGAGATCTCCCAGATCCGCGCCCACCAGCTCGGCCACCCGCACCCCGCTGGCGTAGAGCAGCTCGAGGATGGCACGGTCGCGCCGGTCCGGCGGCGTGTCTCCAAACGCGGCTTCGAGCAGCGATTCTACCTCAGCCTCGGTGAGCGCCTTCGGCAGGCGGCGCTCCAGCTTCGGCGCGGCCACCAGACGGGCGGGGTTGACCTTGAGCCGACCGCCGCGCACGCAGTAACGGAAGAACGATCGGAGCGACGAGAGCTTGCGGGCGACGGTCGTCCGCCTGGCGCCCCGCCCGTGGAGATCCGCCAGCCAGGCGCGCACCACCCGGTGATCGATGGCCCGGAGCGACGGCGGGCGTCCCCGGCCGGTCGCCCTGAGAAAGGCGGCGAATTCCCGCAGGTCGGTCCGGTAGCCGCGCACCGTCTGGGGCGACGCGGCGAGGTTGTCGCGCAGATAGATGATGAAGTCGTCGATGAGATGCATGCGGGCGGAGCGATTCTACAGGAGGCGCACCCCGGGCGGGGCCGGCGCGCCCTCATTCACGCACCCGTCATTCGCCTTGACACCGCGTTCGCGAGCGGGGTACAAAAGGCCTTCACACAGACAGGGGCGGAATCGCGAATCGCCCCGCGAATGGGGGTTGCGTGAACCGGCCGCCGGGCGGGGCGGGGTCCGTAAAGGGCTCTACTCAAAGGAGTTCCATCATCGCCTCGATGATCCCCCTGCCGGTCGCCCCCCGGGCGACGATGTTGCGCCCCTCCGTCGAGGAGCTCCGCGCCCTCACCGGGACGATGCCGAACTGCCGGGTGACCCGGCACGGCAACCTCAATGTGCAGACGCGGGTCCTGGCGCGCAGCAAGGCCTCCACCTACGTGGTCACCGACGAGCCGCGGCTCCACAGCGGTCTGACCCTCGGCCGCGCCGAGGGGGAGCGGGTGGCGCGCGCGCAGGACGAGTTCATCCGGTCGCGCGACATGCTGGTCGTCGACGGCTACATCGGCGACGATCCGCTGTTCCGCACGCCGGCCCGCCTGATCATCGAACAGGCCGCGGCCAACATCGCCGCCATGCAGCAGATGCTGTATTTCCCCCTGGCGTCCTCCGAAGAGCGCTCGTTCGGGCCCGAGGTGACGGTGATCTACACGCCGAACCTGCCGATGCCGGGCTACCAGAACGACCGCCTGATCGCGGTGGACCTGGAGCGCCGGATCACCCGGGTCTTCAATTCGGATTACTTCGGCGAATCCAAGAAGGCCGGCCTCAGGATGTGGAATGCCATCGTCTACGACCGGGGCGGGCTGGCGATGCACGCCGGGTGCAAGGTCATCCCCGCCGGAGGGCGCGAGAGGGTCGCCCTCATCATCGGTCTCTCCGGCACCGGGAAGACCACCACCACCTTCAGCAATCAGAACGGCTCCCGCCCGGTCCAGGACGACTTTCTGGCGGTGATGCCCGACGGCCGCATCCACGCCACCGAGAACGGCTGCTTCGCCAAGACCTTCGGCCTGTCCGAGGAGACCGAGCCGGCAATCCACCGGGCGGTGCTGCAGCCGACCTCCTACCTGGAGAACGTCTCCCAGAAGGGGGGGGAGCTCGACTTCTTCGACACCACCCACACGCAGAACGGCCGGGCGGTGTTCCGCATGTCCGACATCCCGGACGCGGCCGACGCCCGATCGATCGGCCGGGCCGACTTTCTCCTGATCCTGAACCGGAACGACAACGTCATCCCGGCGGTGGCGCGCCTGCGGGGGCCGCAGGCCGCCGCCTACTTCATGCTGGGCGAAACGCGCGGCACCAGCGCCGGCGGCGCCGAAGAGGCCGGACGTTTCCTGAGGATCCCGGGGACCAACCCGTTCTTCCCGCTCGACCACAGCCTGCAGGGGAACCGCATCCTGGAGATCCTCAACGGCTGTCCGATGGAAGTCTTCCTGATGAACACCGGGAGGGTCGGTGGAGGGGACGACGATCCGCGCGGGCTTAAAGTCAAGATCCGCCACAGCAGCGCCATCGTGAAGGGGATCGCCGAGGGGACCATCCGCTGGGACCGCGACCCCGACTTCGGCTTCGAGGTCGCCTCGTCGGTGCCGGGGATCGAGGGGGACGACGAGCTGCTCCTGCGCCCGCGCGCGCTGTACGAGCGGCAGGGGCGGCAGGCGGAGTACCGCCGGTTGGTCGAACAGCTGCGGCGGGAGCGGCGGGACTTCCTGACGGCGTTCTCCAGTCTCGATCGCGATATCGTGGAGTCCGTGTCCTGAGCCGGTTTCGGCCGGCCCGCGTTTGACAGCCCGCGCGGGTTCACATAGAATCCGCCGGATTTTTCCACGCTCCAAAATCCTTCGGAGGGAGGTGAACGATTCCATGAAGAAGAACGTCATCGCAGCGTGCGCCGCGGTCCTGGTCGCCCTGGTAGCGGTCGCCTGCGCCGGCCAGCCGGCGCATGAAACACAGCAGAGCGCTCCCGCAACGGAGAGCACGGCCCAGGCTCCCGCGGAGCAGGCCGCTCCGGCGGAGGGTGCCCCGATGGAGGGCGCCCCGGCCGAGGGCGCTCCCGCCGCCGAGGCTCCCGCCGAGGGCATGCCGGCGGAAGCCCCGCCGCAGAACTAGGAAGCCAGGCCAACGATGACAGGGGGCCGGGGGCACGCGCCTCCGCCCCCTGGTACTTCGACCCCGTCGTGAACCTCCCCGCCGGCGTGCGCGGTTTCCTGTTCGACGTGGATGGCACCCTGGTCCACAAGGACCGCGCGCTGCCCGGCGCCGCGGAAGCGCTCGCGCGGCTGCGCCGGGCCGGGCTGGCCTTCCGTCCTTCGACCTCGGTCTGCCCTGCGGCGCTCGTCCTGACGGGGAAGACGCGCCGGCAGGAGCTGGACGACGCCCTCCGCCGCCCCGACCTGGTGCTTGAATCGGTCGCCGATCTGACGCCCTGAAGCCGCGTCTTAGAGAAGGTCGAGGACGCAGAGGTGGTCGTAGAAGGCGTCGAGGTTGCGCGGCCCGGCGGCGGGGAACAGGGCCCGCAGGCGGTCGTACGCCTGGTGCAATTTCTGCGAGGATCGCCGCATGAAGATGCCGCCCCCCGCCGGCTCCCCTCCCGGTTCGCCGGTGCCGCTCCCGACCTCCCGCACGGCCCGGTCCCAGGCCTCGAAGTGGGCCCGCTGATCCTCGATGGCCTGGGCGATGAGCGATTTCACCTCGCGCAGCCGTTCCGGGGCCGGCAGCCGATCGAGCTCGCCGAGGAGCGCGTCGATCCGATCGCGGTACCGTGAGACCGGCGCCCCTTTCCGCCCCTCCGACTGGAACCAGATCCAGGCCCGGGTCTTCTCGACGATGGCCAGATCGATCAGCCGGAACAGACGTTCCAGGAAGACGGCCTCCTGCCGGCTGAATCCCGCCCCCGGATCGAGCTCGGTGTGCCGGTGATGGGAATGGTGATCGTACGCCTCGTCCACCGACAGGTCGCCGGCCGCGGCGCCCGGGGGCGCGTCCGCCGCCAGGACCGCGAGCCCCGCGAACAGCAGGCTCGGCAGGACCGCCACCGCCTTTGATCGGAGCGTCACGGCCGCGCTCCGCCCGCGGCCGGCCCCGGGTCCTCCTCGTCGCGCAGACTCCCATACACCGCCTCGCGGAACACCCGCTCCCGATCGGCATCCCCCAGCAGGAAGTGGACGTCGGCGATCTTGCTCAGGAGCCAATGGTCCGGTCCCCGCCGGCGCAGGCTCTCGGTATACAGGGTCAGGGCGTAACGCGCGTCCCCACCGAGAAGCGCGGCGTCCGCCATCCGCTCGATCCAGCCGTCCTCGGGCAGCCGCAGCGTCTGCATGCGCCGCTCCATCCGGGTGGCGTAACGCAGCGCCCCGGCCGGGTCCTTGCGGAAGAGCTGGACGTGGAAATACTCCTCCGGAAGGAGCGCCGCGTGCAGGCAGGAGGCCCAGTCCTCCGGGAAACGGGCCCGGACCATGGCGACGTTCCCGGGATCCAGGAGGCGCGACCGGGCCAGGAGGGCGCACTCCAGCCTCGGGTCGTCGGGCACCGGTTCCGAGGATCCCTGCAGCGCCAGGGCGGCCTCCTCCAGGTCGTCCCGCTCCAGACCGATGAGGGCCAGCGCCACCGGCAGCCTGGGATCGGAGAGCCAGCCGCCGTACGCCGCGCCCAGCCGGGCGTCGGCCTCGGGCCACCGCTTCAGCGACGCCAGCGCCAGGATCGCCGACATCTCGAACAAACGTGTCCCGGGGGCCCGCTCGAGCGCCGCCTCGAAGCGTTCCAGCGCGGCGGCGGCCGCGCCGTCGGCGAACGCCCGGCACCCGGCGCGCCAGGATCGGATCGCCTCGAGCGTCCCGCGATGGTCGCCGGGCACTCCGTCCGGCAGCGGGGAGCCGCCGTCGCCGGCCACCAGCCGTTCGAGAAGCGGGTCGAGACCGGCCTGCCTCAACCCGTCCAGATTGCCGTCGCCCAGACCGAGATCGGACCATTCGAGGACCGGCAGGCAGCCGGTCCGCGACCGGGCGAGCCGGTGGGCATCGGTCCACATGTCGATGAACAGCTTGCGCCGGCCCGGGGCCACGAGCGGCGGCACCTCGATCGGCCGGTCCACGGTGATCAGGACGTCGTCCAGGTAATAGACCACGCCGGAGGTGTCGTGACCGGTGTCGCCGATGAAGGAGAACTTGTCCACGGCCGAACCGGGGGCGTTGACGGTGTTGGGCTGGTGTTTCAGGGAGACGTGCGCCCCGCCGGCGCCGGCCTCGCGCAGGTCGAGGTCGTAGACACCGGCGTCGATGTCGTAGGAGACGTCCACCAGGTACCAGATGAACGGCCGCACCGGCAGGAGCCGTTTCGGCATGCTGTCCGAGTAGTGGTGGAACACCCCGTCCCGGGTCTGCAGCCAGAACGCAATGCCGTCCTTGCGCAAGGAGAACCAGGCCGGCCCGGCGAGGGCGATGTTGAGCTGCTCGCGGGGCTCCGCGATCATCAGGGCGAAATGGGCCCGGAGGGTCCCCTCGCGTCTCACGGGGAAGTACCCCTGCAGCTCGGGGAAGGCACCGTCCCCGGCGGCGTCCCGGATCTCGACGGAACGGTAGCCGCTGTAGCGGAAGGCGGTCGTGAGACGCACGTGGCCGCGCGACCGCCGGAAGACCGAGAAGGTGTCGGGTCCCGAGTCGATCGAGCCGTCGTCGAACCCGTACCGGGCGACCACGGTCCCGGGGGAGACGGGCGTGCCCCCCTCCGCGGGGGCCGCCACCGGCGCGGCGGCGAGCGCCAGCGCCAGGGCTACAGGTTGGATCGATATTCGTCGAGCCATCGCTCCCAGCCGCCGATGGCGGCCTCGCGTTCGGCCGGGGAGCCACCGGGGCTGAAGTCCTTCGTCTGGCCCGTGTGGATCCGCAGCGCCTGCAGGGCGATCTCCCTCACTTGAAGCTTCGGATCGCGCAGCGCGGCGATCAAGCGCTCGTACAGCCGGATCTTCTGCTCCTCGGTCAGGTGGATCTGATCGTGAGCCAGCGCGCAGGCGGCCTTGTCCCGGAACAACGGGTTCCGGTCGTGTCGCATGGTGTCCAGGAGAACGTCCACCACGTCGGGATCGCCGCTCACCCGTCCCAGCGCCCATTGCACGTTGAGACGGAGCGTCTCGTCATCGGTGCGGATATCCTGCATCAGCGCCCGTTTCGCCTCGGCGGACTCGAATCCGAGCCGGTAGAAGACGGCCGCCAGCCCGGTGCGCCGGGTGACGCCGGACCTCGCATAGAGCGAAACGAGTGCGGGCATCACTCCCGGACCGAGACGTTTCAGGCCGTCGAAGTCCGGCTCGGGCTCGAGCAGACGCAGCACCGACGCCTCGTCGACGGCCGCGACCGGCGGGGGCGGCGCCGCGAGGACGGCGGCCGCGGCGGCGCACACCACGAGCGCTCCGGACACCGCGGTCGGGAACCTCCTCGGGCCGCCCATGCGGGCACGAATGTAGGGCGCAGCGGGGGCTGCGCACCATGACGAAGTTGGGATCGGCCGCGGCGTCTTACGACATCGGGATCGGCGGCGGACGATTCAACCCGCCGGCGCGCCGGCCAGCACTTCGCGTCCGAGGAAGGTGCCGAGATCTTCCAGGGCGCGCCGGACCATCGCGGCCTTCTTCCGGCGCTTGTCGCGGATCGCCTCCTGGAGCGGCGGCAGCAGGCCGAAGGCGATGTTGGCCGGCTGGTAGTTCTTCGGATCGGACGCGGAGATGTACCGGGCCAGGGCGCCCAGGGCGGTGGTGGCCGGGAACACCAGGGGCGGGGCCACTTCCGAGAGTCGGGCGGCATTGACCCCGGCGATGAGACCGGAGGCCGCCGACTCGAGGTACCCCTCGACCCCCGAGATCTGGCCGGCGAAGAACAGATCGCGGCGGCGGCGCGCCTGGAAGGTCGGGAGCAGGATCGCCGGCGCGTTGATGTAGGAGTTGCGATGCACCTGACCCAGGCGCGGGAACTCGGCCCGCTCCAGCCCCGGGATCATCCGGAACACCCGCTTCTGCTCGTCGAATTTCAGATGGTTCTGGAACCCGACCATGGAATAGAAGTCGGCCGCCAGCGTGTCCTGGCGCAGCTGCACCACGGCGTGCGGCATCGTTCCGGTGCGCGGGTCGGCCAGACCGACCGGCTTCATCGGACCGAACAGCAGCGTCCCCCGCCCGCGCCGCGCCATCTCCTCGATCGGCAGGCATCCCTCGAAGTACTCGATCCCCTTCTCGAACTCGTGGGTCGGGGCCTCGGCGGCGCCGAGGAGCGCCCGGTAGAACCGGTCGTACTCCGCCGCGGTCATCGGGCAGTTCAGGTAGTCGTCGCCCCCCTTGCCGTAGCGCGACGCCCGGAACACCTTCGACAGGTCGATGGTGTCGGCCTCGATGATGGGCGAGATGGCGTCGAAAAAGTACAGGTACTCCGAGCCGGTGAACGCGGCGATCGAGGCGGCGATGGCGTCGGAGGCCAGCGGCCCGGTGGCCAGGACGCACGGTCCATCGGCGGGGACGGCGCGCACCTCCTCCCGGTGGATCCGGACGTTCGGCAGGGCGCGCAAGGCGTCGGTCACGCCGGCGGCGAACTTCTCGCGATCGACCGCGAGCGCCCCGCCCGCCGGCACCTTCGACCCGTCGGCCACCCGGACGATCAGGGAGTCGAGCCGCCGCATCTCCTCCTTGAGAAGACCGGAGGCGGTATCGAGCAGGTTGGATTTCAGGGAGTTCGAGCAGACCAGCTCGGCCAGGAGATCGGTCCGGTGGACGGGGGTCGGTCGCACCGGCCGCATCTCGAACAGATCGACCGGCACACCCCGCCGCGCCGCCTGCCAGGCGGCCTCGCTGCCGGCCAGACCGCCGCCGACGATGAGGACACGCGTCGCCGTCATGGGATGCTCCTGCGTCGAGCGGGACGTTCTGAAGAGGGGGCGGATTATAGCACGCCCGTCCGGAG